>JAGQTO010000445.1 GCA_020439025.1 Mycobacterium sp. | reverse complement strand
TGGAGATTGAATCTGGCGAACAGGCTGGCCAGGGGGGCGTCGTCGAACATGTCCGCGGCCGGACGGCCCGTCCAGATCTGTCGATCCCCCTCGATGAGGCTGAAGAGACTTCTGCCGCTTGTCCGCCGGCCGAATCCCCAGATGATCACATGCGCTGTCGAGTTCACGATATCCCCGCCCTTCTGCTGCGCCGCCGCATCCTTCGCGGCTCTACTACTTCAATCCTCTCAGCCAAAGTCGTTGCTAATGGACTTTTTTCGCGCGCTGCGGCTGATCGAAGAGGGCGACTCCGAGGTCGCCGACCTTGCCGAGGCCCTCGACGTACGCCGCCCGAAGGTCCGGCAGATCCTTGACCGCATCGACGGGATTCGCCCGATCTCGGATGTGTTGGTGGAGATGGAAATCGAGCGTGATGGCTCCCGTGACCAGGCAGAGGCCGCCTATGTCCGCCTCGGCGGATCCGATCGGCCGCTTGCGGGCCGCGGGCTGGATGAGATCGGGCTATTCGCCTACAGCCGCGACGAAGTCGACGATCGCCTTGCCCTCATCGAGGCGGCACTCGGCGACGGCGACGACGAGGGCGGCCCGGATGACGCTGCGTTGCGGTCGGCGAAGCGGAAACTACTGGCCTGGCGGGACCGTTGAGTCAACGAGTGTGTGACCGCCGCAGGCTGACAACGAAGTGGGTCACAATCAACGGAACCGCAGCGGCGGGCAATAGCCAGGGGGCAGGGGGAGCGTGGCACCGTGAACGACGTGCAGAAGCCGGTCCTCCTCGGCGGGTACGCGGCCAAGAAGTGTCCCGTGCGCACCCACAACGACTTCGCGCCGTTGGTGCCACGCCTGGTGTGGGAACCGTCGGAGGAGATGCAGGCCGACCTCGACGCCGGCCGTCGCTTCGAGGAGGAGGTGTTCGCCGAACTGCTGCGGCTGCATCCTGGCTCCGCGGTGCTGGTCGACCCGGCGCTGCGCAAGGACGACGCCATCGGGCAGACCGTGGCGGCAATGCAGTCCGGGGCCCCGTTGATCCTGGGCGGGTGGCTGCCCGACGACGAGGCGGGCGGGCGCACCGGCAAGCCTGACGTCCTTGTGAAGGTCGACGGCGGCTACCTGCCCGCCGACGTCAAGCACCACAAGACGGTGGACGCGGCCAAGAAGACGTCCATGCGGGTGTCCTCGCTGACCCGGCCCGCAGTCTGGTGGGACGCGCCGGGGCTGACCGCGAGTACGCATCACTTCCAGGACGGCCTGCAGTTGGCGCACTACATGCGCATGCTGCAAGCCTGCGGCTTCCGCCCCGGGGACGATCAACCGCTCGGGGCGGTCATCGGCACCAGCCAGCTCGCCGAGCCCGGGGGAGAGCCGGCACTCGTCTTCGTCTGGTACGACCTGAGCAGGAAGACCCGTCCGACCTTCTCGCGCAGTCGGGGCAAGGTGAAGAGGTCGGTGCTGGAGAGCTACGACCACGAGCACGGCTTCCGGGTTAAGGTGGCAGCCACGGACCTGCGCATCACCGGGTCCACCGCCGACCCCGACCCGCTCGTCGTCCCGATCGGACAGAAGGAATGAGGGGAATGCCCCTAT
>JAGQTO010000444.1 GCA_020439025.1 Mycobacterium sp. | reverse complement strand
GCCCCGATCGTCCCGCCCGCGAAGACATCGTCCTACCGGTGCGGCGAGGCGTGGTCGACGCTGGTCCACCACCGGCCCAGTGGGCGTCAACTACTGATCCAGGGCAGCGCAGGATTCTTGCCGGGGGCGTTGGCCGGCCGGGGTGCCGAGGTGGCCTACCTCGGTGTGGGGCAACTCGGCGTCCAGCCGTCGAACTACCTGACCCGTTACTGGGAGGAGACGGTCACAGCGGTTGGGGCGCGATGCGTGGTGCTGATCCACTGGGACGACTTCTTCCGGCCACTGACCAAACCGCTGCGCGCTCTGCCCTACGCGGGCGACGACCTCGACGTCACGCTGCGAACATTCGCCGAACTCGCCCGAAGGGACGGCGTCTCGGTGCATCTGCCGACGCTCTGGCAGCGCACCGACCCGTGGACCTGAACGGATGACGGCCGCGCTGGCCCTGTCCTGCGCGGCACTGGCGACGGTTCTGCTCTCCGCGACGGCCCGTTGGTCCGAGGCTGTGGGCGCTGTTCCGGCGGCCCTGCTGGTGGTCGCTGCCGGCGCGGTCTCGGTGCAGGATGCCGTGACCGAGGTTCGTGGCCTGCTGCCGGTGGTCGGCTTTCTGGCGGTCGTGCTGGTGCTGGCCGGCCTCTGCGACGACGAGGGTCTGTTCCGGCTGGCCGGCGGATGGATGGCCCGCGGCAACCACGGTCAGCCGCGCCGGCTACTGGGCCGGGTGTTCCTGGCCGCCACCGCCACCACCGCAGTTCTGAGCCTGGACGCCACCGCGGTACTGCTCACCCCGGTGGTGCTGGCCACCGTCCGCTCGACCGGAGCCCCACCCAGACCGCATCTGTATGCCACCGCGCATTTGTCCAACACGGCCTCGCTGCTGCTGCCGGTGTCCAATCTGACCAATCTGCTGGCGTTCTCGGCGGCCGGGTTGTCCTTCACCCGGTTCGGGGTCCTGATGGTCGGCCCCTGGCTTGTCGCGATAGCAGCCGAATATCTGCTGTTCCGAATGGTTTTCCGTGGTGAGCTTGTCGACCGGCCGGTCCTGACGACGACGGTCGGCCGCCAGCCGGTCCCCGTTCTGGTGCTGTCGGTGCTGGCCGCGACCCTCGCCGGTTTCGCCGTTCTTTCCCTTGCCGGGCTCTCGCCGGTGTGGGCGGCATTGGCCGGGGCTTCGGTGCTGGCGGTCCGGTCACTGTCCCAGGGGCGCAGCACTCCGGCAGGGATCCTCCGGTCGATCAACCTGCCCTTCCTGGCCTTCGTCCTGGCCCTCGGGGTCGTGGTCAAGGCGGTGATGGTCAACGGACTGGACTCCGCCGCGGCTCGCCTGCTGCCATCGGGAACCGGGCTGGCCGCGCTGCTCGCGATCGCCGCGGTCGCGGCGGTGTTGTCCAACCTGGTCAACAACCTGCCGGCGGTGCTGGTGCTGCTACCGCTTGCCGCGGGAACTGGGCCGGGTGCGGTGCTGGCTGTCCTGATCGGGGTGAACATCGGCCCCAACCTGACCTACATCGGATCGCTGTCGAACCTGTTGTGGCGCAATCTTCTGCATCAACGGGGCGAGCCCACCAGCGCGCGCCAGTTCAGCGCACTGGGTCTGCTGACGGTCCCGGTGAGCCTGGTGGCCGCGGTCATCGCGCTGTGGGCCGCCCTCGCCCTCGTGGGTGTCTAGCCCCCCGGGCGCCCACCCCCGCGAGCAGACACAAAGTGCCCGAAATCCCGGCGTGTCGCGGGTATTTTGCG
>JAGQTO010000169.1 GCA_020439025.1 Mycobacterium sp. | reverse complement strand
GCTGATGGCCTTCGACTACCCGATAGGCACCTGGACCGTCGGCAGCCTGGCGGTCATCATTCCCGCTCTCATCGGCGGTTGGTTCCTGGTCCGCGAGCGGGTTCTGGCAATCGCCCAGGACCGGATCGGCCACACCGGCGACTTCCCGGTGGTGGCCAACGTTCCTCCGCCCCGGGACCGGAAGAAGAAGCGATGAACCGGCGGCGGTCACGTGCTCTGAGCCGCTGAGCGGGGTACCCGACGAAAATGACACCCCTGCAGCGCTACATCGCCGAGGAGATCGCCACCGATCACGTCGACGGCCTGCTGTCGCGCCGGGAGGCGTTGCGCAGGCTAGCTCTGCTGGGCGTGGGCACGACGGCGGCCGGGGCGCTGATCGCCGCCTGCGGTGACCGGCGGCGGGCCGGACCCTCCACCTCGGCAGCGACCCCGCCGGAAACGGCGCCCCCCGAAACGGGACCGCCCGGGATGCAGGCCGCCCGGCCCGTCGAACCGATCGAATGGTCCGGCCCGCACGGTCAGCTACAGGGCGGTTGGGCACCGGCGGAGGACCCGCGCGCCGCGGTCCTGGTCATCCACGAGAACAAGGGACTCAACGACTGGGTCCGCTCGGTGGCGGCCCGACTCGCCGGCGCCGGATACTCCTCGCTGGCCATCGATCTGCTCTCCGGGCAGGGCGGGACGGCGACGTTCAGCGACCCGGCCGCCGCCACCGCGGCGCTGGCGGCGATCGGGCCCGACCACTTCGTCGCCGACTTGCGCTCCGGGCTCGACGAGCTCCAGCGGCGCGTGCCCGGGCCGTCGCTGGGCGTGGTCGGTTTTTGTTTCGGCGGCGGACTGGTGTGGCAACTCCTTGCCGCGGGCGAGCCGCGGCTGGCCGCGGCCGCACCGTTCTACGGTCCGT
Source organism: Mycobacterium sp. (assembly GCA_020439025.1). Taxonomy (GTDB): domain Bacteria; phylum Actinomycetota; class Actinomycetes; order Mycobacteriales; family Mycobacteriaceae; genus Mycobacterium. Next base: position 17,200 of record JAGQTO010000169.1, on the reverse strand, counting down.
TGCCGGCCGACCCCGACTTCGCGGGCTCCAAAGACGCCGCCGTGCTCGGTTTCTACGGCGCTCTCGACGAGAGGGTGACGTCCTCCGAACCGGCTGCCCAAGCCGCCCTCGACCGTGCCGGGTTGGTCAACGAACTGGTCATCGAACCCGACGCGGACCACGCCTTCTTCAACGACACCGGACGGCGCTACAACCCCGTCGCCGCCGCCGACGCCTGGCGCCGGCTGCAGGAGTGGTTCGGCAGGTACCTGTCCTGAATCCGGCTCTCCCGGCGGCTCAGCCGGCCAGCGTCACGCCGATCAGCGGCCCGAGAATGAACACGAAGACGCCGATCTTGTGGACCGCCATCCCCCCGTGGTGCAGCGCGTCGAAGCTCTCCCTGGACAACTGGAACCACCGGGTGTGGGAGCGGTACAACCAGTCGTGGGCAAGGCTGAAGACGGCGAACCAGATCAGCAGGATCACGAAGTTGATCGCCAGGGCCCAGATCAGGACATGTTGCAGAGTGCTCAGATCCATCCCTCTATTGTTGTTGCACATGACCGCAGACGCCATGGGCGGCATCCTCGATGCGCACGGCGGGCTGAGCTACTGGAAGTCGCTGTCCACCGTCGACCTCAATGTCTCAATCCGCGGTTTCCTTTTCACGGCCAAGCGAATACCTGTTCTTCGCAACGCCGCGATATCGGTCAACGTCCGCAAACCCGAAGTGGCCCTTGAGGATTTCCCGGAGCCGGGTCAGATCGCGGTGCTCGACGGCGCCAACCGCGTCGAGATCCGGGATCTCGCCGGAAACGTCCTTTCCTCGCGGACCGATCCGCGCGCGAAGTTCGGCCAGTGGCGACGTTCGCTGTACTGGGACGCCCTGGATTTCACGTATTTCTGCGGTTACGCGATGTGGAATTACCTGACTCTGCCGTTTCTTCTGACCTATCCCGGGGTCAGGGTTGACACGGTCGGCGAGTCCTCCGCCGACGGTGAGACCCGGTTGCGGGCCCGCTTCCCGTCCGACCTTCCGACCCACTGTCCTGTGCAGGATTTCTGGTTCGACGGGGACGGACTGCTGCGCCGACACGATTACACCGCCGAGGTGATCGGCTCGTGGGCCAGGGCGGCGCACCTGTGCCAGAAGTACCGGCAGTTCGGCGGCCTGTCGGTGCCTACCCGCCGGCGCGTCCACCCCCGCGGGCCGCTGGGACGGCCGCTCGGGTTCCCGACACTGGTCGCCATCGATATCCATGAGGCGTGGCCCCGCTGAGCCCGACCGGTATGGTGCCGACGCCGCGGATCGGCCCGGATCGGGTGCGGCCCCGGTTCCCGCGGTCCATGCTGGAGGGATGGACGGTTTTCCCCGCTGGATCGCCTCGGAGTTGAATTCCAGACTGCGCAGCAGCGAAACCGCTGCGTTCGTGGCAGGTATCGAAAGCAGCCTCACCAGGCGCCGCCGCGAGCAGAAGATGAAGTCAGGCATCTTCCGCGGCATGCACGTGGAGGTCTATCGCGGCTTCGTGGCCGCCGACGGCGTCGCCAAGGTGCGGGTGCGGGTGACCGAGACTCCCGAACTGCCCGGGGGTAGCCGCCTGCCGTATTGGGATGTCGCCCAAGCCAATCTGCACCGGCACGCCGCGTTGCGCATCGTCGGCGCCGAGGTTGAGCTTCGCATCGGTGAGCACAGTGCCACCGAGGTCACCGACAGCAACGGGTTCGCGAACTTCTCGCTGCCGGTCCCGGACCTGCCGGCGGGCTGGCACGAGGCACGGGCGGTGATCACGCCGATCGAGGACGGCGAGTGCGCGTCGGGTACCGGCCGAGTCGTTAAACCATCGCCGAAGGCACCGTTCCTGGTCATCTCCGATATCGACGACACCATTTTGCTCACCGGCCTGACCGAGGGGGCGGCGATGGTGGTGCGGACGGTTCTGCGCGAGGCCAGTGAGCGATCCGCCATTCCCGGGATGGCCTCGCTGTACCGCGGGCTGGTCCGCGGCATTGCCACCCGCGCCGGCAATCGCAAGCCGGCGCCGACCTTCTTCTATGTGTCCACCGGCAGTTGGTCGTTCTACCCGGCGTTGCAGGAGTTCGTGCAGTTGCGCGGGTTCCCGGTGGGTCCGATGTTCCTCACCCACTGGGGGCCAACCGAACGGTACCTGCAACGCAGCGGACCCGAGCACAAGCGGACCGCCATCCGGCGACTGATGGAGGCCTACCCGCTCATGCCGTTCGTGCTCATCGGCGACAGCGGCCAGCGCGATCCGCTGACCTACGAGGAGATGGCGCGCGAGTTCCCCGGCCGGGTCAAGCTGATCCTGATCCGGCAGGTCGGAGACGACGATGACGAGCGCAACACCGCATTGCGTTCACACGCAGAGACTCTGCGCGACGAGGGGATTCCGCTGCACCTGGTTTCCGACGCTTCATCCGCAGCCGAAATTGTCCGCGACTTGGGTCTCTGTGACGATGAAACCCTTGCCGAGGTTGCCATCGAAATCCAAGCGAACTGAATGCCGAGTCCGGCCGAACGCCCAGGCGGCTCTAGATGCCCAGGACCTTGTTGATTCCGCATCGGCGTTCGTCGCGATCGTTCCCCGGCATCCGGAACTTCGGGTTGTCCTTACGGGTGGTTTGCGCCATCTGATAGAGCTCGGTGCACGAGACCTGCGGAGCGCTGTCCCGGGAGGACTGAACCACCTCGAGGCCCCACACCGTCAGCAGTGGCGCCAGCAATCCGAGGATGAGTGGGAGGACCACCCGCTTGCCAAAAGAGTGACTGTCATCGCCGCCGAAATTACGGTTGCGAAGAATTGCAGAGTAGGCGATCAGAAATGCGCCGACGAGCAGGCTGGTCAGCAGTAACACACCAGCAACACTGTTTGGCAGAGACCTGGACAGGAAGAACCCTGGCTTCAACCGGGCCAAGAGCAGGATGTCCACGGCGATAACGAACAATCCCAGAACCAGCGGCAGCCAGGCGAGCGAGTTGCGCGCCTCGGCGGCGTCGCTGATCGCCATCACGTCGCCGGTCGACGCATCGGCCTCACCGGGTACGGCCTCAGCATGAGTTCCGCGGTCTTCGTCTTCGTTAGCCATGAGCAAATCGTAGGCCACGGCGCTAGTGCGCAGAAACCTGCCTGATCACGGTATGGCTGACTGTCAGTCCACGACGACGATTGTCGGCATCGTTCCGGCGGGTGCATTGGAGGCCAGCCCGGCGAAGTAGGCCCCCGACCAGATCCACAGACCAGCCTGCAGTCGCAGCGAACTGCGGGCCACCGCGGTATCGCCGCCCGCGTATCCGAGCATGCTGGCGAGCACGGCACCCTTGCTGATCATCAGATAGGCCGAACTCAGTTCGACCAGCGCCCGGTAGGAAACCGGCGAGAACCCACCCGCGCCGGCGATGGCCTCCCACACCCCACGACCGGCACCGGTGGCGCCTTCGAGAAGCGCGGTCCACAGCCGCATCTCCTGCCAGGCGAAGCTGGGCGGGCTGTCGAGCAGTCCCAGGGCGGCGTCGTAGCGGGTGCCGATGTCCACCGGGAAGGCGGTGGAATTGCAATCCAGGAAGCCCTCGCAGGTCAAGGTGTCCTGCATCGACGGCACCCCCGGCGGGGGATTCTCGAGCAGAACGTCGAGATAGCCGCGGTTGTACCCGTAGAGGGCCAGCAGGACCGGCACCGAGGCGTGCGCGGCGGTGCGGGCGAAGAAGCCGGGCGAACTGGCCGCCCCCATCAGGCCGGTCGCCAGCGCGTCGAAGATGCGGATCCCGATCGTCGACGCGGTGAGGTCGACCCCTGCGGTCATATCCCCTGCCGTCATATCCGGCGCCGCCGCTGCCGGCGCCTCACGCAGGTTGTCGCGCAACCAGATTCCGCCGAAGTAGCCCGACACCGCCAGATTGCCCAGCTGCACGCGGGCATCCTCCGGCGTCAGGTCCACCCCGGCCAGGGCGTCGAGGCTGCCGACCGCGAGGTCGCCGAAGAAGAACCGGGCACCGTCGGCCGGGTCGCCGCCGCCGGCGACGTAGTCGGCGGCGACGGCGGCGATTTCGTCCTGGGAGACGGTGAACGACCAGCCGTTCTCCACCGGCATCGGCGGAAGGTCGACGCGGACTGATCCCGCGGCGAGGTTGTCGGCGGCCGGGGCCGACTCTGTTGCCGCGGAGGTGTCGGTGAGCGCCGTCGTTTCGGCAGGGGCCGTGATCTCAGCAGGTATCGGGACCACGGGGACCGGTTCGCCGACCCGGGCGGAGCGGCTCGCCCTACCGGGCCGGGACGGCCGACCCGCCGCAGATGAATCCTTGCTCACCGCGGGAAACGTGCTCACCACGGAATCGGCGGCGCCGAGACCCGCTGCGGCACGCGCCGGCCGGCGCCCAGGCCCGCCGCGGGAAGGCCCGGCTTCCCGCGAGCCCGACGACGATGCCGACTCCCCACCATCGGAGGCACCCTGCGCCGGGGCCGCATCCGCGGCACCCTGCCCGAGACCGAATACCGCCGCACCCAGACCCAGCGCTATCGCCAGTCCTCCGACACGCCCGACGTACTTGGAGGCCGCCACCATGTCCTCCCCGGGAAGTCGTTCACCTCGTTATCGACGGTAGCAGCGCTATCGGTTCGGCAAAAATTTCGCCAACGCCGCTGCCGGACCGGTGCCAACGCCTCCGCCAGCGTCATGATGGCCCGGTGCTCAAGGTTTCGATGCCGTTCAAAACTCCTCAGCCGGCGTTGGCCCCGCCGGATCACTACGACATCGACGATGTGGCGGCGATGCTTCGCGAGATCGGGACGGCCCTGATCGAAGTTGCCCAGCCGATCCAGGTCGTCGAGACGCGGCTGAGCGATATGGCCCGGAAGTACACCAGCGAACCGGTCCAGTTGGCGGCGCTGCCCACCATGCTGATGCTCCAGATCGGCAACAGTGCCTTCGAACTGGCAGGTTCGGTGCAGCCCTCCGGACAGTTCGACATGGCAGCGCGCGTCGACGAGATCGCCGCACTGGCGGAAGCCGGCGCGATAGCGCCCACCGATGCGGTCGCGGCCATCCGCGCCGCCCGCCGGCAGCCACCCCGCTTCGGCGCCGTCGCCACCACATTGGGCTATGTGCTGACCACGGTCGGATTCGGCATGTCCGTCGAACCCTCCTGGCGAGGGCTGCTTGCGCACCTGTCCTTGGGTCTCGTGGTGGGCGTGATCATGCTGACCAGCCGGCCGCTTCCTGGGCTGGCACCGATCCTGCCGACCATTTCGGCGTTGGTCGTCACGCTGCTGGCCACCTGGTTCGTCGTCGATGTCGCCCACGATGGGCTGCTTCGGGTGATCACCCCCGCCTTGATCGCGACACTGCCCGGGATGGCCCTGGTTGTCGGTTCCATCGAACTGGCGGGTTCCCGGATCATCGCCGGTGCGGGCCGGCTGGTCTTCGGCGTGACACAGCTCGCCCTGATGGTCTACGGCGTGGTGGTCGGAGTGCAGATCGCCGGCCAGGTGTCGCCGCAGGGCACGGCGCCCCCGATGGGGTCGTGGTCCTACGCTGTGTCGATCGCCGTGATCGCGGTCGGGCTGTACCTGTACCTCTCGGCGCCACCGGGATCACTGGTCTGGCTGCTGCTGATCATCGCCGTCGCGATGTTGACCCAGAGCGCCGCGGGGCTGGTGCTCAACTCGACGCACTCCGGGTTCGCCGGAGCGATCGTGGCGATCCCGCTGGCCATGTTCTTCGCCAGGATCCGCGGCGCGCCGCCGGCCATCGTCCTGACGCTGGCGGTGTTCTGGTCCCTGGTGCCGGGCCAATTGGCCTTCATGTCGGTCAGCCGCGGACCCGCCGGGGACTACCTCAACCAGGCGGGCCTCGGCGCCGCCGGCGCCGCCATCATCTCCATCGCGCTGGGCACCCTGGCCGGCTGGACGCTGGTTCGCACCGTTGGGCACCGGGCGGCCGGGTGAGCACCTGTCGCGCAGGCGCCCCCTGTCTCACCAATGGCGCTATGTCACCATTGCGGTGATGCCCGAGAATCGCACCCGCCGCTATGTCCTGGCCGCACTTCCGGCCCTCGCAGTCACCGCGGCCGCCTGCGGCTCCACGCAATCCCCTCCCGCCGCCGAGTCCTCTCCCGCCGAGCCCACACCGGACCGGCCCCCAGCGCCCACGCCCGCAACGCCCGAAGATGCGCTCGAGGTCCTGATGAAGGGCAACACCCGCTTCGCCGCCCGTACGCCGGCGATCCGCAACACCGCGGAGATCGACGCCATCTGGACGCGCGGTATCGACCGCGGGCAGGCCCCGTTCGCGACGGTTCTCGGTTGTGCCGACAGCCGACTGGCCCCGGAGATCATCTTCGACCAGTTCGTCGGCAACATCTTCGTGGTCCGCGAGGCGGGAAACATCGCCCAGTCCCCGACCAACCTCGGCAGCCTTGAGTACGGTCAGAAGGTCCTCGGCTCGAAAATCCTCATGGTGCTGGGGCATTCCGACTGCGGGGCGGTCGATGCCGCCTACCGCGACGCCAAGCCGGGGGGCAACATCGAGTCGATCATCGCTGCGATCAGGCCCGGAATCACCGGGGCACGCGACCTCGACGAGGCCGTGAAGCGCAATGTCGGCGCGGTGATCGATCACGTGCGCGGCAACAGCGCACTGCTCGCCGAAGCGGAGAAGGCCGGAGAGGTCAAGATCGTCGGTGCGGTCTACGACATCGCCAGCGCCAAGGTGCGCCTGCTGTAGAGCACCGTTCTCAGTCAGACCCTGCGCTGAATCCTTCTGCGCTCAATCCTTCTGGGTCACGAAGTCGATGAGTTCCTCGACCCGGCCGATCAGTTCCGGTTCCAGGTCGGTCCAGTCGCGCACCGAACCGCGGATGCGCCGCCACGCCTGGGCGATATCGGCCTGATTGCGGTGCGGCCAGCCGAGGGCCTGGCAGATGCCGTGCTTCCACTCCACGCTGCGCGGAACGGCCGGCCACGCGGCCAGGCCGACCCGTGCCGGCTTGACGGCCTGCCAGATGTCGACGTAGGGGTGCCCGACGACCAGGGTGTGCGCGCCGCCGGGTCCGCGCCGCACCGACTCCGCGATCCGGGCCTCCTTGGACCCGCTGACCAGGTGATCGACCAGGACCCCGAGCCGCCGGCCCGGCCCGGGTCGGAAGGACCTGACGACCTCGGCCAGATCGTCGACACCCCCGAGATACTCCACGACGACGCCCTCGATCCGCAGGTCGTCACCCCAGACCTGCTCGACGAGTTCGGCGTCGTGTCGGCCCTCCACGTAGATGCGACCGGCCAGTGCCACCCGCGCGGCGGCCCCGGCGACCTTGACAGATCCGGAGGCGGTGCGTTGCGACGAGGGCGCGCCGGTGCGACGCGGGGCGGTCAGGATCACCGGGCGGCCCTCGATCAGGAAGCCGGGACCCAGCGGAAACACCCGGGTGCGCCGATGCCGGTCCTCGAGTTCGACCCGGCCGCCCTCGATGCCCACCACCGCGCCGACGAAACCCGACTGCGGATCCTCCACGACCGTCCCGATCTCCGCGCAGTGCTCCACCGAGCGCACCTTGCGGTCGTTGTGCGGGTCGTTGGCGAGCACATCGGTGCCATAGCGGTCGGCCACCCGGTGATCGTAGGGAAACTCCGGCGTGTTCCGCCGCAACCGGCTACGGCGGGTCGCCGGCGGGGGCACCATGTTGCCCATGCCCACCGATCAGCCTGCAGCAACCGAACCCGGACGCCCCAGGGAACCCCGGGGTCTGCTCATCGGTGGGATCGCCGCCGGCCTCGCCGGGGTGATGGCAGACCTTCTCAGCCCGTTGTACGCGACCTCGTTCCACGAAGGATTCGGGCTGAGCAACACCAAGGCCGGGTTGCTGGTCACCGCGGCGCTGGGCACGATGGGCGTCGTCGAGCTGGGCCTGGCCCACTCGATCGGCACCCGGAACCTCAAGCGCACCGCGAGCTACGGCATTGTGCTGGCTTCTGCTGCGCTGTTGTACATCAGCAACGTCAGCGACAACGGCTTCTGGTCCCTGTTGGCGGGGATGGTCGTCCTGGGACTTGGCTGCGGTCTGGCCTTCGTCGCCGGCAATGCCGCGTTGTCCTTCGCCAACAACAGCGAGCGCGCGTTCGGCCTGATGACCACCTGGTACATGATCTTCGTCTTCGTCATGATGAGCGCCAATCCCTATCTGCGCCAGATCTATCCGATCGTGCTGCCCTACGCGGCCATGGTGGCCGTCCAACTGCTGTGCCTGGTGCTGATCTGGTGGAAGCTGCCCGACACGAGGTCGATCGCGGCGCAGCGGGAAGCGGCGGAAGCCGCCGTGCGGGAGCGGGATCCCGAGGTCGCGGCCGAACTCAGCCGCGACGCGCCGGCCCTGAATCTGTTCAGCCCGCTGCCTATTTTCCTGGGCCTGGCCATCACGCTGTCCCAGTTCGCGGTCGCGGGGTTGTGGACCTTCGCCCAGGAACTCGGCACCAGCGCCGGAATGTCGGCCGGGGCCACCGGCAGCTTCCTCGGTTTCTCCCAGCTGATCGGCCTGCTCGGAACCATGGCCCCGTGGCTGCTCGGTCGGTGGATCGGTAGAGCGGCGCTGGGCGCGGCGGGTCTGCTGCTCTCCGGCCTCGGTGTGCTCGTGGTTCCGCTGATCCACGAACCGGGCGCTTACATCGCCGGGAACCTGGTGATCAACCTGGGTTACTGGGTGACGTTGCCACTGGCGCTGTCGGTGGCGGCGGACCTCGATCGCAACTCCGGCCGGCTCGTCGCACTGATGCTCGGCATGTCCTCTATCGGACTGGCACTCGGCCCGAGCCTGGCCGGTCCGCTGCTGGGCGGTGCGGACACCACCCTCGGGGCCTGGGTGTTCGGCATCATCGGGTTGATCGCCGTTCCGCTCATCGTGCCGCCGGCGATCGCGGCCGACCGGGCGGCCCGCGCCCGACGGGACGAACAGAACGCCGAGGCGAACGCGGCCGGGCTCTGAGCGACGGCCCGGTCGGAAGGTGCCTTGATCCACCGATTAATGAGCTGGTTTCTTTCCGCATCACAACCGCCGGATCAGTTGCCCGATTCCCGGTGCCGTGGGATGGTCGAACGACTCCGCGGATATTGAAAAACCAGGTCGCGAAACGGGAGCATTCGATGGTTGAGAAGAACGCAGCGATAACGCTGACGGTGGCGGCATTCGCTGCCGGAGCTCTGGGCGCCACCGGCGTAAGCGTGGCCCCTTCGGCCAAGGCGACCTGCGCCTCGCTGTTCGGGTTCAGCACCGACCCGGCGCGCTGCACCAGCAGTCCCCTGGGTATCGCCGTGGCGATCGGTGAGGGCGCGGGCGCCCGGGCGGACGGTCTGCTCGGTGTCGCCTTCGCCGCCGGACCGGACTCTTTGGCGGACAACTCCGCCGGTGCCCTCAACGTTGCCGTGCAGTTGGGCGCGAATGGCACCGCAGTGGCCGACGGGTTCCTGAACATCGCAGCGAGTGTGTCGCTGGGCACAACGGTGCCGAACGGGTCCGAGGTCCGGGCGCAGGGCGGGTTCGGCAACATCGCACTGAACCTGTTCGGCGATGGCACGCAACCACCCGATGAAGGCCTGTCGGTCGTCGCCGACGGGATACTGAACTTCGCCGCCAACCTCGGCGGGGCCGACAACTCTGTTCTCGCCGGGAGGAACGGCGACAACGGGGTGCTCAACGCGGCGGTCAGCATGCTGGGCACCGGCAGCAACGTCGTCGCCGGGAACGGGATCCTCAACGCCGCCGCTCAACTCGGCGGCACCGGTAACCGGGCCTTCGCCCTCAACGGAACCGCCCTCGCCGCCGCCCAATTCGGAGGTTCCGGAAACGAGGTCTACGCCAGAAACGGATCAGCGCTGGCCGCAGCCCAGATGAACGGCTCCGACAATCAGGTGGATGCCAAGAACGGATTCCTCAACGGCGCAGCACAGTTCGGGGGCACCGGAAATGTCGTCATCGCCGCCAACGGGGCGGCCAACTCGGCATCGCAGATCGGTGGCGACTACAACACCGTGCTCGCCGGCGGGGACGGCGGCGCAGACGGCTATTTCACCTCCGCCTTCAGCGTTCTCAGCAGCGGCCGGGACGCGCTGCACAGGAACTCGGTCCTGGCATCCCCCGGTCCGCTGGCGATTGCCGGCTCCGTCGGGCAGGACTCAGCGACCATCGTGCAGAACGGGCCAGGCATCAACGTCAACCGGTCCTCGCCGGCGGCGGCACGCCGGGCCTCGGCGACGACACGGCCGACGCAGGGGGGGACCATCGCGGCGAACGGCGGGACGGGCAAGGCCTCCGCAGGCGCCAGGGCGACGGCCCGCCGCTGAGCGGCCCGGGCTGACCCGGGGTGTGGATCAGTCGAATCGCAGCTTGCCCCGGAACTGCAGTAGCAGCGCCACCATCGCGGTCCATCCGGTCTGGTGGCTGGCTCCCACGCCCCGCCCGGTGTCGCCGTCGAAGTACTCGTAGAACGGTACGAGGTCCCGCCAGTGCGGGTCGGTCTGGAAGTACTCGTTGTCACCGTGCACGGCGCGCCGTCCATCACCGTCGCGCACCAGCAGTCCGGTGAGCCGCCGCGCCAGATCGTCGCCCACCGTCGCCAGGTCGACCCTCCGGTCCGAGTCGGCGGGGTCGGCGACGGTGAAAGTGTCACCGAGGAATCGGGCGTAGGAATCCAGCGCCTGGACGAACAACACGTTGATCGGCAGCCACACCGGGCCGCGCCAATTGGAGTTGCCGCCGAACATCCGGCTGTCGGACTCGGCCGGCTGGTAGCTGACCGCATACTCCCGCCCGTTCGTCCGATAGGTGTAGGGGTGCTCGAGATGGAACCGCGACAGTGACCGGATCCCGTGATCGGAGAGGAACTGCGCGGGGTCCAGCAGGCGATCCAGCATGGCCGAGAGCCTGTCGGGGTGCACGATCGCGATCATGAAGTGCGAGCCGTCTCCGCCGCCGAGCCGCAGCCGCACGTCGGCGTCGGTGTGCTCGTAGGCTTCGGAGAGGTCGTCCAGGCACCGGTTGATCGTCTCCAGCGCCTCGACGGACGTCGTCGGGATCGCGATCGCCGCGAACAGCGGCACGATGGACTGGATCGAGAACACCCGCAGGGAACTGTTTGTGCCGCTGGGGTTTTCGATCACATCGTGGTAGAAGCCGGTGTCGTCGTCCCAGAAGCTGACCCGGCCACTGCCCTTCTCCAGGGCGTTGGCGACCAGCCAGGCGTCCCACAGCCACCGGCCGAACATGAACAGGTAGTTCGGCTCGTACCGGGACAACTCGATCGTCATCTCCAGGAGATGGAAGATCAGCGCGGCCATCCACGCCGTTCCGTCCACCTGGGCCAGTTCTCCCCCGGTGGGCAACGGCAGGTCCCGGTCGAAGACACCGATGTTGTCCATACCGAGGAATCCACCGCCGAACACCCCGCGATCGGAGCTGTCCTTCTGGTTGAGCCACCACATCGCGTTCAACGTTGCCGAGCGGTAGATCCGGGCCAGGAAATCCCGGTCACCCGAACCGGAGTGCCGCCGATCCAGTTGGTATACCTGCCAGGCGGCCCAGGCGAGCACCGGTGGGTTGGTGTCCCCAAAAGACCATTCGTAGGCGGGTATCTGCCCGTGCGGATGCTGCGCGGTGGACTGCTCGAGGACCAGAATCTGCTCCTTGGCGAACTCCGGGTCGATCAGCGCCATCGCCACACAGTGAAACGCCAGGTCCCAGGCCGCGAACCAGGGGTACTCCCAGGCATCGGGCATCAGGATCACATCGGTGACGGCGAAGTGCTGCCAGTCGCAGTTCCGGCCGTTCCAGCGCGCGTCCGGGGGCGGCGGTTGCCCCGGGTCTCCCTTGAGCCAGCGTCGGACCCGGTAGTTGTAGAACTGCTTGGACCACAACAGCCCGGCCAGCGCCTGGCGTTGGACCAGCCGCTCGTCCTCAGTCAGATCATCGGCCGCCACCGCGCGGTAGAACTCGTCGGCTTCGGCTCTGCGGAGCGCCAGCACCTGCTCTGCGTCGTCGAACGGCCGTCCGAGTTCGGCCGAGGCGAATCGGACTGTCACCGTCAGAGTTTCACCGGCCTGCAGGGTGGCGGCCACATGGGCGGCCAGCTTGCTGCCCGATGAGGTGTCGACAGCGTCCCGGTCGCCGTGCACCAGAAAATCGTTGATGCCGTCCTTGACGGTCGCCGACGTGTTCGGCACCCCGAAAACCCGATCGCGGTTGGTCTCGTTCTCACAGAACAACAGCACCGGCTCCTCACCGGTGGAGGAGGTGACCGAGTACCAGCGCTCACCGAGTACGGGATGGGACGTCCGTGCGGAGCCCGCTCCGCATTTGGTGATCCGCGGTGCACGCTGCCCTGGGTTCCACGACCAGGTGTTGCGGTACCACAGTTGCGGCAGGACGTGGATCGGTGCCGCGTCGGGCCCGCGATTGGTCACCGCGATGCGGCAGTACACGTCTTCCGGGGTCGCCTTGGCGTACTCGACTCGGACGTCGAAGTAGCGCTGCTGCAACCACTCGTCGCGCAGCGCGTCGAACAGCTCGTACTCGCCGACATCCTGACCGCGGTTGCGGTTCGTCGCCAGCAGGTCGACGTAGGGGAAGGGCACCTGCGGATATTTGTAGACCATCGACGCGAAAGCGTGGGTGGGCAGGTTGTCGGTGTAGAACCAGTACTCCTTGACGTCCTCGCCGTGGTTGCCCTGTTCATTGGTCAGCCCGAAAGGACGCTCCTTGAGGATCGGATCGCATCCGTTCCACAGCGCGACCCCCATGCAGATGGTCTGGTCGCGGTCACACCAGCCGGCCAGCGCGTCCTCGTTCCACCGATAGGCGCGGCTGTGGGCGTGTTCGAAAGGAAAGTAGCTCCAGGCATCACCGTCGGCGCTGTAATCCTCACGAACCGTTCCCCAGGCCCGCTCGCTGAGATAGGTCCCCCAGCGGCGCCAATCTGCGATGCCCGCCCTGACCTCCTCGAGCCGGTCCCCCTCGGCGGTGGTCATCGTCATCGTCCCCGTTCGGCTGCAGTCAAGGCTAAGCGAGAACCTAGACGAAGCAGCCGGGGTCCGTGAACTTCCCTCGTGGCGCTGCCGGCCACCGCAGTGCCGAACTGGCAGGATTCCCTCGAGTGGTTGACCCGAACACAACCCATGCGGAGGACTCATGAGCTGCCCCAACGGAATCACCGCCGTCCTGGCGGGCCTGGCCGTCATCGGTCTGGCCGGATGCTCCACCGAGGGGGCGAGACCGGCAGCCAAGACCAGCACCACCCCGGCCGGCTCGAGCAGCGCGACAGCGTCGGCGTCGGCGACCAGCACCACCACCATCACCGAGACCACGACCGTGACCTCGACCGCGAGTGCGACGACCAGCGCGACGAAGTCCGCGACGACGTCGGCAACCACACCGATGGCCGGCGGGATGACCAATTGCACCAAGGAAGCGCTGACAGCACCTGCCACCCAGGCCGCCCAGGCGCTGAGCCCGGACAACGTGTACACCGTTGACGACCTGACCTGCTCGGACGGGTGGGCGGTGACCAGCGGTCTGTTGGCCGGCAAGGACAACCCGGAGATGGGCGCACCGACCTCGTTCGTCTTCGAACAGCAAGGGCAGTTCTGGGTGCTCAAGGACAAGGCCGAGGTCTGCGGCACCGACCCGACCAGCACCACCGCGCCCATCGACGCGGAGATTCCGACATCGCTGTTCCTGCCCGGGTGCGCCGCCGGCTGAGCGTGCTTGCCAGAGAAGACGGCGCAGAGCAGAAAGCCCCGGGAAGGGCTACCAGCCGCCGGACAGATACAACTCCCTGACCTTGACGCGTTGGGTCTTCCCGCTGGTGGTCCTCGGGATGGCTCTGCGCGGAACCAGCACCACGTCATCGAGGCTGAACCCGAAGGTCCCGCGCACCACCGCGGCCAGCTCAGCGCGCAGGCGTGAGCGCTGCCCGTCATCGGCGATGACCGCCCCGACGACGGCCACAGTGCGCTCGTCCCCCCGGTTTCCGCCGGGCACCGAGAACACGACGGCGTTGCCCTGCCCCACCCCGGGGATCTCTCCGATCACGCTTTCGACATCGTAGGGCGGCAGGTTGCGGCCGCGGATGATCAGCATCTCTTTGCTGCGCCCGACGACGAAGAGCTCTCCGTCGCAAAGCAATCCGCGGTCACCGGTGTCGTGCCACCCGCCGGGCGGCGCGGCCACGGTGCCGTCGGCGTTGCGATAACCGCTCATCAGCGAGTGGCCGCTGATCCGGATGTCGCCCACCGTCCCGGGGTTCACCTCCGATCCGCCGGAGTCGACGATCGCGACCCTCATACCTTCTATCGGAGGGCCGCAGGAGACCAGCGGCGCGTCACCGGCATCGGCCGTCAGGCATCTCACCCGGCCGAAGTCTCCCGGCCCGTCGGGCGCGGACCGAGTGGCCAGCGTGGTGGCCAGAACCGACTCGGCCATGCCGTAGGACGGGACGAGGGCATCCGGGTGCAGGCCCAGCGGACCGAAGTTCTCGGCGAAGTCGCGCAGCGTCCGATACCCGATCGGCTCGGCTCCGACGAAGGCGTGCCGCAACGCGCTCAGGTCGATGTCCCCGCCGCCGAGGGTGGATCGCTGCAACGCCTCGGTGACGGCTCGGTAGGCGAACGTCGGCCCGGCGGTGACTGTGGACCGGTGGCTGGTCATATGCCGCACCCAGGACAGCGGGTCGCGCAGAAAGCCGAGAGGGCTCATCAGCGCGACCGGGGCGCCGTAGAACAACCCGCCCAGCACCATGACGAGTCCCATGTCGTGGTAGAGGGGCAGCCAACTGAACATGCGGTCGCCGCCGGGCCGCACACCCATCGAGTAGGCGAGCATGCCGAGGTTGTGCGCGACGTTGCGATGTGTCAGCAGCACCGCCTTGGGCTCGGAGGTGGAGCCCGACGTGAGCTGGATGTGGTGGACGTCGTGGGGCCCGGCGGGCGGCCGTGGCGGCAGTGGTCGCCCTTGCCTGCCGGCGAGATCTTCGAAGAAAAGAACAGCATCGGGCACAGCGCCGGCGTCATCGGGAACCGCCGCCACCGCGGCCGCCGGAACCACCACGAGCTTGGGGCCGACGACGTCGATCGCCGCCCGCAGGTGCCGGACCCCCGCGGAGTCTGACCGGGACGGCGCCGGAGGGGGTGCGACCGCGCAGGGGACCGCGCCGAGAAGCAGCGCCCCGAGCAGCGTGGTGAGGTAGGCCTCGGTGTTGTTGGCCACCATGAGGACCCGGTCGCCGGCGACCAGACCGCGCGCGGCAAGCGCGCCCGCCCTGGCGCGGGCCTTCTCGGCGAACGCGGGGCCCGGCACGGTGTCCAGGTGCCCGCGGCTGTCGAAGAAGTCGAACTGGGTGCCGCACTCGTCCAGCAGGCCGCGATAGTCCAGCACGCCCTCGGCCAGCGCGGGGGCATTGACTCGCACATGCGCCAGGACTTCCTCGGAGAACGGGGTCACGTGCCGTCGATCCGGTCCGCCCGCGCCGCGATCCGATTCCGGATGTAGTCCGCCACGTCGCCCACCGACTCGAACCCGAACGCCGCTTCCTCTTCGATGAACACGGTGAAGGTGTCCTCGAGTTCGGTCATCATGGCCATCAGGACCGCCGAATCCACCGGCAGGCTCAGCAACGGCGTCGCGATATCGAGCGAGTCGAGATCCACCTGGGCGAGGTCCTCGGCGGGCAACAGCTTGACCAGCGCGGCGCGGATCGCCGAGACGACGTCGGCGGGTTCGGGCAACGCCGGCCGATCCTTACCCGGGCTCATCGGCGGAACGCCGTAGCGGGATCGACCCGGGTCACCCGTAGCAGCGGCACCAGCGATCCGAGGGCGGCCATGACGGCTGTGGCCACCGCCATCAACCCCAGCATCCCGGGGGTCACCGCGATGGTCACGTCGCCGAGCCGGTCGCGGATGAGGAACTGCAACGCGTAGGCCAGCGAGGCGCCCACCAGATATCCCAGCGCGGCGATGAGCGCGGCCTGCCCGGCCACGGCGCGCAGCAACTGGGCCGGGCGAACTCCCACGGCCCGCAGGACGCCGAAGTCGGCCATCTGTTCGTTGGTGGAGGCCAGTACGGTCAACCCGATCAGGGCGACGCCGACCAGCGTGGCGATGGCGATCATCGCCTTCAGCGGGCGGCCGATCATCGAGATGATGATGTCGCGGCTGTTGTCGGCGAACTGCGCGGAGGTCAACGCGTCCGTCCCGGTTACCCGGTCACGGATCGCGGCCGCGGTCTGTTCGGGGGTGTAGCCCGGCGCGGGCTGAACCAGGACGTAGGACACCCGGTTTCCCGCGCGCAACAGTCGCGCCGCCTCGGGCAACGAGACGAACGCGTAGAAATTTCCCAGCGCGGCGGTCTGGTCGGACAGCCCCACCACGGTGAAGTCACCGTCGATGATCTGGACGGCGTCGCCGAGTTCGATGTCGTTCTTCTCGGCCAGCACACGGTCGAGCACCACCTCGCCGGCACCGCCGATGTCGCGCCCCGATGACAACTGCCACGGTCCCCCCACTCCGGTGGCCGGGTCGTAGCCCAGGACGAAATAGGCGGTCTGCTCGCCGTTGTGGATGAAATCCGAGGGCTGGCCCAGGATCGGGTCGGCCGACGCCACCTCCGGCAGCGCCGTCAGTCGGCTCGGGGTGTCGGCGGGCAGCCACGATACCGCCCGGAACATCTGCGAAACCCCGGGCTGAACGGCCCAGACGGCGTTGCGGGAGTGGTCGATGTAAGTGGTGACCTGACGCGTGGTGCCGACGAAGATCCCCGCCATCACCAGCACCAAAAGCACCGCGAAACCGACGCCGAGCACCGAGAGCACCAACCGGGTGCGTTCGACGGCAAGATTCTTGACGGCGACAATCAACGGATCCCGACCTCCTGAAAATCGTTGTGCTGCAACGCTCCGAGACACGACCGGTCGAAGTCTCCCGCAATCGGGGCATCACAGTCGGTAGGCTCCGCAGGATGGAGGACCGTTACCTCAAACCGACCGCCCTGCTGGATTTCGGTGATCCCCGGATCGCTGGAATCGTCGACCAGCAGGGCTGGTCCCGACTCCCGGAAGAGGAGCGGATCGGCGCGGTCTATGACTTCGTCCGGGACGGAATACCGTTCGGCTACAACGCCTCCGACGATCTTGCGGCCTCGGCGGTGCTGGCCGACGGATACGGCCAG
>JAGQTO010000443.1 GCA_020439025.1 Mycobacterium sp. | reverse complement strand
CGACGTCGAAGGCCTGCCGGTCAATCGGTTCGCCGGATAGTCCCGAGAGGCGGCCCATGTTCGAAAGGCTCAAGCGCGGTCGGGAACTCGGCCGTGCCACACTCGCCGTGTTGACGGGTAACCCCCGGCTCGCGGTGTTCCCGGTGGTCTCGGCCGTCGCGCTGCTGGCACTGACCGCCGCCGTTGGTGGTCCGATGCTCGCCGTTCTTGGTGGGGATCGGACCACCGCCTCCAACGGTCAAGTGGTCGGGATGATCCTCGGCGCGCTGGTCTGGTACTTCGGCTGCGCGTTCATCATCGTGTTCTGTAACGCCGCCCTGATCAGCTGCGCATCCCAGAGCTTCGCCGGTGAATCACCCTCGGTGAGTTCGGGTTTCGCCGCTGCCGGCAAGCGTCTTCCGCAGATTTTGGGCTGGTCGGCTCTGGCCTGCACCGTCGGCCTGGCCTTCCGGATGCTCGACTCTCTGAGCGACAAGATCGACCTGCTCGGACAGATCATCGAGGGTCTCGCGGAGGGGGCGTGGTCGGTGGTCACCTATTTCGCGCTGCCGGTGGTGGTGGTCGAGGGACTCGGACCGGTGGGGGCGGTCAAACGGTCTTCGGCGATCCTGCGTGCGACCTGGGGGGAGATGGTGGGCAGCTCGGTCGGTATCGGCCTGAGGCTGGGGTTGTTCGCCTTGCCGTTGCTCGGTCTGATCGCCCTGCTGGCCAGTGGGACCGGCGGGCACGCGGTGCGGGTGGCGCTCGGCGTGATCGTGGCCGTCTACGTTGCGGCGTTCGCGGTCGTGGTTGCGGCGCTGGGCACGATTCTGCGCGCCGCGCTATACCGCTACGCCGTCTCCGGGACCGCCTCGGGGCCGCTGAGTCCGGAGTTGTTGCAGTCTGCCTTTGCGCCGCGGTGAGCAGGCGGGTCCGGCGTCGGCGGGCTCGGACGGGCCGAGGTGCTCTTCGCCCGCCCTTCAGCGACTCGGGCGCTGCGCCCCGGCCCCCCCTGAGCTGTTGCTTGAAGGTGGGCGAAAGTGTTGGTGGGGAGCGGGGCTCATCTCTCGGGGCTCAGCGGGGTTCTCCGGGGATCAGCGGACTTCCCCGGCCAGTCGGGTCTCCCGGCGGTGGGCTTGCTCGGCGGGGTCGGGCACCGGCACGGCCGCGATGAGCCGGGCCGTGTAGGGCTGCGCCGGGTTGTTCAGCACGTTCCGCGCGGGACCGCACTCCACCAGACGGCCCGACTGCATTACCGCAATGCGGTCGGACAATTCTTCCACCACGGCCAGGTCATGACTGATGAACAGGCAGGCGAAACCGTGTTCGGCCTGCAGTTCCCGCAGCAATTTCAGCACCCGCGCTTGCACGCTGACGTCCAGCGCCGAGGTTGGCTCGTCGGCGATCACCAGCGCCGGGTTCAGCGCCAGCGCCCGGGCTATCCCGACCCGCTGGCGCTGTCCGCCGGAGAGTTGGTGCGGGTAGCGGTTGCGCAGCCCGCGGGCCAGTTGGACCTGGTCAAGCAGTTCGTCGACGCGGGCGCCGCGATGGGCCGCCGAC
Source organism: Mycobacterium sp. (assembly GCA_020439025.1). Classification (GTDB taxonomy): domain Bacteria; phylum Actinomycetota; class Actinomycetes; order Mycobacteriales; family Mycobacteriaceae; genus Mycobacterium. The sequence continues at coordinate 213 of JAGQTO010000443.1, read as the reverse complement.
ATTCCGGTGTGCAGGGCCAGCGGCTCGGCGATGGCCTGACCCACCGGCCAGCGCGGGTTGAGCGAGGATCCCGGATCCTGGAACACCACACCGACTTTCGTACGCGGACCGCGCAACCGCCGCTGGGATAGCCGGGTGATGTCGGTGCCGGCCAGTGCAACCGAACCCGAGGTCAGCTTGACCAGACCTACCGCGGCCTTGCCCAGCGTGGAC
>JAGQTO010000442.1 GCA_020439025.1 Mycobacterium sp. | reverse complement strand
CGTCGCCGCCCAGCAGGTTCTGCACCGCCGCGGTGGCGATCGCGGTACGCGGCCACAGCGTGTTAGAGGCGATGCCGTGCTGGCGCATCTCCTCGGCGACGCCCAGGGCGCACAAGGTCATCCCGAACTTGGCCATCATGTACCCGGTGGGCCGCAGCCACTTGGGCTCCAGACGGATCGGCGGCGACAGCGTGAGCACGTGCGGGTTCTCGCGGCCCTTCATATGCGGGAGGCAGGCCTGGGTGACCGCGTAGGTGCCGCGCACCTCGATCCCGTTCATCAGGTCGAAACGCTTAAGGGGCACCTCCTCGATGGACCCGAGGTTGATCGCCGAGGCGTTGTTGACGCACATGTCGATACCGCCGAACTGCTCGACGGCGGCGGCCACCGCCGCGGCCACCGAGTCGCCGTCGCGGACGTCGCCGACGATCGGCAGTGCGTTGCCACCGGCCTCCTCGATCTCCTTGGCGGCGGTGTAGATGGTGCCGGGGAGCTTGGGGTGCGGTTCGGCCGTCTTGGCCACCAGGGCGATGTTGGCGCCGTCGGCGGCCACCCGCTTGGCGATCGCCAGGCCGATACCGCGACTCGCGCCGGAAATGAACATCGTCTTGCCGGAGAACCCGTGAGCTGCCATGGGCTACAGCGTATTGCCCCGCTGCTTCTAGGCTCGCACCGGTGAGCGACGAAGACCGGCGCCGTTGGGACGAGCGCTACACCGCGCGGGGCGCGCCCGATCCCGAGGGCTTCGGGCCGCCCCAGTTATTCGCCTCGCACGCTGACGAATTCCCGACCGCCGGCACAGCACTGGACATCGCCTGCGGACAGGGCGAGGTTTCGGTCTGGCTGGCGCGGCGCGGGCTGGACGTGATCGGCCTGGACATCTCGCCGGTGGCGATCGGAAGCGCCCGTGAACTGGCCGGTCGACACTCGGTCGCCGACCGTTGCCGGTTCGGTGTCGTCGATCTCGATGATGGTCTGCCCGCAGGCCCGGCCGTCGACGTGGTGGTGTGTCACCGGTTCTTCGACCGTCGGCTGAACCGGCCGCTGGCACAGCGTCTCGCCCCCGGCGGGCTGCTGGCGATCGCGGCACTCGCCGACGGGCGCTTCGGGGCGGGCGCCGGTGAACTGCGCGCCGCCTTCGGCGATCTCGAGGTGATCGACGCGGGGACGGGGCGGGGTGTGGTCTGGCTTCTGGCGCGCTCGCCGGGGAACGCGCCCGGTTAGGATCAGCTTCCAATGAGTGAGGACACCGGCGATGCCGCTGAGGAAACCCAGGACGAGACCGGCCGGGAAGAAACCGATGCCGAACTGACGGCGCGGTTCGAGCGGGACGCCATCCCGCTGATGGATCAGCTCTACGGCGCCGCGCTGCGCATGACCCGCAACCCCGCCGATGCCGAGGACCTGGTGCAGGAGGCCATGGTCAAGGCCTACGCCGGGTTTCGCTCGTTCCGGGCCGGAACCAACCTCAAGGCTTGGCTGTATCGGATCCTCACCAACGCCTACATCAACTCCTAC
>JAGQTO010000168.1:804-15082 GCA_020439025.1 Mycobacterium sp. | reverse complement strand
CTCCTTGTCGCGGCGGCTGCGCCCCGGCGGTGCCAGGGCGTTGCGCAGCCCCATGACGGCGTTGCCCCAGGGCAGTCTCTGCCCTCATGGGGTGTGCCGCTCCCCGAACGCCCCGTTGATCTGACGTTCCCGCAGCCGGGCCACAGCAGCGTCGACATCCCGCTTGACCGCAGCGACGGTCTCGGCGTCGGCCTCGGTGCGGATGGCCGCGTCGACCAGGTCGCGCACCGATTCGGCGAGCGGTTCGTAGATACCGCGCAGCCGCGCGACGTCCTCTGCCGACCAGTCCTCGACGGTGAACTCCAGCACTCCTGCACTAGAACACGATGGCGGCGACGGTGTCCATCGGTATTGGGTCCATCGGTATTGGGTCCATCGGATTGGGTCCATCGGTATTGGGTCCCTGCGTACAGTGGGCAACCGTGCCGGAATCAATTGGGCCGGACTGGGTGCGCCATGCGATCTGGTGGCAGGTCTACCCCCTCGGATTCGTCGGCGCCTTCCCGTCCGCCACACCACCAGGCCCCTCTGAGCACCGGCTGAGACGATTGGTCGACTGGCTCGACCATGCCGTGGAACTCGGCGTCTCGGGGATCGCACTGGGACCGGTGTTCGCCTCGCGCACCCACGGCTACGACACCACCGACCACTTCGCGATCGACCCCCGGTTGGGAGTTGACGCCGATTTCGACCGGCTCGTCGGTGAGGCCCACCGGCGCGGTCTACGGGTGCTGCTGGACGGGGTCTTCAACCACGTCGGCACCGAATTTCCCCGGTACCGCGATGCCGTCGACGGCGGCGATAGCGACGCCGCACGGTGGTTCCGCGGCCGGCCCGGACGATTCCACACCTTCGAGGGCCATGCCGGCCTGGTCACCCTGAACCACCGCAATCCGGGTGTCGCCGACCACACCGTTGAGGTGATGACGCACTGGCTGGGCCGCGGCGCCGACGGATGGCGCCTGGACGCCGCCTATGCCGTCCCGGATTCGTTCTGGGCCGCGGTGCTTCCGAGGGTCCGCCGGGAGTTTCCGGAAGCCTGGTTCGTCGCCGAGGTGATTCACGGTGACTACAGCGCCTTCGTCGAGGCCTCCACCGCAGACTCGGTGACCCAGTACGAATTGTGGAAGGCGATCTGGAGCAGCCTCAACGACGGCAACTTCCACGAACTGGACTGGGCCCTGCAGCGGCACAACGGATTCCTCGAGAGCTTCACCCCGCTGACCTTCGTCGGAAACCATGACGTCACCCGCATCGCCAGCAAGTTGGCGCACCCGGAGCACCTCGGCCACGCCCTGGTGACGTTGTTGACCATCGGAGGTGTTCCCACCGTCTACGCCGGCGACGAACTCGGCTACCGCGGCGTCAAGGAGGACCGCGCCGGCGGCGACGATGCGGTGCGGCCCGAGTTCGGCGCCCCGCCGGCAGGCACCGACGGGGCCGCCGGCGACCTGCTGAACCTGCATCGCCACCTGATCGGGTTGCGTCGGCGGCATCCGTGGCTGCACCAGGCCCGGACCGAGACCCTTCGTCTGGACAATCGGGGCTACGTCTACCGCAGCCACAGCGGCGATTCGGCACTGGTCGTCGCGCTCAACATCGACGACTCTCCGATGCCGTTGCCGGTGGCACAACTCTCCGGGGCTCCGGCGGAAATCCTGGCGGGTGCGGGCGCCCCCCCGCCGGAGGTGGTCGATGCCACGGTGGTGCCTCCACACGGCTGGCTGGTGCTCAGCCCGCGCTGAGCATCTGCAGCGTCCGGGTGTCTGGCCGACCTTCGTAATAGTTGTCCAGCACAGCCTGAAACTCGGCGCGAGACTCGGCACCGGAGTCGGCCGCCGCAGCGAACAGCGTCATCGACGAACACACCTTGAGGTCGTCCGGATAACACATGATCTCGGTGATGGACCGGCCCCGAACACCGGCCAGCAGCCGGGCACACTCCCGCAATCGCGGGCCCAGAACCGGGTGGGCCAGATAAGCCCGGGCTTCGGCCAGCGATCTGATCCCATAGCTCACGGCGGCCGGACTGCTGCCCAGACCTTGTAGTTGCGGGAAGATGAACCAGATCCAATGCCCGCGCTTGCGTCCGGACCGCAGTTCGTCACACACCTGCCGATAACAGCCGTCCTGGGCCTCGACGAAGCGCCGCAAGTCGTACCGGTCCGTCACATCGGACAAGTTACCCTCGCGTTGGCCGACCGAAAGGAGCCCGATGTCGGCAGCGCCTGAGACCACCCCAGACCCCACGGCGTCGAACCCTACGGCGCCGGACACCTCGGCGCCGGACCATAAGGGTTCGACCACGCGCTCGGCACTGGCCGAGAAGTTGCGCCGGCGCAAGGCCAAGCGCAGCCTGTTCGACCGGGTCAGCATCCAGTCCAAGCTGATGCTGATGCTGTTGGCGGTGACGATCCTGGCCACCGCCGTCGCGGGCGGCATCGGCTTCGAGTCCGGTCGAACCTCCCTGCGGGCCGAGGTGTTCGAACGCCTCACCGGCATCCGCCAGGCCCAGTCCCGAGTGCTGGAGCTCGGAATCTCCGACTTGCGGGGTGCGATGCAGATCCTTTCCCGCGGCGACACCTTGGAATCCGCCCTCAAGGCGTTCAACACCGGTTTCGCCGAGCTCTCCGCCACCGATATCACCCCGGCGCAGAGCAAGTCGATCACCGACTTCTACAACCGCCGGTTCGCCGATGCCGCCGAGAACGGTGTCGACGTCGCCGCGCTGATGCCCACCTCGAACTCGGCCCGGTACCTACAGGCCACCTACACGGTGCCGTTCCCGGACCCCAAGAAGGCCGTCGTGGTGGACGACGCGGGTGACGGCAGCACCTGGTCTGCGGCCAACGCCAGATACAACAAGTACTTTCGCGATGTCGCCAAGGGCGCCGGGTTCCTCGACGTGTTCCTGATCAACGCCGTTGGCGACGTCGTCTACAGCGCAGACAAGGGCGTCGAGTTGGGGATGAACGTCCTCACCGGCCCCTACCGTGGCGAGGGATACCTCCCGGATGCCTTCCGCAAGGCGATGGCGTCCAACGACGTCGACTATGTCGCCAGCACCGACTTCGCCGACTACCTGCCGTCGCCCCAGCCGACGGCCTGGATCCTGGTTCCAATCGGTGCACCCGGCCGGGCGACGGGTGTGCTCGCGGTCGGCTACCCGGCCTCCATCATCACGGACCTGGTGACCGACAACCGCAGCTGGGAAGCGGCCGGGATGGGTCGCACCGGGGAGACCTTCGTGGTCGGACCCGACAATCTAATGCGCTCGGATTCCCGGTTGTTCCTCGAAGACCCCGAAGCCTACCGCCGTGAGGTCATCGCCGCCGGGACGCCGCCGGAGGTGGCCGACCGGGCGATCAAAGAGGGCACGACCGTGCTGATCCAGCCGGTCGGCACCAGGGCCACCGAGGCCGCGCGCCGGGGTGAGACCGGCACCCTGATCGCCAGCAACTACCTCGGCCGCCGCGCCCTTCACGCCTATGCCCCGCTCAATCTGAAGGGGCTCGACTGGGTCATCATCGCCTCGATCGACTCCGGGGAGGCCTTCGCCCCCGAGTCCGCCTTCGGTCACCGGTTGGTCCGCGCCACCGTCCTGGTCATCTTCGTGGCCTGTCTGGCGGCCATGCTGTGGGCCAAACTGTTCGTCCGTCCGATCAAGCGGCTTGAGGCCGGCGCCGAGAAGATCAGCACGGGCGACTACGACGTAGCGCTGCCGGTGGCCTCCGGCGACGAGTTCGGCGATCTCACAGTGGCCTTCAACGAGATGAGCAAGAGCCTGGCGATCAAGGACCAGTTGCTGACGCAGCAGCAGCAGGAGAACGACCGGCTGTTGTTGTCGTTGATGCCGGAAAAGGTGGTCCAGCGGTACCGCGGCGGCGAGCAGGGCATCGCCGAGGATCACCAGGATGTCACCGTCCTCTATGCCGACCTGATCGGCCTGGACGCGTTGTCCGGAAACCTCGAGGCCGAAAAGTCCCTCGAGGTCATCAACAAACTCGTGCACCAATTCGACGCCGCGGCCGAGACCCACGGTGTCGAGCGGGTGCGCAACACCCACAACGGGTACCTGGCCAGCTGCGGGCTGACGGTGCCGCGTCTGGACAACATCCACCGCACCGTCGATTTCGCCCTTGACATGCAGCGGATCGTCAACCGCTTCAACGCCGAGACCGGGAACAACATCCGGCTGCGCGCGGGCATCGACACCGGCGCGGTCACCAGTGGACTGATCGGTCGGGCCGGTCTGGTCTATGACCTGTGGGGCGGGGCCGTGCACCTGGCATCGTCGATTCGGCGCGGGGCGGCACAACCCGGCGTCTACGTCACTCAGAAGGTCTACGAAGCCACCCGCGACACCCGGCAGTTCACGCCGGCCGGCACCATGACCGTCGACGATCACGAGGAACCGGCGTGGCGGCTCTCGGAGGACCAGCGGTGAGTGTTCTGCGGGAGCCCTGGTTCTACTGGTCGGTGATCATCGCGGTCGGCCTGCCGAGCGCACTGGTGCTGCTGACCGAACTGCAACAGTCGCTGAGCCGACGCGGCAATTTCCTTGCCAAACCGGTCGGGCTGCTGCGCAGCTACATCGTTCCGCTGGGCGCACTGCTGCTGCTGATGTTCAAAACCACGTCGATCTCGGTGGAGACCACCGGGGTCCGGTTGCTGGCGACGGTGTTCGGCATTCTCGTGCTGATCATGGTGCTTTCCGGTGTCAGCGCCACGGTGTTCGAAAGCGCCCCGGCCGGCAGTTGGCGACGCCGGATGCCGTCGATCTTCATCGACGTCGCCCGGTTCGGGATCATCGCCGTCGGGGTGGCGATGATCTTCGCCTACGTGTGGGGCGCCAACGTCGGCGGCCTTTTCACCGCCCTGGGCATCAGTTCCATCGTGCTCGGCCTGACGTTGCAGAACTCGGTGGGCCAGATCATCTCCGGGCTGTTGCTGCTGTTCGAGCAGCCGTTCCAGCTGGGCGACTGGGTGAAGACCACCTCGGCCAGTGGACGGGTGGTCGAGGTTAACTGGCGGGCCACCCACATCAACACCGGCAGCGGGCTGGAGATCATCCCCAACTCGGTACTGGCGGGCCAGGCATTCTCAAATCTCAGCCGGCCGGCCGGGGGCCACACCGTCACCGTGGACGTCAAGTTCGCCGGCACCGATGCGCCGGACGCGGTCTGCACACTGCTGACCAACGTCGCGTTGGACCTGCCCCAGGTTCACCCGGATAATCGCCCGATCGCCAGCGCGGTCTCCAGCACCGACTACACGGTGAGCATTCCGCTGAACTCCCCCGCCGACGACACCGCCGCCCGGTCGACCTTTCAGCGCTGGCTCTGGTACGCGTCCCGCCGCGCCGGCCTGCGGCTGGACAACCTGGAGGACGACTTCTCGACACCGGCCCGGCGCGCCGAGGCACTGCGCAAGATCGCCCCGATTCTGCGGGCGAGCAGTACCGAGCTTGAGACCCTGCTGCCCAAGGTCGAGCTCGTGCGCTTCGGCTCCGAGGAAATGATGCAGCGCGGGGGCGAGGTGCCGGCCAAAATGTCATTCGTCATCAAGGGGAGCGTTCGCATGGTCGTCAGCGGCAGTAATGGTGAGTACCTTCCGGTCGCCACTCTGCACGAGGGCGACTTCCTTGGCCAGACCGCCCTGACTCGTGAACCTGTCATGGGCAACGGCTATGCGGTCGGCGAGGTCACGGTTCTGCACATAGATCGCGATACCTTGGAGCACTTGGTTTTTCGCAAGCCCGACCTGCTGCAGGATCTCAGCCAGGCGATCGACGAACGTCGCGAGCATGCGCGCGAGGTTGCCGCTGCGCATGATGCCGCCGCCGACGAGATCAACGAACAGATCAACGACCCGACGATGAAATAACCTCCTCCCGAGCGTGTTTCGGCGCGTGACCTGATCGTTGCGCAACTGCGACTCGGCGCACCGCCTCGCGTTCCTTCCGGGCTCAACCAGCGGTGTTTGACTACCCACGCACAGCATGGACGCTGACGTATTCGTACGAACGGTGATGGGAGTCGTCATGAAGTTGGTCGAGAAGTTGGGAGGCAAATGGATGCGGCGCACGGCCGCAGCCGTTGCCGCCGCAGCCTGCCTGCCCGGGTTGATTGGTGCCACCGGTGGTTCGGCCACCGCATCGGCGTTCTCCCGGCCCGGTTTGCCGGTGGAGTACCTCGATGTGCCGTCGGCAGCCATGGGCCGCGACATCCGCATTCAGTTCCAGCCCGGCGGCGAGCACGCCGTTTTCCTGATGGACGGCCTTCGCGCCCAGGATGACTACAACGGCTGGGACATCAACACCCCGGCGTTCGAATGGTTCCTGAACTCCGGGCTGTCGGCCGTCATGCCGGTCGGCGGGCAGTCCAGTTTCTACACCGACTGGTACCAGCCGTCCCAGGGCAACGGTCAGAACTACACCTACAAGTGGGAAACGTTCATGAACCAGGAACTGCCGGTCTACCTGAAGGAAAAGAAGGGCATCAACCCCAACGGCAATGCGGTGGTTGGCATTTCGATGGCGGGCAGCTCGGCGCTGACCTACGCGATCTACTACCCCCAGAAATATCCCTACGCCGCGTCGCTGTCGGGCTTCCTCAACCCCTCTGAGGGCTGGTGGCCCATGCTGATCGGCCTGGCGATGAACGACGCGGGCGGTTTCAACGCCCAGAGCATGTGGGGCCCGTCCTCGGATCCGGCGTGGCGGCGCAACGACCCGATGATCAACATCAACCAACTGGTCGCCAACAACACCCGGATCTGGATCTACTGCGGGACCGGTACCCCGTCGGATCTGGACACCTCCGGTGGCGGGGGCAACCTGATGGCCGCGCAGTTCCTCGAAGGTTTCACGTTGCGCACCAACAAGACCTTCATGCAGAACTACCTCGCCGCGGGCGGTAAGAACGGCGTGTTCAACTTCCCGACCAACGGCACCCACAGCTGGGGGTACTGGGGATCCCAGCTGCAGCAGATGATCCCCGATATGCAGCGGGTTCTCGGCGCTACCCCATCCGGCGCCTGAGGATTCGTCAACCAGCAGGCCTGTCGCCCTCGGGCGGCAGGCCTGCTGTCCTGTGCTAGCCGTCCGTCTTCAGGCTTGCGGTTCCATCGGCATGCACTCGCACCGGGGTGCCCCCGATGTCCTCGGCGACGGTGACCGCCGCCTCGCCGGGATCGGTGATCACCGCAAGGGTCCGGGCTCCGTCGGGCGTACGCACCGACAGGAACGCCTTCTCGGGATTGCCGTCGCGGCCGTAGGGAGTCGTCCACGACTCGACGGTGCCGAGACCGTCCCACTCCACCAGTGCCGTGCGGGTCGGCTCTCGGTCGACCTCGTCCTGCACGTCCTCCCAGCGGAACCCCCGCGCGGGCGGGGTGGCGCTGTAGACCCCGAAGCTGTGTTTGGTGAGATAGCCGCCGTTGGCGGTGACAAGTCCACGGGCAGAGGGATTTTCGCGTAAGCGTTCGGCCATGGTGGCGATGGAGTGCATGACGTAGTTGTTCCAGGGGCCGCCGGCGAAGGTCAGCCCGCCGGTGACCGTGAGCGGCCGGTCGGGATCCCCGATCGGGAGACCGATCTCGCGGGCGGCCACCTGCACCGCCGAGGGGAAGCAGGAGTAGACGTCGATGTAGTCAAGGTCGTCCACCCCGGTCCCGGCCAGCTCGAGGACGCGGTGACCGGCGATGCGAATGGCCGGGCAGCGGTGGAACTCATCGCGTTCGGAGATGTCATAGGTGTCGTGTGAATCCGTGCCCGCGTGCGGAAAGACCCAGTTCTCCCGGGGGATCTGCAGATAGGTCGCCTTCTCCACCGAGCACAGCACCACCGCGGCCGCCTGGTCGACCATGTTGTTGGAGTTCATCAGCTTCGGGTAGGGCCAGCTGATCATCCTGTTGTCCGGACCCGGCTGAACGATCTGGTCGGCGGTCAGTGCCTCGCGGCTCCAGGCGTGCGGGTTGGCCTGGGCCACGGCGCTGAACTGTGCCCACAACTCGCCGATACGCCGGCGGTGGTCCTCGACCGACAGCCCTTCGGCGATCCGCAGCGCCTCGTCGAACATCGGGTAGACGTACGACGGGCGATCAAGGCCTATGCGCTCGTCGCCGGGGGCCGACATCGGCACACTGCCCTGCCCACCCGGCGGCACCGGCACCGTGTCGTCCTGTCGGGTCCAATCCGGTCGCAATCCCCTGGCCCGCAGCCGCATCCGGGTTCGCCAGGTTTCACCGCCGGCGAGCAGCACGGCATCGGCACGGCCCCGCTGGATGTCCAGGCAGGTCTGGTTGAGCAGCGACTGCGGGGTGTTCCCGCCGATGCCGGTGTAGACGGTGGCCGCGTCGGGGCTCCCGACCCGCCGGCCGAGCAGCAGACCCGGATCCCGGTAGCGCCAGGACAGCAGGTTCACCACCCGGATCGAATCGAGCGCCCGGAGCACCCGCGGATCGGCGGCCTCCCGCGCCGCCGACGCCATCAGGTCGACGGGCTCCACCTCGGGCGCCTCGTCGCGCTGGTTGACCTGACCGACGCCGACGATCACCGGCGTGCGCGGATCAAGACTCATCGGCGACCCTTTCTTTGACAGGTGTCAATTTAGCACCGGCGCGATCGCCGTCCGGCGACCAGCGGGGCCGGCGGCCGCGACGGAGGAGGAACCAGACTCTCGGAATCCCTCAGCCGCCGGCGGGTCCGGTCCGGTAGATCGACTTCAGCTCGAAGAACTCCTCCAGACCCTCCGGACCGAGTTCACGGCCGATGCCGCTGGCCTTCACGCCGCCGAACGGCGCATTGATGTCCAGCTGGTAGTCGTTGACGCCGACCGTTCCGGTCCGGATCTCCCGCGCCACCTCGGTGGCCCGGTTGTTATCGGTCGACCAGACCGTGCCGGCCAGGCCGAACTCGCTGTCGTTGGCCAGGGCGACGGCCTGCTGGTCGCTGTCGTAGGGGATGACCGCCAGGACGGGTCCGAAGATCTCCTCCTGGGCGATCCGGTCGGAGTTGTCGACGTCGGCGAACACCGTCGGCGAGACGAACCAGCCGCGCGGCTGATCACGCGGGATGCCCCCGCCGACAACGAGCTTGGCCCCGCTGCCCTTTCCGGCCTCGATGTAGCCCAGCACCCGGTCGCGCTGACGGGCGCTGACCACCGGCCCGATATCGGTGGCGGTGTCGAGGGGATCGCCGACTGTCATCGAGTGGACCAAGTCTGCGAGCGCGTCGACGACCTCGCCGTACCGAGACCGCGGCGCAAGGATCCGCGAACTCAGGAAACAGGTCTGTCCATTGTTGATGAACGACACCGACCGCAGACCCTCGATGGTGGCCGACAAGTCGGCGTCGTCGAGAATGATCGCGGCCGACTTCCCGCCGAGTTCCAGCGTCACCGGGCGCAACAGCCGGCCGCAGGTCTCCCCGATGATGCGCCCCACCGCCGTCGATCCGGTGAAGCTGACCTTGTCCACACCCGGGTGCGACACCAAGTGGGCCCCGGCCTCCGTGGCGCCGGGAACCACGTTGAGCACGCCCGCCGGAAGGCCGCACTCGAGGGCCGCTTCGGCGAAAACCATGGCATCCAAAGCGGTTTCGGGCGATGCCTTGAGCACCACCGTGCAGCCCGCGGCAAGTGCGGGGGCGATCTTGAAGGCTGCCAGCGCCTGCGGATAGTTCCACGGCACGATCGCCGCGACGACGCCGACCGGTTCGCGGCGCACGATGGTGTGGCCGGTCGCGCTGGGCCGCACCTCTTCGATCGGTGTCGCGGTGACCAGCTTCGCGTAATAACCCATCAGCGCCGCCGGGAAGAGGCCGTTGGCGCTGCGGGACAACGACATCGGCATGCCGTTCTCGCGGGTCACCAGTTCGTCGGTGGTGTCCGCCCGTTTCCGCAAGGCCGCGGCGAAGGCCCGCAGGACAGCGGCGCGGTGATCCGGGGAGGCCGACGCCCATTCCGGCAGTGCCGCCCGGGCCGCGGCGACCGCGGCGTCGATATCGGCCTCGGTGGCGCTGCCGCCATCGCCGAGCAGCTCACCGGTCGCCGCCTCCAGAACCGGCTCGGCTTTGTCCGCGATGCGGAACTCCCCGTCGATGAACAGCTGTGGCGGGGTCTTGACGGTCATCACGGATCTCCCTCTCTGGTGGCTCCCGCCGGGTCGTCCGCCGCGGCGAACAGCACTCCGGCGGCGATCAGCCGGTCGGTCTCGAGCGCACTCATCGCCAGCACGTCGCGGCAGATCCGGCGGGTGTCCGCGCCGGGCAGCGGGGCCGGGCGCTGCGGCGCAGGCGGGATATTGCGGAAGGAAGCGGGACCGGCCTCGGTGGGCAGCGTCACCTCGAAACACGGGTGGGCCATCTCGGTCAGCACGTGGCGGTAGGTCAACTGGGGGTCGGCCAGGACCTCATCGGCCCGCTGCATCGGGCCCGCCGCGATTCCGGCGGCCTGCAGCCTCTCGGCCACTTCCTCCGGACTGTGCCCCCTCGCCCACCGCGACAGCGCGGTGACCGGGTCGGGGTCATCACCGGCGCCGATCGCGGCGAGGGCACGCCGGTCGTCATGACCGTTGAGCGACGCCACGCACCACTCGTCGTCACCGGCGCACTCCAGAACCAGGTGCACCGACCGGTCTTCGTGTACATCGCCGTGATGAGCTTCGGCGGCCAGCATGACGTAGCGGGTGTCGAGTTGGTTGATGACGGCCTCGGCCTGGGAGACGTGGATCCGGGCACCGGAGCCGGTGCGCCGGCGGCGGATCAGCGCGGCCAGCGCCCCGATTGCGCTGATCCGCCCGACGACGTGGTCGGGAAAGATCGTCGTCGCGTCGTAGAACGGATGCCTGGCGCTAGCTGAGTTCTCCTGCTCTGAGGTCCACAGCCGGGTCACACCGGTGCTGGCCCGCACCAGGGGTCCATAGCCCATCCGCCCACTCCACGGGCCGGTGTCACCGAAGGCACTGCTCTCGGCGAGCACCAGTGCGGGGTTGAGCTCCCGCAGCCGCTGGTACGGAAAGCCCAGTGCGGCAAGTGTTCCCGGCTTGAAGTTGGCGAAGACCGCGTCGGAGACCGCGACCATTCTCTCGAACAGGGCCGCGCCCTCCGGCGAGCGGAGCTCCAGACCCATGCCGAGGTGGTTACGGTGCGCGCGGGCGAAGGATTCGCTGATTGCCTGACCCGGTCGCCTCTGGCGCAGGCCGTCCGGATAGGCGGTGCTCTCCACCTTGAGGACTTCGGCGCCGAGGTCGCCGAACAGCCGACTGAGTTCACCGCCGGCCACGATGATCCCGAGATCCAGTACCCGGATGCCCTCCAGTGGGAGTGCACCCACCGGCCCGGTGGGTTCGGGTGCGTATCGCGCCGTACGCCACTGCGGCTCGCCGCTGGCGAGGCGCGGTGCCGGCGTGCGATACCCGGCCCGGTGGCCGTCGACCGTCCAGTAACCCGCCGGCACCCGGGCCCGCACTCCGGGGGCCAACTCGGTGTCGGCCAGCGCGCCGACCTCAAGCAGGTGCTCGGACTCCAGGGCGTCGGAGGGCGTCAGGACGGCCGCGATCGGAACGCCGTGCGCTTGTCCGTCGGCGACGAGTTCATCCATGGTTGACCCGGCGCACAGCCCGGCGATCAGGCTGCCGAGGTCGTCGAAGGCCGCCACCCGCGCGGCGATGCTGTCGAACCGCGGATCCTGGAACCGCTCGGGCTCACCGAGCCAGGCCCGCATCCCGTGCCACTGGCGGGGCGAGAGGACGCAGATGCGGACGAAACCGTCCCGGCACCCGAAGATCGGGTAGAGGTCCTGGTTTTTGGGCCGACCACGCCAGCGCGGGCCCTTCGACCGCGCGGTCGCGGCCTGGCCCTGGGTGCCGAACGGCGCGTCTAGTGCCAGCACCACCGCATCGAATCGGGCGAAGTCGATGTAGTCGCCCGCCCCGCAGCGCAGTCGGTTGAAGTAGGCGACCAGCACCGCCCAGGCCGCCTGAACCGCCGCGGTGGCCGAGGCGATGCCGTCCGGGGGCAGCACCGGGGTTCCGGTGGTCGGCCCAGACCGCGACAGGGCGGTCGACATGGCGTAGAGCACCGGATCGGTGGCCTGCCAGCTTGCCCGCGGCCCTTCGGTGCCGAAGTCGGTCACCGTCATCGTCACCAGGTGGCCGAACCGGTCGGCGAGGTCCTCGCACGAGGCGCCGTAGGCCGCGGCTCCCCCGGGCTGACCGCTGTCGACGACGATGTCGGCCCCGGCCGCCAGATCGAGGAACCGGCAGCGGTCGGCATCCTCGGCGGGGTCGAGCACCGCGGCGCGTTTGTTGGCGTTGTGCAGGGCGAACGGAATGCTCACCCCGTCCAGGGCCGGCAGCTCCGCTCGGGCCGGGCTGCCCTCGGGCGGCTCGATCTTGAGCACGTCGGCGCCGAGGTCGGCGAGCAGGCGGGTGACGCCGTCGGAGCGGCCGTCACACAGGTCCAGAACCCGTACGGAACCCAGCAGGGGCTCGCTGTCGGTCAATCCGGACCTCCCGTCCTCCGGCGCCGAGCTTAGCCCCCGTCGCTTGGCCCCCGTCGTGACCCCGAACACATGTACTAATGGAATGTTCTGCGCCCGCGTAGCATTACGGAGTTATGCCCGATCAGAGCGCAGCCGTCGCGCACCCCCATCACCCCGTGCTGGCGCAATTGTCCGCGCTGCACCACCTGCGGGTGTACGTCGACATCGGCGTGGTGATCGTGGTGCTGGCCATCACGAACCTGGTCGCGCACTTCACCACCCCCTGGGCTGCGGTCGTGATGGTCCCCATTGCCGCCGTGGGCCTGCTGGCGCTGGTGCGGGCACGGGGTCTCGGCTGGGCGGAACTGGGCCTCGGCCGCGAGCACTGGAGATCCGGCGCCGGCTATGCGTTGGCCGCGGTCGGGTTGGTGCTGACGGTGGTCGCGGTGGGCGCACTGCTGCCCTGGACCCGGCCGATGTTCCTCAACGACCGCTACTCGACGATCTCCGGGGCGGTGGTGGCCTCGATGATCATCATCCCGTTGCAGACCGTGATCCCCGAGGAACTCGCGTTCCGGGGGGTGCTGCACGGAGCCCTGGACCGGGCCTGGGGCTTCCGCGGTGTCGCTGCCGCCGGGTCTCTGCTGTTCGGCCTGTGGCACATCGCCTCCTCGCTGGGACTGACCAGCGGTAACGTCGGGTTCACCCGGATCCTGGGCGGCGGGGTGTTCGGGATGGTGGCCGGAATCGTCGGCGCGGTCCTGGCGACCGCTGCGGCGGGTTTCGTCTTCACCTGGCTGCGCCGGCGCAGCGGCAGCATCATCGCGCCCATCGCCCTGCACTGGTCCCTCAACGGCATGGGCGCGCTGGCCGCGGCCCTGGTCTGGCACCTGTCCTCCTAGAGCCTCCGCGGCCTACGGCACAAGCACGGCGGCCCCGGCGATCCTGCCCTCGGACAGATCGGTCAGCGCCCGGTCGGCCTCGGCCAACCGGTACTGCGGCGTCGTCACCTCGATGTGGTGCCGGCCGGCGAAATCGAGAAACTCCCTACCGTCGGCACGGGTGTTGGAGGTGACCGAGCGCACCTGGCGCTCTTGGAACAGGTGGCGCTGGTACTTCAGCGGTGGGATGTCGCTGAGGTGGATACCGGCGACGGCCAGCGTGCCGCCCCGGTCCAGCGCTTCCAGCGCCGGTAGCACGAGATCGCCGACCGGTGCGAACAGGATCGCCGAATCCAGTTTGACCGGCGGAGGGTCGGCCGCACCCTGGGCTGATGCCGCCCCGAGGGCCAGGGCGAGTTCCCGTGCCTGCGCCCCCCGGGTCATCACGTGCACCTCCGCCCCGCGGGCGAGGGCGACCTGGGCGGTGAGATGGGCGCTGCCGCCGAAGCCGTACAGCCCGAGCCGACCGCCCGGCGGGAGATCCGCGCGCATCAGCGAGCGGTAGCCGATGATCCCGGCGCACAGCAGCGGGGCCAGTTCGGCGTCGCTGTACCCGCCTGGGAGCCGGTAGGCGAAGTCCGCGGCGACGGTGGTGAAATCGGCGTAGCCGCCGTCGGCGTCCCAACCGGTGTAGCGGGACTGCGGGCACAGGTTCTCCGCACCGCGGCGGCAGTAAACGCAGTCCCCACAGGTGTGTCGCAGCCAGGCCACACCCACCCGATCACCCACCGCGAAGCCGGCCGCGCCCGGGCCGAGGGCGACCACTTCACCGACCACCTCGTGTCCGGGGATGACCCCGCGGCGGTGCACCGGGAGATCCCCCTCGGCGACGTGCAGGTCGGTGCGGCACAC
>JAGQTO010000168.1:0-671 GCA_020439025.1 Mycobacterium sp. | reverse complement strand
CTCCATCGTGCCGGGAGCGGGAACCGCCGGCCAGCGCAACGGGTCGGCGGAGGAACTCGCTAGCTGCGGACCTTTCCGACGATCCACAGCAGGATCACCGACCCCAGGATCGCGGCGAAGAGGGTGAACCACCACCCGCCGGCCGCGGTGTTCAGGAAGAAGCTGAGCAGAAATCCGCCGATCAGAGCGCCGATCACCCCGATCACGATGTTCATCAGCAGTCCCGAACCGCCGCCTCTGACGAGTTTGCCGGCGATCCATCCCGCCAGAGCGCCGATGATGATGTAGCTGATCCAGCCCACGCTCGTCAGCGTGGACGAACGGGCCAGGAACTCGGTTGCCGCCATGATGTCCATCGGACCTCCTCCGGTACCTCACGCCCGGCGACCACCGGCCGTGTCCCTCCGGTATATCGCGCGAGGGTAACGATTCGCACGCCGATAAGGCCACGTTCCGGCGGTGATCCGGATCAGGCCGGGGGCATCATCTCCGGAACCGGGGTCACGACCGGGATGGGGACGCCGACGCGGTCACCCGGAGGCGGCGGAACCGCAGGGGCATTGGGGTCGGGTTCCGGCGCGGCCGGCGGTGGCGGCGGCGTGTAAGGCCGGATCGACTCGGCCAGCGCCTTGGCGGCCGCCGGGTCCACGGGATCCTTGGCGGTTCCCAGC
>JAGQTO010000441.1 GCA_020439025.1 Mycobacterium sp. | reverse complement strand
GTGCCGATCTCGGCGATCCTGTTCGGCGGCCGCCGCAAGACCACGGTCCCGCTGGTGACCCAGGCCCGCGACTGGCAGCACGGGGTGTTCATCGGCGCGACGCTGGGCAGCGAGAAGACCGCTGCGGCCGAGGGCAAGGTGGGAATCATCCGTCGTGACCCGATGGCCATGTTGCCGTTCATGGGCTACAACGCCGGGGACTACTGCCAGCACTGGCTCGATCTGGGCAAGAACGCCGATGAGTCCAAGCTGCCGAAGATCTTCTTCGTCAACTGGTTCCGGCGCGGGGCGGACGGCCGATTCCTGTGGCCGGGATTCGGCGAGAACAGCCGCGTTCTGAAGTGGATCATCGAGCGGGTCGAGGGGAAGGCCGGCGGGGTGTCCACCCCGATCGGGACCGTGCCCGGGGTCGACGAGATCGACCTGGCGGGTCTGGACGTCGAGGCGGGCGATGTCGCCGAGGCGCTCGCAGTCGACCCCTCGGAGTGGCGCGCCGAACTGCCCCAGATCGAGGAGTGGTTCGAGTTCCTCGGCGAAAAGCTGCCGACCGGTGTGCGCGACGAGTTCGACGCCCTCAAACAGCGCCTGGCTGAGGCCGACTGACCTCTGCGCCGGGCGCTGGGGAACGGCTAGCATCCGGCAGATGCCGCCCGTTCCAAAGGTCTCCAACCCGCCCACGGCGCCCCGTCGGGGGCTCCAGTGGTCGCGGCGCGCGGCCACGGTGGGTGCGATCCTGGCGATCTACCTGGGTTCGGTGGCGGGCTACTTCTGGATCGACAGTTCCGCCCATACGCTGGCACCGGGAAGCCTCGTGGCCGGCAACGAAACCGTGGTACTGCTGGATGTCACGGCGATCCACCCACTGGACAACACCATCGAGGCCAGCGTTCGGGTGATTCCGGCGAAGGGCCTGGAAGACCCGCAGTTCGGTCAACTCACCACCGACGTCACTGTCCTGCTGTATCCCGCGACCGATTTCGGCGAACTGAATTTCCCGGCCGGTCAGGTCCCCGGGGCGGTGAGTACCTCGATGGTGGCCACCGGCAACGCCGACCAGTGGCCGTTCGACCGCTACACGACGGCGACGATCAGCGCCGACGTTTTCACCGGGACCGGGGAGACCCGCCGGTACGTGCCGGCGCGGGTGGAGGTGACCGGCTCGCTGTACGGGTGGGACATCCGCAGCGAGCATCCCGGCCCGGCCACTCACTCCGGTGGCGCCGATGCCACCGCGAACGTCACCTTCTCCCGATCGCGAGGACCGCTGGCGTTGATCCTCGGGATTTGCCTGGTGCTGCTGGCGTTGCCGGCGCTGGCGTTGTTCGCCGCCATCGAAATGCTGCTGGGCAGGAAGAACTTCCAGCCGGCCTTCAGTTCCTGGTTCGCGGCCATGCTGTTCGCGGTGGTCCCGATCCGCAACGTATTGCCGGGCGACCCTCCGCCGGGATCGTGGATCGACGAGGCGCTGGTGCTGTGGGTGCTGTTGGCACTGGTGGGGGCGATGGTGATCTACGTGGTGGCCTGGACCCGCAGATCTGACTGAGCGGAGGTCGAACGGGCGTTCAGATGCCCCCGCGGGCGACGAGTTGGGCGGCGATGACGTTGCGCTGAATCTCGTTGGTGCCCTCACCGACGATCATCAGCGGCGCGTCGCGGAAATACCGTTCGGCGTCGTATTCGGTGGAATAGCCGTAGCCGCCGTGAATCCGCACCGCGTTCAGCGCGATCTCCATCGCCACCTCGGAGGCGAACAGCTTGGCCATCCCGGCCTCCATATCGCAGCGCTGGCCGCTGTCATAGCGTTCGGCCGCGTAGCGGGTG
>JAGQTO010000440.1:2844-3394 GCA_020439025.1 Mycobacterium sp. | reverse complement strand
CCCCGTCGAGATCGAACCAGCGCGGCGGCCGAACTGCCGACCCGCCGGCGCCGACTGCCCACGCGCCCGACCCGTCATCGGTGTAGCGCGCCTCGGGCTCCCCGTCGTCATCGAGGTCCAGCCCCACCTCGTCGGCCAGCCCGTCGCCGTCCAGGTCGGCGAACACGTCATCGAGCAGGCCGTCTCCGTCGAGGTCGATTTCGGCGGGTCCGCTCCATATCGACGCCGTACCGTCACCGGTGTCCAGGCAGTAGTCCATGCCTTATTCGACGGCTTCTCCCCCTCGGGAGTTCCACCATGCGAGCAATTCCGCGGTGGCGTCCTCCCGCGAAAGCGGTCCCCGGTCCAGTCGGAGCTCCTTGAGGTACTTCCATGCCTCACCGACCTGCGGTCCCGCCGGAATACCGAGAAGGCGCATGATCTCGTTGCCGTCGAGGTCGGGCCGGACGCGGGCCAGATCTTCCTGGGCGGCCAGTTCGGCGATCCGCCGCTCCAAGCCGTCGTAGTTGGCCTGCAGCATGGCGGCGCGGCGCTTGTTGCGGGTGGTGCA
>JAGQTO010000440.1:0-2736 GCA_020439025.1 Mycobacterium sp. | reverse complement strand
TGCAGGTAGACCAGTTGGGAGACGTCGTCGACCATCTGCTTGGAGTACTTCAGGGTCCGCATCCGCTTACGGACCATCTTGGCGCCGACCACCTCGTGGTGATGAAAACTCACCCCGCCGTCGGTCTCGTGGCGGCGCGTTGCCGGCTTGCCGATGTCATGCAGCAACGCCGCCCAGCGCAGCACGAGATCGGGACCGGCGTCCTCCAGGGCGATCGCCTGCCGCAACACGGTCAGGGAATGCTGGTAGACGTCCTTGTGCTGGTGATGTTCGTCGATGGCCATCCGCATCCCGCCGACCTCGGGCAACACCACCTCACCGAGCCCTGTCCGCACCATCAGCTCGATGCCTGCCACCGGGTCGGCGCCGAGCAGCATCTTGTCCAGTTCGACTGCGACCCGCTCGACGGTGATCCGGGACAGCTGCGGTGCCATCGCTACGATGGCCTGCTGCACCCGGTCGGCTACCCCGAACCGCAACTGAGAGACGAACCGGGCGGCACGCAACATCCGCAGCGGATCGTCACCGAAGGACACGGAGGGTTCGGCCGGGGTGTCCAGAACGCGGTTGCGGATCGCCGTCAGCCCGCCCAGCGGGTCTTGGAACTCCCCCGGGCCGGTAGCGGTGATCCGCACCGCCATCGCGTTGGCGGTGAAGTCGCGGCGCACCAGATCCTCGGCGAGGCTGTCGCCGAAACGCACCTGGGGATTGCGCGACACCTGGTCGTAGCTGTCGGCCCGGAAGGTGGTGATCTCCAGCCGATGCCCGGCCTTGGCCGCCCCGACGGTGCCGAAGTCGATCCCGGTGTCCCACATCGCGTCGGCCCACGGCCGGACGATGTGCTGCACCTCCTCCGGGCGGGCGTCAGTGGTGAAGTCGAGGTCGGAGGTCAACCGACCCAGCACGGCGTCGCGCACACTGCCGCCGACGAGGTACAGCTCACGGCCGGCGAGGGCGAACCGCCCGCCGATCTCACGAAGCAGGTGGTTGTGCCGATTGAGCTCGACGGCGGCTCGCGTCAGCAGCTCGGCGTCATCGGTGGCGTCGGACACGTCCGGTGAGCCTAGTGCGCCGCGGTCCGGGCCCGACCGGCGAGTGCGCCCAGGATTGCCCCATGCGTGCCAGCTACTATCGCTTGGGTGTCGGAGGGCGAACGGGCCAAGCCACGACGGCGTCGCGGTCGACGCCGTGGCTCTCGCGCGGCTGGTCCCCCGGCAGCGCTCCCGGAGACGGAGAATTCCCCGCAACCCACCCCATCAGCCCAGCCTGATCAGCAGCGTCCCCGCCGGCGGCCCGCCGCGAGGCTGCGCACCGTTCACGAGACCTCCGCAGGCGGGCTTGTCGTAGACGGGCTGGACCGGCCCCGCCATGAGCAGGTGGCCGCGCTGATCGGCCGTACCGACCGGCGCGGACGGATGCTGTGGTCGCTGCCGAAGGGGCACATCGAACAGGGCGAGACTGCCGAGCAGACCGCTATCCGGGAGGTCGCCGAAGAGACCGGCATCCACGGACACGTGCTGGCCGCGCTGGGCAGCATCGACTACTGGTTCGTCACCGAGGGCCGGCGGGTGCACAAGACCGTCCACCACTATCTGATGCGGTTCTCCGGCGGTGAACTGTGCGATGAGGACCTCGAGGTCACCGAGGTGGCCTGGGTGCCGTTGATCGAACTCCCCAACCGCTTGGCCTATGCCGACGAAAGACGATTGGCCGCGGTCGCCCACGAACTGATCGCCCTGCTGCAGTCCGACGGGCCGGCCGCTCTGCCTCCGCTCCCCCCGTCGGAACCACGGCGCCACCCCCAGACTCACTCCCACACCCGCAACCGCCGTTCGAACGGTTGCGGACCGGCGGGTTGAGCGTGCCGCAGCGACTGCCGCGCGTTCTCGCGGCACTCGCACTGCTGGCCCTGCCGCTGATCCAGCCGAGCGCCGGGGCCGACCCCGAGCCCCCGCCACTGCTGACCGTCCGCCTGGACAGCATCACCCCCGATGTAGTGACCACCTCCAGCGACCCGACGGTCACGGTGACCGCCACGGTGACCAACACCGGCGACCGCCCGGTCCGCGATGTGCTGGCACGCCTCGAGCACGGCCCGGCTTTGACCTCGTCCTCGTCGCTGCGCACCAGCCTCGCGGTCGGCGGAGGGTTCGAGGGGGTCGGTGAATTCATCGGCGTCACAAGCCAACTGGATCGCGGACAGGCGGCTGGCTTTCAGTTCTCGGTGCCGATCCGCTCGGCGGGTCAACCTTCGCTCGGCATCGAGGAACCCGGGGTCTACCCCCTGCTGATCAACGTCAACGGCACCCCGGAGAACGGCGAGGTCGCCAGCCTCGACCAGGCCCGCTTCCTGCTGCCGGTCACCGGCGTACCCCGCGACCCCCAGGCCACTGAGGTCAACCCGCTCACCGATGTGGTCGCCCCCGACACCACCCGGCCCGTCGCGGTGACGATGCTCTGGCCACTGGCCGACAAACCACGGCTGGCACCGGGAGTGCCCGGCGGCACCACGCCGGTCCGCCTGATGAACGATGACCTCGCGGTCTCGCTGGGCGGTGGCGGCCGGCTCGACACGCTGCTTGCCGCAGCCGAATTCGCCATGAGTCCGGGGGCGCTGGACCCGGCTGCCGGAATCGACCGGGCGCTCTGTCTGGCGGTCGATCCCGACCTGTTGGTCACCGTCAACGCCATGACCGCCGGCTATGTGGTGGCCGACGCGCCTGACGGACTGGGCAC
>JAGQTO010000167.1:3478-7758 GCA_020439025.1 Mycobacterium sp. | reverse complement strand
GCGATGGGCGTGACCCTGGCCGAGTCCGCCGGGTGGGAGGCCACCCCCCTGCTGGAGCGAACCTACGCAGCCGAGGGAACCGCGATCGCGCAGACCGCGGAAAGGGTCGATGCCGACCTCGTAGTAGTCGCGGCTCGAGGTCTCGGCGGTACCGCCTCAGTGTTGGGCAGCGTGTCGGACATGGTGGTGCACTACTGCTCGCGTCCGGTTCTCGTCGTCCCCCAGCCACTGTTGTCCGAGGAGTACGACGCACTCCCGGACGGGCCGGTCGTGGTCGGATGGGACGGCTCGGAAAGCGCCAAGGCCGCCTTGCAGACAGCTGAACGCCTCTTTCCCGATAGGCGAATCGTCGCAGTGTCCGTCGATGAGGCCACCAAAGTGCCGGCACAACCCAGTGCCGACTCGAACGGCCGACTCGTCCACGTTCACGTAGACCGCGGCCGCGGCCGCCAGGCTCGCGGGACCGCCAGTGCGATCGTTGCGGCCGCCGACGAGCAGCGCGCTGCAGCGGTCGTCGTCGGTTCGAGAGGGCGATCAGCCGCACGGGAGATCATCCTCGGCAGTGTGGCGATGGGCGTACTGCACGAAAGTCACCGGCCGGTGATGGTGGTGCCGAATCGCTCACAGCCGGACGGCTCGTAGCCGGCCGACGAATCACGCGTGGGTGAACACCGCGCCCGGGACGTCGGGCAGCGGCCCCCGGTTCTAGGTCCGATCCGCAGCGCGATCCGGCCGATCGGCCGGCGGCTCGATCACCAACACCGGGATCTGAGAGCGCTCGACGACGTCGGCCGACACGCTACCCATCATTCGTCCCGAACGCCCTTTTCCGCGGCGGCCGACAACGAGCACGTCCATGTCCTGACTCTCGGCAAACCGCCGCAGCGCGGGGCCCGGTGGACCGGTCAGCACTTCGGTATGGACGGCCCCGGCGATCGAAACCCCGGCGGCGACCGTCGCCAGCCGATCCGAGGCTGCGTCGATGACGTCCCTCCTGACGGACTCGGTCGCGTCGAAGGGGACGACCTCCGCGAGCACTATCAGGGCGCAGTGCGTCCCGAACAGGGCTAGAACGGTTTCCAGTGCCCGGCCGGATTGCTCCGAACCGTCCAGCCCCACCAGCACCCGGGTCCCGGCCCCGGTCCGCCCCGGCGGCTCACCCGTCTGGCCGAACTCGGCCACACCGGGACGTCGCCTGATCCGCTCCAGGGCGATCGGGATGAACAACGGGCCCAACGGAAGCGCGAGCAACACCCAGAGTGGGTCATAGCCGCGCCGGGCCATCAGCAGGCCGGACACCAGCCCGATGAGCGGCCAGAGGACCGAGAGCATGACCACGACTGTTGTACTCACGGCCTCAACTCTGCCGGAACACCGCCGCGACGGCCAAAGCGTGAGACGGGCCCAGTGCTGGTCGGCGCAGTGCAGGTCGGCCCAGTGCTGGCCGGCGCAGCTCTACTCGGCGCCGTCGGGCCGCCGGAACGCCTCGCGGTCGCCGAAGATCGGCCGGCGCAACGGCTGATGGCCGTGGACGCCCTCGGCATAGGCGGTCTCGGCGTGCTGGGTGAAGTCCACACCGCTGGCCTCGTCCTCGGCGCTGAGCCGGAAACCCATGAACCGGTCGATCAGCTTGGCCAATCCGTAGCTGACCGCGAAGGCGTAAAGGGCGACGACCACCATCGCCAGCGCCTGCCTGCCGAGTTGCCCCAGCCCACCGCCGTAGAACAAGCCCTGTGGGCCGCCGGTCATCACCGAGGTGGCCAGCAGGCCGATCAGCAACACGCCCACCACGCCACCGACGAAGTGCACACCCACGACGTCGAGGGAGTCGTCATAGTTGAGCTTGAACTTCAGCCCGATCGCGAAGGAGCACACGATCCCGGCCGCCAACCCGACCACCACCGCGCCGAGAGTGCTCACGGTGCCGCAGGACGGGGTGATCGCCACCAGTCCCGCCACCACACCGGAGGCGGCGCCGAACGTGGTGGGCTTGCCGTCGCGGATTTGCTCAACCGAAAGCCAGCCCAGCATGCCCAGGCAGCCGGCCACCAGGGTGTTCAGGAAGATCGCGGCCGCCAAGCCGTCGGCGGCCAGCGCGGACCCGGCGTTGAACCCGAACCAACCGAACCACAGCAGCCCCACGCCGAGCAGCACGAAGGGCAGGTTGTGCGGGCGCATCGCGTCCACCTTGAAACCGATGCGGGGTCCGAGCACCAGCGCCAGCGCCAGCGCCGAGGAGCCCGAGACGATCTCGACAACCAGCCCCCCGGCGTAATCCAGAGCCCCCATCTTCAGTAGCCAGCCGCCGGGAGCCCACACCCAGTGCGCCACTACTGCATACACAAGTACCGACCACACCGGGACGAAGACCATCCAGGCTGCAAATCGCGCCCGGTCAGCGATCGCTCCGCTGACCAGGGCCGCGGTGATGATCGCGAAGCTCAGTTGGAAAGTGGCGTAGAGGAGTTCCGGAACAGCACCGTGAACGGTATCCGGGCCGATCCCCCGCATCCCGACGTGAGCCAAGCCGCCGACCAGGCCGTCGACCGATCCCTCGGAGAACGCCAGGCTGTAGCCGACGAGCAACCATGCGACCGTAACCAGCGGGATCGAGATGAAGCTCATCATGATCATGTTCAGCACGCCGGTGGTGCGCACCATGCCGCCGTAGAAGATCGCCAGACCGGGGGTCATCAGCAGGACCAGCGCCGTACTGGTCAGCAACCATGCGGTGGCGGCGGGATCGATGTCCAACGTCGACTCTCCTTCGGCATCGTCGGGGAGGTGTTGCCCCGGCGGTCGTCGACGAGAATGTCGGCGCGGTGTTTCAGAAACGCGGCAGTGATGTTTCGGCCGTGTTTCGCCGGTCGTCGGTGTTAACGGCCCAGCGCGACCAGCCCGGCACTACCAGCCCGTCGTGCCCGGGCCGCCCTTGAACGGGCCGACCACCCGGCTGGTGATCCAGCCGCCGTAGAACCCGCCCGGCTGCGGCACGACCGCCTCGCCGTCGACCGTGCAGCGGTCCATCTGCCCGGCCATCACCGCGATGGCGTCGGCGATCGGTTCGAAACCCGCGGTCGGAGCCGGGTAGCTCCAGGCCGCCCCAGCGGCCACCCTCGCCGGGGTGACGAGGTCGAAATAGCGAGCCTGACCCTTCCACTCGCACCACGACCTCCCCGGGGCGTCCCGCAGAACACCGGGGCGGAACGCGCTTCGGGGCAGGTAGTAGGTGGGGGGATGGCTGGTCTCGAGCACCCGCCAGGCATGGTCGGCCGTAGCGATCGTCTCGCCGCCGAGTTCGACGGTGATGGTCGCCGCGATTCTTTCCAGCCGCGGCGGCCGGGGGTAGTCCCACACCGACTCCTGCCCCGGGCCGGGTCGCACCGGTTGCGGACGCACGCTGCTCTCCTAACCCTTCAGACCACTCCGCGAAGGCCGTCTGACCCGAAGACCGGCTCCAGCATCGCCGACATATCGGGTCCGCGCCGCAGACCGTGTCCCCCGTCGACGTTGATGACCTGGCCGGTGATCCAGCTGGCGGCGTCGCTGAGCAGGAACATCGCGAGGTTCGCGATATCGCCGACCTCACCGATTCGCGGCAGCGGGGTGCACTGCCGGTAGTCCTCGCTGACCTCGGGGGAGTCCAGAATCACCTGGACCAGGTCGGTGCGAATCAGACCCGGCCGGATTCCGTTGACCCGCACCCAGGACGGGCCCAGTTCATCGGCGGCCAGCATGAGCAGATGGTCCACCGCCGACTTGGTCACCCCGTAGGCGCCGAACCAGCGGTGAATATTGCTGGCCGCGATCGAGGAGATGCCGACGAACGAACCGCCTCCGGCACGGACCATCTCCCGGGATGAGTGTTTGAGCACGTACATGGTTCCGTTGACGTTGAGGTCGACGGTGCGTCGCCAGGCCTGCGAATCGGTCTGGGTGATCGGTCCGATGGTCTGGGAGCCGCCGGCGCAGTGCACCACGCCGTGCAGTCGGCCATTCCACCCGGTCGTCGCTTCGACGACGCGCTGAACCTGCTCCTCCTCGGTGACGTCGGCGGGCTCGAAGCGCACCTCTGCGCGGACCCCTGCGCCCGCCACCTGCGCGGCGATGTCCTCAGCGGCCACGGACAACCGCCCGGCGTCGCGGCCGACGATCATCACGTCGGCCCCGGAGAGCGCCAACCCGGCGGCCACCCCCTTGCCTATTCCGCTGCCGCCGCCGGTGACCAGGTAGGTCCGGCCGGTGAACGAGAGTTGCATGGGTAGTCCTCCCATCGGGCA
>JAGQTO010000167.1:3242-3415 GCA_020439025.1 Mycobacterium sp. | reverse complement strand
TCACAATGACGTTGTCAACACGACTTTGTCACTGCTCCCGCGCCATCACTGTCCGGGGGTAGCCGGCCCGACAGAAAGCACCGACTATGGATTCGCTCATCAACTCAGCGCAGCGACTGCTACTCGCCGGTGGTTTTGCCGTTGCCGCCGTGGCCGCCCCCATCCTGATCTCG
>JAGQTO010000167.1:659-3114 GCA_020439025.1 Mycobacterium sp. | reverse complement strand
CACCGATCTGCAGCCGGGTTCGATCACCTCAGCGGAACCCGGCAACGTGGGCGAGCTGCCGGAGGTCGACGGAATTCCCTGCAACGGCAACCACGGCGGCGGCGGCAGCACCGGCGAGTGCATCGGCCTGGATGCGAGCTCCCCGGATGTCACCGTTCCGCACATCAACACCGGCGTGACCGGGTAACCCTTCGAACGGCTGTATGCAGACGAGGTTTGTCGCCGCAGGACTGCTGGCCTTCGGGTTGATTTTGGGCATCGCCCCGACGGCCGCCGCGCAACCCGTTCCCGACCCGGAGCCGGTGCCGGTCCCGGCGCCACCCACCACCGAGAGCGGTTCCGCCGCCGAGGGCGGTTCCTCCGACATGTGCCAGAGCGGCGAGGTCATGCAGTACGGGAACTGCATCCCGGCGATGGCCCCGCTGAACACCAGCGTCGACGAGGGCGTTCCCGAGGCTCCGCTGCGCCTGACCGACTCCCACTCCTCGACAACCCAGTCCGGTGTGCCCTCGGATCTGGTCCCGAACA
The DNA here is from genome assembly GCA_020439025.1 of Mycobacterium sp. Taxonomy (GTDB): domain Bacteria; phylum Actinomycetota; class Actinomycetes; order Mycobacteriales; family Mycobacteriaceae; genus Mycobacterium. The sequence goes on along the minus strand of JAGQTO010000167.1, from coordinate 2,586 downwards.
TCAACGGCACGCCATGCACCGGCTACTGGATGTCGGTTGCCTGCTACGCCGAGAACACGGGGGATTCCCCTCCCGCCGTCACCCCTCGGTCCACCCTCTCCAGCAGTCCGTAGCCGACGCGGCCGCGGCGCCGTCACCCCAGGTGACTAGAGTTGTCTCATGGCTGGAAAACCTGACACCGCGGAGATCGTCGAAGTCGAGCCGCTGGCCGACAGCACAGCACGCCAGGCCCGTCGGGTGGTGGCCGCGTACGCCACCGACGCCGACGAGTGCCGGGTGTTCCTGTCGATGCTCGGCATTGGGCCGTCCAAGCTCGAGGCCTAGATGTCCGCAGGGGGCGCCGGCGCCGGTGCGGATTCCGGCAACTCCGACTTCGTCGTCGTCGCCAACCGCCTGCCCATCGACATGGAGCGGCAGGCGGACGGCAGCCTGGCCTGGAAGCGCAGCCCCGGCGGCCTGGTCACCGCCCTGGAGCCGCTGTTGCGACGTAACCGGGGGGCCTGGATCGGCTGGCCCGGAATCGTCGACGGGCCCGAGGAGCCGATCTTCGAGGAGGATCTGAACCTCTACCCGGTGCGGCTCAGCGCCCAGGACGTCGCCGAGTACTACGAGGGTTTTTCCAACGCTACCCTGTGGCCGCTCTATCACGACGTGATCGTCAAGCCGATCTACCACCGGGAATGGTGGGATCGCTACGTCGACGTCAATCGGCGATTCGCCGAGGCCACGTCAAGGGCCGCCGCCCCCGGGGCCACCGTATGGGTTCAGGACTACCAGTTGCAGCTGGTCCCGAAGATGTTGCGAACCCTGCGACCGGACCTCACCATCGGTTTCTTCCTGCACATCCCGTTCCCGCCGGTCGAACTGTTCATGCAGATGCCCTGGCGCGCGGAGATCGTCGACGGGCTGCTGGGGGCCGACCTTGTCGGCTTCCATCTGTCGGGGGGCGCCCAGAACTTTCTGTTCCTGTCCCGTCAGTTGGCCGGCGCGGAGGCCACCCGCGCCGCGGTGGGCGTCCGGTCCAAGTTCGGCGAAGCCCGCCTCGCCGACGGGAGAACCGTCAAGGTCGGCGCGTTCCCGATTTCCATTGACTCGGCCGACCTCGACAGCAAGGCCCGCAACCGCGACATCCGGCGCCGCGCCAAACAGATCCGCGCCGAGCTGGGCAGCCCGCGCAAGCTTCTGCTGGGAGTGGACCGCCTGGACTACACCAAGGGCATCGACGTCCGCCTCAAGGCCTTCTCGGAGTTGCTCGCCGAGGGTCGGGTCCGGGGCGATGACACCGTGCTGGTGCAGCTTGCCACGCCCAGCCGCGAACGGGTGGACAGCTACCGGATCCTGCGCGACGACGTCGAGCGGCAGGTCGGGCATATCAACGGTGAATACGCCGAAGTCGGCCACCCAGTGGTCCACTACCTGCACCGGCCGGTCCCACGCGACGAGTTGATCGCCTTCTTCGTGGCCAGCGACGTCATGCTGGTCACCCCGCTGCGCGACGGGATGAACCTGGTGGCCAAGGAGTACGTCGCGTGCCGAAGCGATCTGGGCGGCGCGCTGGTACTCAGTGAATTCACCGGCGCCGCAGCCGAATTGCGTCAGGCCTATCTGACCAATCCGCACGATCTGGAAGGCGTGAAAGACGCCATCGAGGCCGCGCTCAATCAGGATCCCGAAGAGGGCCGGCGACGGATGCGCGCGATGCGCCGTCAGGTCCTGACCCACGACGTGGACGGGTGGGCTCGCGCGTTCCTCGACGCGCTGGCACACACCAAGCCGCAGCCCTGAACGTTCAGTCGCCCATCAGCCCGATGACGCCGAAGGTGCGTTGCGGGTCACGATCGGCGAAGTAGTCACGCATCGTCTCGCCCAGGTCCGCCGGATCCCAGGCTGACCCGTCGGCGTGGAAACGGTACTCGGCGGTGGGCGC
>JAGQTO010000167.1:0-410 GCA_020439025.1 Mycobacterium sp. | reverse complement strand
GCCTTCGCCGCACCGTAGTTGGCCTGCCCGGCCGGGCCGGACAAGCCGGCTTCGGAGGAGGTGTTGATGATCCGGCCGTAGACCCGGCCCCCGCCGTCGGGTGCCTGGCTGCGGGCCTTGGCCCGCCAGTAGGCGGCCGCGTTGCGGGTGAGCAGGAAATGGCCGCGAAGATGCACGGCGATGACCGTGTCCCAGTCCTCGTCGGTCATGTTGAACAACATCCGGTCGCGGGTGATGCCCGCATTGTTGACGACGACGTCCAGACCGCCGAGACCCTCGGCGCACGCCACGATGTCATCGGCGGTGGAGCGCTGGCTGATATCGCCGGCCACCGCGACGCCCCGGCTTCCGGGGGTGGCGATCTCGTCGAGGACGTCGGAGGCGTCCAGTGCGGGCGCGAGGTCGTTGAC
>JAGQTO010000018.1 GCA_020439025.1 Mycobacterium sp. | reverse complement strand
CCGGCAGCGGACCGCCTTTTCCGGCGCGACAGCCGCGCCTGGACCTCAGCGATGAGGGCGCCCAAACGCGCGCCGCGCGAGCGGATCGCGTTCGACGACGCCACGACCGTCACCGCACGCGTGCGATCCCATGCCGCCTCATTGGGGCTGCGTGGCTCGCGGCGACTGGTCCTGGCGGCCGTGCTCACGCTGTTGTGCACACAGTGGTCGAAGATCACCGACGATCAGATGCGCCTCAGGCAGCTCGTCGACGCCATCGCCACGGCCGGCGGGCGCCGCTACGACCTCAAGACGATCGGGCGCGCCCTAGCGAGCCTGGCGGCCGACGAACTGATCGTCTACCGGCCCGCGCAGGGCCGCGGAAAGCACGCCTTCATCGCCATCCACGCCCGGTTCACCGACGGGATCGAGGTGCTCGAACGGGACGATTCTCAGCGGGTCATCGTCGACTACAGCGGCCGCTCCAAGCCCGAATCCGTCACCTTTTCCGAGCCGCTTCCTTATATAGACCAAAAGAATTACCTCCCTACCCTCCGGAACGACCAGCAGCACGAGACTTCTCGACCGACCGGGGTGAAGGTTCCCAAAGGCGAACTCAAAACCGTCATGGACGGGCTGCCCGCGCCGATGGCCAACCTCCCCAAGCACCTGCGGTGGAAGCTCGGAAGCGAAATCCTGCAGCGCCTCAAGCGCGGTTGGCGTGCCGATCAGATCCTCGACGTGCTCACTGCCGAAATGCCTGCTGACGTGCAACGTCCATACAAACTCGCGATCTGGCGGATGCAGCGCAACATCGTGGGCTCCGGTCCTCGGCTGCAGCCGCTGCAGCAGCGGTGGGACGCCGCGGCCGCGGCCGCGGCGCGCACCGAAGCCGAAGACGCCAAGACCCGCCGATTCTCCGACCTGGCAGCGGTGACCAGCGCGGATGTCCGTGAAAAGGCGCTGCGGGCCAGCGAGGTCACCTTCAAGCGGGCCGTCACCGACCCGATGGCCGCCCTCGCCGTGGTGGCCCGCAGGGCGAGAGCCAAGTTCCCGGAACTGTCCCTGGCCGAGGCGTTGGCGCGCTGGTCCGATGATGTGCTGGCCAGCTACGAGCCCGAACCTGAAAGCGTTGAGCTCCAGCCCATTCCGGCCGCGACATCGCTGAGCGCGGATCTGCTGATGGACCTGGCGATCAGTGGTGGCTGTAGCTGCGTGATGTGCGGTTCCGACCGCGGCGTTTTCCGGCCGCAGCTGCCGCTGAAGTCGATGGCGACCGTCTGTGACCGGTGCTGGCCACACATCGCCGCCGACCTGGCCACCGGGGACAACGACACCGAACTCGACGAGGAGGCGATCTCGGCATGACCGATCTAGATGAAGCGCCGGCCCGCGCCCGCCGTCGGCAACAGCCCGAGCCGTACACCGATCTCGACGACGGCCGTCAACCACCGCAGGATCTGGCGGCCGAACAGTCGGTGCTGGGCGGGATGCTGCTGAGCAAGGACGCGATCGCCGACGTGCTGGAGAAGCTGCGGCCGGCGGACTTCTACCGGCCCAACCACCGCCAGATCTACGACGTGATCCTCGATCTCTTCGGCCAGGGCGAGCCCGCCGATGCGGTGACCGTCGCCGCGGAACTGGACCGCCGTGGAATTCTGCGGCGCGTCGGCGGAGCACCGTATCTGCACACGCTGATCGCCACGGTGCCCACCGCCGCCAATGCCGGCTACTACGCCGGCATCGTCGCCGAGAAGGCGGTGTTGCGCCGCCTGGTGGAGGCCGGCACCCGCGTCGTGCAGTACGGCTACGCCGGCGCCGACGGAGCCGATGTCGCCGAGGTCGTCGACCGCGCCCAAGCCGAGATCTACGACGTCACCGAGGACCGCAGCGCCAACGACATGGTGGCGCTGGAGGATCTACTGCAACCGACCATGGACGAGATCGACGCCATCCAATCCGGCGGCAATCAAGCCATCGGAGTGCCGACCGGTTTCGCAGAACTCGACGAAGTGACTACCGGCCTGCACGGCGGACAGATGATCATCGTCGCGGCCCGACCTGGCCACGGGAAGTCCACGCTGGCACTGGATTTTATGCGATCCTGCTCGATCAAACACGCAATGCCCAGCGTCATCTTCAGCCTGGAGATGAGCAAGTCCGAGATCGTGATGCGGCTGCTGTCGGCTGAGGCGCGGATCAAACTGGCCGACATGCGCTCGGGACGGATGAGCGACGACGACTGGACCCGCATGGCCCGCCGGATGGGGGAGATCAGCGACGCGCCCCTGTTCATCGACGACTCCCCGAACCTGACCATGATGGAAATCCGCGCCAAGGCCCGCCGGCTCAAACAGAAGACCGACCTACGGCTCATCGTGGTCGATTACCTGCAGCTGATGACCTCGGGCAAGCGGGTCGAATCCCGCCAGGCCGAAGTCGCGGAGTTCTCCCGCAGCCTCAAGCTGATGGCCAAGGAACTCGACGTGCCGGTCATTGCGATCAGCCAGCTCAACCGTGGCCCCGAACAACGCACCGACAAGATGCCCCAGCTGTCCGATCTACGCGAAACGGGTCAGCTGGAGCAGGACGGGGACATGGTGATTCTCATCAACCGCCCCGACGCCTACGACCGCGACAGCCCCCGAGCCGGTGAAGCCGACCTGATTTTGGCGAAACATCGCAACGGCCCAACCCGAACTTGCACTGTCGCGTCGACCCTTCATATGGCCTCGTTCCGCGACCTTGCACGCGGAATCTAGCCGAAAAGCAGTGCAAAACAACAGCTTTCATGCTATTCCACAAACGAGGCTCAACTTGCTTGACGGCATCAGATAGCCCTGCAAATCCTCTGCGATTGCCGCGACGGACGGGTTCCGGCTAGGTGCGGTTCGGCGAGCGAAACTGCTCTGCCATCTCGACGGCGTAGCGCAGCTGCGCTTCGGTGTAGAGGCGACCCGCGGCAGTATTGGTGTGTGGGACCAGTTGGGAGATGACTGGTTGGGGGAGACCGCAGGCCTCGGCGAGGTCCTTAATCGTGAACAGACCGACGGGCACCGCGTCCGGGGTGCGCCGATGCAGGGGTACCACTACTGCATCGCTGTCGGATTCCACCCGTCAATCCTAACCGCGTTCGGCAGGCTCGCAGAGCGCAGTTTCGCAGCAGGCGGCGCGGGGCCAACCTAAGACGCCCTTCTCGACGCTCGCCGCGCGAAACATGTTGCAGTGGGCGTTGTTCGGTGTAACAAGGCATAGCACTGCGTGATGCACGGTGCATCACCGGTGATGCTTGGCTAGGAGCTATCGAGTGGCGTAGCGGCCTTGGCGGAGAAGTGGGAAACCGGCAGGGTTGAGGAAGGCGCGCTTGAGGTCGGTGAGAGACCACCCCATCAGATGAGAAAGCGGCACCAGCGCCAGCAGGCTCAGCGTCGGATCCGGTGCCGCGGCGACCGGGCCCTGGCCGGTGCGGGTGAGTGTGCGGTAGCCGCGCACCATGTCGCTGAGGGTGTAGCCAGGCGCCAGATCCGGGGCTGCATAGGCGAGTTCGAGGAACGGCAGGTCGAGGTCTTCGCGGATGTCGTCGGCGAACAGGCCGATGAGGTAGCGCTCCAGGACCTCGATGTCGGCGACGAACAGCAGTGGCTGCTCGATGTCGCCGTCATCGGTCTGGGTCAGTTCGAGGCGGCTGGATCCGCGGCGGCGGATGTAGTACCGCGTGGGGGTCCCGGCTTCGGAGCGCAACTGGATGTCGCCGTCGTCGGCGATCGCGGTCACGTAGTGCGCGGTGCGCGCCCAACCCACGACGTCGGCGCTCAGTCTGGGCGATGTCGACATGTACGGCTAGCGGCTGCCTCGGCGGTGCAGGTGCGTGTGCTCACGAGCAGGAGACCCGGCAGTGTCGGCGTCCCGCTGGATCTGGCCGAGGGTGCGGTCGTCGAGGGTGGGCCGACGCCGCGGCTGGGTGTAGAGGACCAAGCCCAAGGCGGCGTGATGGGGCAGGGTGCGATCGACGCGGAAGGTCATGAGGTCGTCTTCGCTTTCTTCAAAGGGGCGTCGAGGTGTCGTTTGGGTCGTCCGCCGGCCTTGTTGCGGGTTTCTTCCCACCTCTTCTGGAAGGCCTTGACCGACGCGCGGGTGTACACGCGCCCCGATGCGGGATGAGCGACGGGCCGGGGGAAGTCGTCGGCGTCGGCGAGCTTGCCGGCGCGCTGGCGGGACACCCCGAACTCGGCGGCGATCTCAGTGATGCCGATGAGGTCGAGAGTGGTGGGCTGCAGGGCCTGATCGAGGAACTCCTCGGTGGTCAGGACCTGCAGTCGGCTGGGCTTGAGCAGTCCAGTGGCCGCGGCCGCGGTGCGCAGTGCGGTGTGGGCGGCGTCTTCGAGGGTGGTGGCCTCGACTTCGAGTTGGACCCGCAGCCGCCCGGCCGCGTAGGCGATGTCGGCGCCGCCGAGGGCCTTCGCCAGCGCCGCGGTGTCCTCGTCGGTGAGACCGTCCGCGGTGTAGGTGAGTTCGGTTGTCCAGGTCATCTGGGAGCTTCCTGCTCGGCTTCGGTGACGCCCAGGGGCGCAGGTCGGGAATCACAGGTCGGAACTGTTGACATCCGCAACGGTACCGCTAGGCGGTGTAGACCTGGGGATCGCCGGCCCGGTGATCGGAGATCTCGTGGTAGGCGATCTTGTGGGTCCAGGTGGCGCCGGCCTGCACCTGCACTGAGACGGATTTCGGGTTGACCCGCACCACCTGGTACCAGGCGCCGCGCTTCTTGATCAGGTCGCCTTTGGTGATTGAGTCGGGGCCGTAGGTATTGGCAAGGCCGGCAGCCTGCTGGGCGGCGTAGATACCTTTCCAGTAGGTGATCTCGTCGGCGCGCTGTGCGATGCGGGCGACGACCTGTTCGCGGTGGGCGCCGGCCGCGGGTCCGAACTCGTCGACATAGGTTGCGGTCTCGGTGCGGGCCACGACGCGTCGGTGTCCGTCGCGGGTGCGTTCGTCGCGGCGCTGATCGGCTTCGAGCTTGTCGATGCGGTTCTTCACCGTCACCGGGTTGTGCCGGTGGGCGGTGGTGGCTGCGGCGATGTCGGCTCGGCGAGCTGCCTCGGCTGCGGTGTCGGTGGCTTCGACGGCCCGCCCCAGTGTCTGCTGGGCACGCTCGATGGAGCGTCGGTGCCGGCGCTCGCTGTGGTGGCCAATCTTGATGGGCTCCCCGCCGGGAGGTACTGCGGCTGAGGCGCGCGCTTCGGCCTCCCAGGCGGCCGCGGCGTCTGCTGCGCGCCGGTCGGCCTTGGCGGACAGGGCCTCGGCCCGGTCGCTCTGTCGTTGGGCGCGGTCGGCTTCGGCGGTGGCGACGTCGCGGTGGTTGGTGTCCACCTCGACGGTGACGGTGTGGCCTGCGTCGCGCAGGGCGGCTGCGGCTCGGTCGATCTTGCCGAGGTTGGGCTGGCGGTCGCGGCTGTTGGGGACGCCCCAGGCGGAGAGGGTGCGAAACCAGCGGAATCCGGTTGCTTTGAGCACGGTGTTGGTGCCGTCGCCGCGGGTGGTGCCGTGGACGAGCGTCCCCTCGGCGGCGGTGTGGATGATCTCGATGGTCACGGTGGCGGGTCTCCTCGTGTTGTGTTGTGCGGAAGTCGCTTTGGGCCGTTAGGCGGGGCGGTGGGCGGTGATCGCGTCGCGGCGGATCCGCGAGGTCCAGGATCGTTCGCCGGCGGTGACGGTGATGAGCACCTCGTCGTCGTCGACGCGCAGCACTGGATACCAGTCGCCGCCGGTCTCGATGTGGTCGCCGGCGGCGATGTCGAAGGCCGGTGCGGTGTCCTCGATGCGGAGTTTCGTGCGGGTCAGGACGGTCTGCAGCTGGCCGCGGTAGTCGCTGAGTTCCTTGACGGTGCCGCTGATGGTGACGTGATCGCCGCGGCTGGCGGCGTAGAGGGTGGCGCCGGTGCCGAAGGTCTTGAGGACCTGGCCGTTGGGCAGTTTGACGACGATCAGCCGCTTGTGGTCGGTGCCGTAGCCGCGGAAGCCTGCGACCTCGATGTCGGTCGCCACCTCGACGGTGCCGGTCAGGCCGGCGAGCTTCTGGCCCGGTGCGCCGGCCGGAGTGTTGTTCAATGCGGCGCGATGGTCCTGCTCGGCGTGCGCTTCATCCCAGGCGGCGGCGAAGTGGGCAGCGGCGGCCTGGGCGGCGGCCGCGGCGTGTGCGGCTGCGTCGGCGTCGCGTTGCAGGGTCGCCTTGACGTCGCGGCGGACGCGGGCTCGGATGCTGGAGACCTTGACGTAGCGATGTCCCCGGCCGCGGCAGGCGAAGCACCCCTTGATCGCGTCACCGCGGGGGCCGTAGGGATTCTGGATGACGAAACCCGAAGGCGCGTGGTACATCCCGTCACCGCCGCACTTCCAGCAGTCTTCTTTCACGAGGTCGCTTCCCGCGGCGCCGGGGAACGGGTCGGTGTAGACGCGGGGGTCGCCACTGGTCACCGGAGCTGCGGTGATGACCGTCGCGGTCGGGGTGTGCGACATGGCTGCCTCGATTCCTGGCTGTGCTTTCCGTGCTGGGTTCCACCGTACGCCTAACTACTGACAGACGCAACGGTAACGGTTGACAAACGCACTAGTTATTTGAAAGGCTGTCGGCATGGGCAACGAGATGACGACGACCGCGACCACCGCTGGCACGTACACCAAGGCGCAGGCCAAGGCCCACGACGCCAAACTGGCCGAGGCCACCAACGCACTACGAGCCGCGATGGACCGTGAAGACAACGCCGCCAACGACATTCACCGCGCCGCCGGAGACAAGACCGGGTACTACCGCGGCCGCCGCCGGGCCACCTGGGGGTTGACCCTCGACGAGGCGATCGCCACCGCCCGCAGAGTCGCCGACGGCCAGGTCGACGAACTCGACAACCGCGCTGCATGGAACCTGCGCAACGCGCCCCAGCGCGCCAGTGCGGCGTTGCAGGCCTACGAGACCGCCCGCAGTCAGGTATCCGCGGCGCGCGCCGCGGTCGAAGCGCTCGACCAGGTGTGGCGCGACAACGGCCGGTGGTCGCGGTTCTTCATCGTCCCCGGCGGTCACATCCACAGCTCCACCGCCTGCCACACCCTGCACGTCACCACTCAGATCGGCTGGCTCCCCGAACTTTCCGGCGAATCCGAGGCCGAAGCCGTCGCCGCCTACGGCACCGTCCTATGCTCGCAACCGCACTGCTTTCCCACCGCCCCGGTGGAGTGGACCACCAAGGCGGCCAAACCGCTTGATCCCGATCAGTGCCCCGGATCCACCCACTACGTGCCCGACGCCAATCTGCGGCTCTGCAGCCCCCGCGGCACCTGCCCCGAGTGCGGCCACACGGTCAGCGTCACCAGCCGCGGCAACGCCCGCAAGCACAAGCGCCCCTGACACCGACTCCACACCGGGAAAGGCCCGATATGCCGCACAAAACCCCCAAGCTGACCCACGGCCAGGTCGCCGAGCAGCTGCGCCGCGCCGACCTCGACCCCGCCGACTGGGACGTGGCCGGCATCGCCGCACGAACCAACTCCTGGATCGCCGACAACCACGCCGAACTCGTCGACTCCGAAGTGGCCACCTGGACCGCCGACCTGCAGGCTCAGCACTACGACGAATTCGGCGCACTGGCCGCGGTCGACTTCTACGAACAGTGCGTCATCGAGACCGGCCCCGATAGCGCCCCCTGGCAAGCCCTGCAGGATCGCGTCGAGGCCGGCGAATTCGACACCTGGGAACCGGTCTGGTCCGCGCCTAAACCGACGGCCATTCAACAGAATTCGGCTCAAGAACCGCGGATGGACACATGACCACCAACCGGTCGATGACCCGCGCCCAGTTCACCGCCATCAAGGCGCAGCGGTGGTTTGACTCGGGCTGGTGCGCCGCCGCGGCCGCCGACATCGCGACCCACCCCGGAAGCGACACCGCCAAGGTGCGCCGCGCCCTGCGCGCACTGACCGACCAAGGCATCACCGACACGGCGGCGCGCCGGTCATACGCCAAAGGGGTGCGCGCCAAACTGGCCGAGTACCGGGCCCAGGGCCTGATATGACCCACCCCACCAGCGCCGATCGCGCTCACACCCCGCGGTGTCCACATCCGCTGTTAGGGTCCGGGCATTTGAGCCCGATGACCTCGCCATTCGCTCTGCGCGGCAGGCCTCTTCGGGTTACCCGGTGCCGACGTCGCCCCACCTCCACGATGAAGGGAACCAACCGATCATGACCGTGCTCGACGAAGCGCCCACCCGCCACGGCGCCGACCTGACCACCACGGCACAGCAGGCCCCCACCGCCACAATGGCGCACCCCACGCCAGCGCACCCGGTCACGCACGCCGCCGACGACCCCCCAGAGACAGCAACGGCGGCCGATCCGGCGCCGAGCGCAGAGCGGGTCCGCGTCGATGACGCGCGCCGGCATGCGCTGTGGTTCTTCTGGATGTGGCTGCTGTTCGCGACCGTGGTGTCCATCGGCGGCAACGTCATTCACGCGTGGATGACCGCCCCGGAGAGCCATCTGAAGTTGCTGGCCGCTGTCGCGGCCGCGGTACCACCCTCGGTGTTGCTCGGCTCGTCGCATTCGGTTGCCCTGCTCATCAAGACCCGTCGCCGCGGATACCGCCGCGTCGACGCGTTCGTGCTGGGCGGAGCGCTGCTGCTGACCGTCGGAGTCGCGGTGTGTGCGTTCGCGATGAGCTTCTTCGCGCTGCGCGATCTGATGGTGATGCTGGGAATGAGTGCAGACACCGCATGGCTGTGGCCGATAGCGGTAGACCTGTCGCTGATCTGCTCCACCCTGGCGCTGCTGTCGCTCACCTCGGCGCAGACCGACCCACACTCGGTGCGCCGATTCGGACCGTCGTCGCTGCCTGTGGTCACCGGCGGTGCCCACGCGGTGGCCCCGGCGGCTGCGGCCATCAACACCGGTCCGTCGGTGCCGGCGGAGCGGCGCGTGTGGTGGGAGTCAATCGCCGGCATCGTGCGCGAGCAGATGCCCGACGTCCGCAAGGTCGCCGACATGACCAACGGGCAGCTCGGCGAGATCCTGGAACGCATGTACGACGGCGGTGAGTCCGGCCGCGACATCGTGAACTCCACCCCGCTGCACAACCGCGAGGTCAGCCCGATCCGCAAGATCGTCGACGGCGTGCTCGAACGCACCGCGCCTCCGCCGGCTGGATAAAACCGATCGGTTCGCGACCAGCAGGATTGGACCAAGTGAGCTGATAGCTTCAGTGAGGACTGACCGTTCTCCCGTTGGGGGACAGGGACGATGAACGACAGGAGCCGAATCCGATGAAGAACGCGACCTTCTCTGCTGCGCTGGCCACCACCGCCATCGCGGCGGCGCTCGCGGCGGCAGGCGCGCCGAGTGCCGCCGCCGAGACCCAGACGACCACGCTCGGCAGCCAGGCCGAACTCCACGACGGTGCCGTGGTGCAGGGGTGGATGGTGCAAGACCTCAAGCCCAGCGCCGACGTGATCCCCTACCCGGTGCGCGGCGTGCTGTGGGAGGCCACCGCCACCGACACCGCGATCGCCGGCGCGGTCACCCCGATCGTGTCCAACTTCAACGCCCGCGCCCGCAACGGGGACACCTACCGCGTCCTGTTCGGCGCAGCCACACCCCAGGGCGTCAATCCAGCCACCATCGCCCAAGGGCAGCGCACGACCGGCAAGCTGTACTTCGACGTGACCGGCGCCGAGCCCGACAGCGTGCTCTACAACGCCGGCGGCCCCGATCTGCTGTTGTGGCTCACCCCGCCGCCGGCGCCGCGCAGCGGCAGCGGATCGAGTGGATCCAGCACCTGGACGCCGGGAACGACGACCACCGGAAGCGGTGGGGCCGAGGCCACCGGCACCCCGACACCCGAGGCTGCATTGGACGGCACCGCCGTCGCCCAACCGGCCGGCATCGGCAGCCCTACCGCCGAGGTTCCCTCGGGCAGCTCGGGAACGCCGCTGCCGCCGACGGCCGGCAGCCAGGGGACGCCGATCGAACCGGGAACAGCGCCTGCGGGCACCGCAGACGCCGTGCCCCCCGCTGCAGGTAGTCAGGGCACCCCGGTCGGAACCGGTACTCCCGCGCCTGCTCCCGGCGCGGCCCCCGCCAGCGCGTCGCCGACCGCGCCGGCAGCGCCGAGTGCGGCCGGTCAGCCCACGGCAGCGCCGGCCCCGTCCGGCAGTCAGGGAACCCCGGCAACGGTTGCACCCTCGACGACCCCGATCATCCCGCCGCCGGCGTAATCCAGGCGCGCCACCGGCATCCAAACCCGTTGTGAATCAGGCGCAGTGGCAGCGTCCGTCGCCCAGCGGAATACGACGAAGGGGGAGGTGCGAAGCAGTGGAAGCTACCGACGACAGCAAGGGTGTCGGCCGCACGGCCGGCGACTCAGCGGCGGCGGTCCTTGTGGCGGCCGCTGACGAGACGGGAGCACCGGCGGTCAGGAAAGCACCGATACACCCGGCTGCGGAGTACTTCTCTGCACGACTGCAGGAGCTGGTGGCGGCATGGGATGTGCGCAACCTCGAAACGGGCCGCACGCGCAAGCTGACCCCGCTCGGGCTACAGCGGCTGCTCGCCGAGCGGGCACCCGAGCTACCCGTGTCCCCGTCGCAGATGTATCGCTACTTCCACGGCCAGACCGCACCGAGCGTGAACGTGGTCTACGAGCTGGCGGATCTGTTCGGTGTCGCGCCGAATCACTTCGTTCCGAAGGAATTCCTACCCGAGGCCTGACGCTGCGCGCGGCCGCATCAGCACGACGTCCCCGGCGGCCGTTGCCGCACCCGCAGATAGGCCTGCCGGTAGGTCTGTGGGGAAATGCCGAGCAGCTCGGCGAGCTTGTCGGCGTTGGCATCGGACAAGGGGTATTCACCCCGCTCGATGCGCTGGACCGTGGCGGTGGCCAGCTGCGCCTTGGCGGCCAGCTGCGGCTGGGTGAGGCCGGTCAGCACGCGCCAGTCGCCGGGGTAGCGCTCATCGGAGGCGATGCGCACCACTGCCTCGATCGGAACGCCGATGATCGCCATCACCGCGGCCAGGATGTCGACCTGCGGCGTGCGGCGCCCGGCCTCCCAGTGATGGATGGTGCTCAATGAGTGACCCGACAGCCGGGCGAGGTCGCTGACGCTGAGGCCGGCGTCGCGGCGCCGGGTTGCGAACGCCGCGGGATCGAAGCCGCGCAGGACTCGTCGGCTCACGCGCCGGCCGCGCTGGTGTCGCTCATAACCGGACAGACTCATGGCACCACAGCTGTAACGCGTACGAAGAGAGTTTTGACGTAGTGTTATAACGTACACATTTAACGTACACTCGCGTCAGTGGAATCCGCGGGGGGTGCCATAACCAGCGGTTTCGGCGATCTCTTTACCTGTCGAATGTTCACCCTGGAGGCCTTCGTGGAACTGTCCGCTCGTCCCTATCTCAAGCTCGGAATCGCCGCGACAATGGCCGGCGCCATTGCGCTCAGCCCGATCGTCATCGCCGAGCAACATCAGCTCGCCAGTCCCGCCATTCCGCACGTGACGGTCTCGCAGATGCACCTCGCCGCCGCCATCACCCCGGCCGACATCGCCGCCCTGGTTGCCAACCTCAACGACGCCATGGCCGCCGCCGGCAGCACCGTCACCTCAGTCATCGACTCGGCGGGGCACACCCTCACCGGCGCGCTGACCACGGCGGCCGGATTGAACGAGACCGTGTGGGACGGGCTGATCGGTGCCGCCGGGACCAACCCGACCTTGGTATCGGTGCTCGTCGCTCTCAAAGCCGCCTCCTCGGGAGGTCTGACCGAATTGTCCGGATCGGTGGGCGCTGTCGGCGAGGGGATCAGTCTGACCACCGGGCAGATCAGCGAAATCCTGACCTCCGCGGTCACCGGAACGCTGGGCACCGCGCTGCAGGCCGTCGCCAACATCGTCAACGACCCGCTGGCGGTGTCGAGCTACATCAATCTGCTGGGCTCGCCTTTCAGCATCGCCGGGCTGGCTATCCAAAGTGGCATCACCGCCGTGGAAACGTTGGGAAGCAACGGTTTACGGCTTGGCGGCACCCTTGTCCACGGTGTCACCGCGCAAATCTCGAACGCCCTGGCAGCGGTCAACGATCTCCTCGGCGCCGGTAAGACGCTCACCGACATCGCGCTGGTCGACGGCGCATTGACCGCCATCCAGGGCATCGTCTCGGCACCCGTGACCGCCGTGCTGGCCGGAGTCAACGGCATCACCGACGCTGTGACCACCGCAGGAGTAGGGACCCTGAGCCGTGTCGCCGGCGGAGCGAACGCCATCGTGGGCACCTGGCTGGGCAGCGGCAGCGCACCGGGAGCCGTCCAAGCGGCCCTGGCCCGCATCGGCTCAGCGCCGCTGAGCCCAGCCAGCTACACCCACGCCGTGTCGATCCTCGTCAGCGCCGCGGCGAGCACCGTCGGGTCCGTCGTCGGCACAGCCAGCTCGTTCGCGTCCCTGCCGTTCCGCGTCGGCGCCGACCTGGCCGGTACCGGAGCCGAGGTGGTGAACGCATTCGTCACCGGACTCGCCACGGCCGCCAGCGGGATCCTGCAAGCGGCCGGGCTGTCGCCCATCATCGCTGGTCTGCCACACAATCTGGCCACCGCTGTGACCGCCGCCGTCAACGTCGCCGCACTAGCCGCCAGGACGACCCTGAATACGATCGCTGGCGCCATCGACCTCGGCCAAGCGATCGGGGGAATCGTCACCTCCCTCGCGGCGCCGGCCGCCTCGGCTGCCACCGACGCCCTCGGGGCAGCGCCGAAGACGGCCAGCCGCCCCGAGTCCGCGCAGCTGGACCCCGACGAGACCGCTTCGCCCGAGGTGGCAGCCGCCGACGTTCCGGCTGCGGCAGTCAGCGATTCGGCACTGGCCCCGGCGCCCCCGGCTGAAGAAGCCGAACCCGCGACCGTCGACACCGCCACCGACCAGACCGCGACACCGCAAACCCCGGACACGACGGTCACCGCCGCCGAGGCCACGCCCACCCAGATGGCCGAGGAGACTGAGCAGACCTCGACGACCGAGACACCCCCTGATGTCTACGGGGCGGACCCCGACGCCGACGAGACACCAAGCGAGCGAGCTGAATCCGGCACCGGCGGTGCGTCTACTGAGTCCACGTCACCCGGCGCCGTCCGTGCAGGACAACCGCGCCATGCGGCCACCGGATCCCCCCGGCGCTCCGAGGACTCGCAGACCGGCACCTCGAGTTCCGCGGAGACCTACGGCCGCCACGCCGCACCCGTAAACCGCGAGGCGACGGCGACGCCCTCGTCTGACACCACGTCCTCGACGGAGAGGGGCCGGCATCGTCGCGGCGATGCCGCGCCGCAGGACAGCACCCCGGCGTCGGGCCGCAACGGTAGCGAGAAGTCCTCAGCCGCGGCTGCGTAAGCAGGCCAGTGCGTGTGGGGTCAGATCGGTTCCTGGCCCCACATGCTCAGGTCGCCGGGCAGGATGGGGCTGATCTGGAGGCCGGGTCCGGTGTCTTGTGTGGAGATCACCGAGCCGTCGGGCTGACGCCACGCGCGACCCATGGATCCGTCGGGGTTTGGCCAGTACACCGTGCGGTCGCGGGGGCCGGCATCGGCGAACGGATCCGAACCCGGCGCCGGCGGTTCGGGAAGCAGTGTCGTGCGGGGGCCGCCGGCGCTGGGCGGGAGTCCGGAGACGAAGCCGTTGTCGACCTGCCGGTTCTTCCACGCGCCGTCCTCGACGTACATGTACTCGGTGGTGTCCTTTGAGCAGACGGAGGTGTCGCCGTCCGCCGTGCCGATCCAGCACACGTTCTTGGGGAAGTAGGCCGGCGGGTCATCGTCGCCGAGCGTGGGTGGCGTCGCGCTCTGTGAGAAGTCGAGTGCCTCGAAGCGCTCGGCGCCCAGGTGATCGGCGGCGCGGTAGGCAGCAGCGTGTTCGAGGAAACGTTCGGAGTACTGCCCAAAGTCGGCGGCCTTGGCTTCCAGTGCCGCCTGACGGCGGGCCATGCCGGTAACCACTCCGACCGCGACCGGGTAGCCCATGGGGCCGTGGCTGGCGATGATCCGGTTCACTTCGTCGACGGCCTGGGGGCCGATCGAGGCCGCGGCGGTCTGCAGTCCGGAGTACTCGCCGGCCACCCGTGTCAGGTCGGCCGGCTCGACGTTCAACTCGCCCCACGCCATGAGCGCTATCCCGCGCTGATCGTGGGAGCGCCCACCGGCCCGGCGGCGCGGACTCCTGCTCGTGGGTCGATACGAACGGTCATGATGTACCTGCCTTCCGGATGCGCAGGCTGTGGCTTGGTGGGTACGTCCGCGCACCTACCGCTGACGATAACGCCGGATGTGGACACCGCACCCAACTGCGAAGACCAAGGCCGCCAGGACCGCCGCAAGGGCACACCACCACCCCACCCGGCACAGGGGCGGGGTGGTGGTCGGTAACCCGTTGGGGCCGTGATGGTTCGGGTGTCGGTGGCCTCGGGTATGTTGGTTGGTGAAGGGCACGCCGCGAGGGCTGGCCCGCAGACCCGATGAGGGGTTTCGATCATGGCGAAGGCGCCGGTGTTCTACTTGGGGACGCATATGGACGGGTGGTTGGCGCACGTTGGTGTGCCGCTGTTTGTGTCGCATCGTCGACTGGCGCGGCGCAAGACGCTGCCGAAGGCGCGTTCGGGGTGGGCGCTGGATTCCGGTGGGTTCTCCGAGTTGTCGCTGTATGGCGGCTGGCGCACCACCGCCGAGGAGTACAACGCAGCGGTGAAGCGGTATGACCGCGAGATCGGACAGCTCGAATGGGCTGCCGGGATGGACTGGATGACGGAGCCTGACATGTTGGCTCGCACCGGCCTGACGGTGGAGGAGCACCAGCGCAGGACAGTCGCGAACTTCGTTCGGCTGCAGCAGCTCTGGTCAGAAGGAGATGATCCGGACCGACACCCGGAACCGCCGTACATGCCGACTGTCCAGGGTCAGTCCGTTGAGGACTATCTGCGGTGCTGGGACATGTTCGGTGAGGCCGGGGTCGACCTGAGCAATTACCCGTCGGTGGGTGTCGGCTCGGTCTGCCGGCGGCAGCACACCGGCGAGATCCGCGAGGTGCTCGAAGCGCTGCGCGACCGCGACCCTGAGGTGCCGCTGCACGGTTACGGGGTCAAGACCCTCGGACTGCGGATCTACGGCGATCTGCTGGCCAGCTCGGACTCGCTGGGGTGGTCGATGAATGCGCGCAAGAATCCGCGGCTGCCGGGCTGTACTCACGCCAAGTGCTCGAACTGCCTGAGGTGGGCGCTGCGGTGGCGCCGCGGCCTGGTGGCCGGCGGATGCGCCGACCACGGTGAGCCGTGCGACGGCAACGTCGGAGCGTGCCATCAGCGCGACTTGTGGGAGCTGCGCCAGCTAGCCGCGGCGCAGCCGGCGGCGGCATGAGCAGGGAAGGTGTGAGCGGTATGAGCGGATCGGAACACGTGACGCGTGGCGCCTCGGCGGCCGGCGAGCTGTCCGGGCCGCGGTGCATCCTGCCGGGCTGTAGGAACGGGGCCGAGGAGCAGGGGTTGCCGTGTGGGGAGTGTGCCGAGGCATTCGGCAGCCACCTGCGGCAGACCGACGGTCCGGCCATGACAGTCGAAGCGCAGGCCAAGCGGGACAACGAAACTCAGGCCGCATACGCCGTGCTGTTGGCCGGTGGTGATCCCGCGCGCGTGGCCGCGACCGGCGAGGAGGCGCCCACCGCTGCCGGAACGCCGGCGAAGGCGCCAGAGCGCAAGGCCAACCAGCGGTGCTGGTTGTGCGAGGAGCGGCGCACCTGCACCCGGCAGGCCCACGGCTGGGAGTGCGACGTCTGCCAGCAGGTCCGCTGATGAGCGGTCCCGCGGCCGGCGACCCTGAGCCGGGTCTCGCGGCTGAGGGAACGCATCGGCACTTCGGGTATTGGATCGACCGGGACGGGGGCCGCGCCCGCTGCTACGGGTGCGGATTCCAGTTCGCCGGCACCGAGGACACTGCCGAGGATTGGCGGCCCGACTGACCACCCATAGCGGCCCGGCCGCACACCACCACCCCACTCGGCACAGGGGTGGGGTGGTGGTCGTTATGGCGTTGTGTGCGTGCGGATCTGATGACGCGTTCTTGTCGGTGGCCACCGGTAGAGTCGTTGGTGTTGGGCAGGCCAGTCGGGTCGGCCCGCGATTCCCACGAAAGGGGAGTGGCATGACTGCTGTTCTGGAGACTCCGATCGCCGCCGTCGAGGAGACCTCGATCGAGGGCGTGGTGGCGCCGGTGGTGAACATGTTGAAGGCGAAGGCGTTGCACACCGCCGTGTCCGACGCGCTGCTGTTCGCGGCCCCGACGTCGGCGAAGCTGCCGTTTCTGGAGGCGGTGCGGCTGGAGTTCGGTGCCGGTCAGTTGGTCGCGGTGGCGACGGATCGCTTCGTGCTGGGTGCCTCGCGAGTCGAGTACTCGGGGGAGGCGTTCACGATGATGGTCGCGGGTTCGGATGCGAAGGCCCTGGTCAAGATGGCCAAGACGGGCAAGCGCGACGAAGGTGCCCGTGAGGTGACCATCGAGGTCGTCGATGCCGGTGCCCAGGTGACGTTCCGGTTCAGCACGGGGGAGGCGATCACGGTGCGCGGCCTTGATGTGCAGTTCCCGCAGTGGCGCCACCTGCTGCCGTCGGATGACTCGCGCATGGGCGGCATCGTCGGCATGGGCTACACCGGCCCCTATCTCGGGCGGTTCACCCGCGCGCGGGCCGATGAGCAGGCCAGCGGGGCGCACATGGTGGTGTTCCCGTCGGTGACTTCGGGCGGTAAGCCCGGCCCGACGGCGATCGGTATCGGGGAGGACTTTTTCGGGCTGCTGATGCCCGTGCGCCCGCCGGGAGACGAGTGGACGTTCCGACGCCCCGGCTGGCTGGACGCGGCTGCCAGCGCGGCTGTCAGCGGCTCGGCGGGGGTGTCCTGAGATGGCGACGGCGAACCCGAGTGGTCAGATGAGCGGCGCAATCGTCGACCCGCAGCTGGCGACGTTGCAGACCCGGCTGGGTCAGGTGCGCGCTGCGATCGAGCGGCGCGCGGTCGAGGTGGTCCGGGCGTGGCTGATTGAGCAGGGGCGGACCTGGCTGGCCGTCGAGTTCACCAAGACCCGGCCGGAGCCGCCGTTCGACGGCGACGCTGCGCTGGCTGCTGCGGTGAGCGAGCTGCCGCGACGGGCGTACGGCAGCGGTTTGGATGTGCGCGGCAGCTTCATCGTGCGGCTGTCGGACCTCAACGCGTTTCTGCGTCGTGCGCACGACGACGCGGCGGCCGTTCCGCATGGCCCGCGCCTGGAGCTGGTCGTGGTCCGAGATCCCGACGGTGGGACCGACGTGACGGTTCTCGTCGACGGAGTGCAGCTCGACGACTACGACGAGTACGTCATCGACGCCGGTCGCGGTTACACCTTCAGTGACTGGACCGAATCGCGCGAAGAGGCGATCGCCTCGGCGTCCCCGGCGGCGGCCGCGCTGCTGGCCTCGTCGTATGACTATCCGCCCGGTTACGCCTACATCGACGACGCTCCGGAGGGGTGGCCTTTCGAGGACAGTGAGGCGCGAGCATGACGAATCCTGCTGCGCTGGAGACGAAAACAGTGGTGATCGAGTGGGTCGAGGAATCCGTGCACCAGGTGACGGTGCGGGTTCCGGTGGACTTCGACGCCGATGAGTGCGACCTCGGCGACGGCCTGGCCGAGCTGGACGATGACGGTTTCCGGGGGTTGGAACGCAACCAGATCGTGGTGCGCGACGTCGCTCCCGATCCGGCGGCGGAGTTCTTCGACCCGCCCCGCTTCGACGGGCTGTTGCGGTGAGTCCGCTGTCGGGGCAGTCGTGTGGCGCCTGCGCGGCCGTGACGATCCCCGGTGACGTGTGGCGGGGGTTTCTGGCCCAGGAAACGGCGCTCGACGATGAGCATCCCGGCCCGGTGTCGTTGTCTGCGGTCGTGGGTGAGCTACACCGGATGATCGCCGAAGGTCAGCCCGCACCGGACACCTGAGGTGAGCCCGATTCGCCGGCCGATTTGAGTCGGCGGATGGGCCCGCGAAGCGTTGGGTGTTCGGTGTCCGGTCGCGGCGCTAGCATCCCGGCTGTATCCGCTCAGTCCGGAGGTCAGAGCCTTGATGTCAGTGATCCCGATCCCGGCACCGGCCGAGATGCTGGCCGAGGCCCGCTTGAATATCCACGCCGCTGTCGCCGAGTGCGGTGAGCGGCGCCGGATGTTCGCCCACCACGCGGCCACCTTGTCGGCCGACGCGGCACTGCACCCGGATGCCGAGGCTTCGCAGCGTGCGATGGCGCAGTGCTACCTCGACGAGACTGCGGGTCTGCTGGCCCGCGCCGCTGAAGAGTCTGCGGCCGTGTCGGTGCGCGCCTGGCGGCCACGAGTTCCCCACTGCGCTGTGAGTCCTCGGGGTGTCTGTTTTGCCAGCTAGGGTGGGGTGTGGAAGGGGGTTGTGGTGTCAAAACTGGACGTGAATCCGGCGGATCTGCGCAACGTCGCCGATCAGTACACGCAGCTGCAGATGGCGGCGGCATCTATCGGGCCGCAGGCTGTCGACGAGGTGAACCGGATTATCGCGAGCCATGGTCCGATGGGGTATCCGGTGGCGGTGGGTGTAGTCGCCGGCCTTGCCCGTCGGCAGGCGGTGCTGGAGAAGAAGGCTGCTGATTTCGGGGTGTACTCCACTCGTTTCGAGGAGCACGCCGCCGCTTACGAAAGTGGCGATGAAGAGGGCGCCGATCGGCTTCGGGACCGCGATGGCGACGGCAAACCGGACAAGGCGGATGAGGTGCAGGCCGTCAGCAACGAGTTCCCGCTCTCGCCGCCAGACGATCCCGATCCACCGCATGGAAAGGACCCTCGGTATTGGCTTGATGCCAGCCAGGTGATCCACGTGCCCGAGGGCGAGCTGGCGCCGTATGGGACCACGCAGGTTGGTCCGAATCTGTGGTATCCGTCCAATGATTCGCACTATCGCGTCGTGCCACCGCCGCCGCCAGCGGAGTTCCCTTTCGACGCCAGCGATGTTGTGGTTCTGCCCGCTGATGAGCTAGGCCCCAGCCGCTACACCGACATCGCGGAGCAGGACGGGTCGAGGTACTGGATTCCTGATCCGGCGGCAGGGCCGGTGGGTTCTGGCCCATGGCCCTCCCCGCAGGTTCCGATCGACGTCAGGGACGTCCTGTATGTGCCGCCAAATGAGCTGGCACCGAACGGATACATCGAGTACCTGCCGAACTGGTGGGCTCCCAAAGTCGCCCAGTAGGCGCCCCACTCCCCACCCGGCACAGGGGTGGGGAGTGGGTGTTTGAACATGTTGTGTAGCTGGGTGATTCGTCCCGCGCCCGTCGGTGTTGGCGGGTAGAATCCTAGGTGTTGGACAGGCCAGCGGGGCCGGTCCGGATTCCCAGGGAAGGGGAGTGCTGTGACTGTTGCGGTGTTGGGGTCGCGGGTGGTGGATCGGATGCCGATTCCGGCGGGTCTGGTGACGCGCACGATGGTGGTGGTGCGTCCCGTGGCGGGGCATGTGTCGGTGTCGGATGCGCGCACGGATCTGGCCGTGGTGTCGGTGCAGTGGGGCGACATCTTCATGCGGTTCACCTCAGCTGAGCAGGTGTCGGCGGTGTTGGCGGCGTTCGGGGCCGTGCGTGAGGCGCTGCGTGGAGCGGCGGGCAATGCACACCTGGAATCGGTCAGCGGTGATGAATGGCCGGGGGTGTCGGTGGTGTCGGTGACGTGGACGCGGCCACCGGAGTGGTCGGTGGTCACTCAGTCGGCCTATGACGAGCGGCGTCGCCGCACGGTGCATTACGTCGAGGTTCACATGGGACCGATTCAGTGGCGGGTGGTCGATTGGGCCGGTTACGAGGCGGCGCTGGTGCTGCTGCGCAACGTGCATCGAACAGCGGTGGCGGTGTTCCGGGACGGCGGCAGGTACCGCGTCGATCCGTCGAAGGTCGATGCTTTCACCGAGACCGCTGCGGGAGCCTCGGCGTGATCGGCGGCATGGTGCGCGCCGTGGTGCGGCAGGCGCGGCTGCTCGTGCTGGTGGCGGTGCTGGCCGGCGCGGCGAACCACTACCTGGGGGTCCCGGTGTCGGTGACTCTCGGCTATGCGCTGGTGGGCTGGTGGTTGTGGGTCGTGGTGCGGGTGCCGGCGCGGATGGTGCGCCGTCGCGCCGGCGGCCGGCCAGCTCGGGTGCGGTAGCGACTCCAGGTGGCGGGTTGCGCGTCCGCGCGCAGCCCACCACCACCCCACCCGGCACAGGTGTGGGGTGGTGGTGAGTTATTGCGTTGTGGTGTGCGGTGTTTGGGCTGCGGTCGTCGGGGCCGGGCGGTATGATTGCAGGTGTTGGGCAAGCCGGTTGGGCGGGCCTCGGATTCCCGGTGAAAGGGGAGTGTCATGGCAGATCAGATGGTGATCATCCTGCAGGGGCTTCCCGGTGCGGGTAAGTCCACGTGGGCAGCCGCGTGGCGCGATGCGGCCCCGCAGCGGCGGGAGGTCGTCAACCGCGATCAGATCCGCTTCGAGCTGTTCGGGGTGTACAGCGGCCTGTCAGCGGAGCAGGAGGCTGTGGTGAGCGATATTGAGTCGCTGCGCGGCGATCGGGCGCTGCGCGCGGGCCTGTCGGTGGTGGTGGACGCCACCAACCTCGAAGACGCTCATCGCGAGGTGTGGGCGATGCAGGCGGCCCGGCATGGCGTCCGAGCTGAGGTCGTCATGATCGACACGCCGTTGCAGGAGTGCCTGCGCCGTAACCGGGCGCGCGGTGCCGCTGGTGGGCGCCTGGTGCCCGAGGACGTCATCCGCGGGATGGCGGTGGTCGCGGAGGGCGTCGAGAGCCTGACGCGGCTGTAGAGAGCGACTATCACCATGGGAGGAGAGACGGCTGTGACGAGTGCAGACGATGGCCGGCGACTGTCCGATCTGACCGCGAACCAGTTGCGCGCCGAGCGGGACAGTCCCGACACCACCGATGCGCGGCGCGCCCTGGTCTATCGCGAGATCAGCCGGCGACTTGTCGCCCAGCTGCGCGGCTGAGCGGCGGTGTCGCTCGGTCCGGTTACGGTCGGCACGTCGAGGCGTTGATCGAGTCTCAGAGAAAGAGGATGGGGATTCCGTGGAGATGGATTTCTATGTGGTCAGGCCCGACCCTGATCACGAGGGTGAAGTCACCCGTGACGTGTTCTACGGTGCCGATGCGCGGTACTGGTTCGAGCAGGGTGGGGTGCTGGTCGCCAGCGGTCACAACGAGGACAGCTATCGGTCGTGGCGGGCCTACGCGCCAGGGACATGGCTGCGGGTAGAAGCGAACGGATCGCCGGCAGTGCAGGGTGAGCCGCTCCGCCACCCGAAGCAATCCGACGGGGTGCCGAATCCGTTCCACGACGAGCCGCCGGCCGCCGGCGGTTAGGGCCGCCACTAGACCACCTCGGCGCGCGGCAGCGCGCCATCCCCAATCGGTGCCCCGCAGGTTCCCCCGCCTGCGGGGCACCGTCCTATCTCACCCGATCACTCGGCGCGGAGCGCCGCGACTGCCGTATTGAAATATACTGACGTGCACAGTGTTTCGATCACGTGGTGTACGATGGAGCTATGACGTTGAGCAGCAAGGCAATCCGCTCCTACCGCGCAAGCGGTAGCGCCAACCGCGAAAGCGGTTGCAGCGCAGTGCAGAACGGGGAAGAGGCCCGCAACGTCACCACCACGGCACCGCGTCAGCGGTGCGAATCTCGAAACATCAACCGCAGCAACATGATCAGAGACAACCGCGTAAGCGGTTGGCG
>JAGQTO010000439.1 GCA_020439025.1 Mycobacterium sp. | reverse complement strand
GACCCTTGCCGAGCGTGGGGAGGCCCGTATCCGGGTGGCCTACGGAGCCATGGCGGGACTGTCGGCGACGGTGCTGTGGGCGCTCGTACAGCGTTCCAATCTGCAGCAGTATTTCGGGCCGATGATCGACGACTTGGCGTCCGAATTGGGCGGCGGTGTGCGCCGGCAGGCGTTCCAGGATTCGGCCGGCACGGCGACCCCCTTCATGGACAAGGTCCTTCTGCTCACCTACGCCGGTGCCCTGACACTCACCGTGATGGCGTTGTTCTTCCTCACGGTGCGCTGGCAGCGCCGCCGCGAGCACGACCTGCACTACTGGAATCCCCAACTTCTGGTGATGGGCCTGAGTCTGGCGATCCCGGTCCTGCTTGCCGCGCGGGTGGTTCCCAAGGGCGTCGAGATCTTCACCCGCTCCAGCAGCTTCCTCTTCCTCCCACTGAGTTTCGTGGTGGTCAATTACATGGGTCGCCTGGACTGGTGGCACATGGGGCGCTTGCCGGATCGCCCGCCGCAACAGTTCGGTCCCGAACCCACACGGTTCGGGCGACCGTGGCATCTCGCGGCGACGGTGCTGGCGTCTGTGGTGTTCCTCGGTGGATATGTGCTGGGCAGCGGTCCGGCTTGGGCCCGCCTTCCCGGTAGTTATCTGCCCGCCGCGGACTCCCGCTCCATGGACGCCGAAACCCTGGCGGCGGTGAAGTGGGCCGGTGAATCGCTGCCTCCCGGCAGCCGCATCGGTGCCGACCGCGTCAGTTCGGTGCTTTTGGCTGCTGAAGCGCACTTGTGGCCCGTGTACGAAGGTCTCAACGGGGTGAAGACGCCCGAACTCTATGTTCCCTATCAGTGGGGCATGGACGAGACCGACAAGGCCAATGCGCTGAAGATCCGGTACCTGTACGTCGACGAGCGGATGGCCGACAGCCTTCCCCCGTTCGGCTACTACTTCGCCAGCGGCGAGGTCGATCAGGGTAAGCAATTCACCGCCGCGCAACTCACCAAATTCGACAAGGTCCCGGGAATCAAGACGGTTTACCGGCACGGCCCCGTGTCGATCTACGATCTCAAGGGACTCGGCCTCACGGAGTACCGGAACGGTTGGGTGGGCTCGACGCCGGTATTTCGGCCTGTCGACCAGTTGGCTGTGGGCCTGGTGGTCGGCCTCTTCATCGCGTGGGTGATGGGCCGACGATTCTGGTGCCGAATCGTCGGGCAGGCCTCGAGGCTCCGTCGTCTGTTCGGACCAGCCGACGGGGCGGCGGTCCTGCTGGCCGCGGTCGGCCTGTCTTCGGCGGCCCTGTTGTTGTTGCACGTCTGGCTGACCCCGCTTCTGATCGTGTCCGCACTCGCCGTCCCCGTGCTGGTCTTTCCGGGCAGAGCGGCGTCCACACTGCGGCATCTCACCCGGGGTGTGACTACTCGCGGACTCTTGGTCACCGGAGCGCTGATGGTCCCCCTGGCGGCGATCATCGGCTTCGCGGTCTACGACGCCGCCGCTGTGGATATCGTCGAGGTGCAGCACATTCTCGACGACCCGCAGTCGGTGCATGCACCGCCGGACGCGCAACCGAACTGAGCGGCGAGGATGAACACTTCCGGAGACGACACACACCGACACAAGCGGAATTTCCTGCTGCGCAACGCCGCCGCGCTGGTGTCTACGTCGGTCGTCACCTCAGCGCTGGGTTTCGTCTTCTGGACC
>JAGQTO010000166.1:6450-6841 GCA_020439025.1 Mycobacterium sp. | reverse complement strand
GCCCGGGCACAACGACGGTGAGATCGGCCGGGGCCAGAAAGTGGTCGATTGGTTCGGGCAGTGCGGCGGTCATCGCGACCAGCGCGGCCTCCTCGCCGTCGGCCAGCAGGGCGCGCCCCGGAGTGCTCAGCGCGTCGCGGCCGGTGAGTCCGACCGCGTGGGCCTCGACGAGAAGGTGCCCGACCGGTTCGGGTTGCAGTCGCGCGGCCCAACGGGGCCGATGCCAGATCAGCGCCGCCGAGGCGTGTGTGGCGTCGGATCCGGTCCCGACCGGTAACTCGGCGAGCAGTTCCAGGAGAAGTCGGCGGTCCATGGGAGCAGCGGTGGAATAGAGCGAATCCGACAGCGCGCCATAGGGCTTGCCGTCGTGTCCGCGCTGGCCGATCAGCCC
>JAGQTO010000166.1:0-6336 GCA_020439025.1 Mycobacterium sp. | reverse complement strand
CCGGGTCGGGAACCCCGCTGGCGATCAAGCCCGCGGCGGCGATGAGTTCCAGGATCAGGCCCAACCGGGGTTCGTCGATTCCGGTGCTCTTCGAGAGACGCTTGACTTCGCGCACGCCGAGCCCACCGCTGCGCAACTCGGGCACCGGTGTCGCCGAAAGGCTGTCCAGGACGGTCTCCACCTGTCTGATCAGCTCCAGAGCCGCACCCGCCGCCGAGGCGTCGACGTCCTTGGCGGCCCCGGTGCGGACGGCCGCCTCCGGCGGGGTGAGACCGGCCGGGCCCGGCGTCTGTCCGCGCAGGACCTGACCCACATCGCGGGGGAGCACCACCGTCTCGTCATCCACCGGTAGCAGTAACCCGGCGGCCAGCAACCGCTGGACCGGCCTGTCGGCCGGTGTGCCGGGTGCGGCATCGCGGGTGCGGCCCACCGGGGAACCAGCTCCCAGGCGCTCCAGCACGTCGCGGGAGGGCTCATCGAGTGCCTCGATCGCCGCGGAAAGTTCGGTGGCGCAGCGCGGCCGATCCGCGGCGACGGCCTGGCCCGGGTACCAGGGCAGCGCCGCGCCGGCCTCGGGTGACACGCGGATCTCCTCATCACCCCACACCAGTGCGCGCTCGCGGAGGTCATCCAGCGCGGAGCGCACGGTCGAGTCCGGGGCTCGGTCGCCGATCAGCGACAGCACCTCGCCGGTTTCCACCGCGGCCTTGTCGGCCCCCAGTGTCAGCAGGGCGTCCAGCACGGCCAGGCGAAGGAAGTCCAAATCGTCGGCGGCGGCTTTGACCGACTGCCGCGACTCGGCGCGCGCGGCCAACGCGGAGATACTGCCGGGTGTGGGCTGGGCAAGGTCCGGTCGAAGTTCGAGCAGCCGGATCAGGCGCTCGTCGGGTAGCTCTGCCAGCCAGGGACCCAACGGCACGCCGCGCCGCGATGGCGAGTGCTTGGTCGGCGAGTGCTTGGTCGGCGTGCGCTTGGTCATTGCCGACCAGGGTAAATCAGCGGGCATGCGGGCGAGTTCGACGCACAAGTGTCAGAATGATGCGGTGGCACAGAACACGAGCAAGCAACGGTATGTCGACAACGGCTGGCCGACCCGGGATCCCGATGAGCACCCGGTGAGCGAGCTGGCCTCCGACCGGGTCGGTCCACTGTCTCCGTTCGGGGATGTGACGTTCCCGGTGCCCGCCTCGACCCTGCCCTACCTGCACCCGGTCACCGTCGTCAACCGGTAGCGGTGACCACCGGCCCCTCTTCGGGACCACGGCGCTCTCCGGAAACGGAGCGCCGACTCTCCCATCTCGACGACCACGGTGCGGCGCGGATGGTCGATGTCACGGCGAAGATGGCCACCCACCGCAGTGCCACCGCCTGCGGCACCGTGCACACCACCGCCGAGGTGGTTGCGATGGTCGCTTCTGGCGGACTTCCCAAAGGTGATGCACTGGCCACCGCTCGGGTGGCCGGCATTCTGGCCGCCAAACGCACCAGCGACCTGATCCCGATGTGTCATCAGCTTGCCCTCAACGGCGTCGACGTCGACTTCCGCATCGGTGCCGCCGATGTCGGCATCACCGCCTCGGTGCGCACGACCGGCCGCACCGGCGTCGAGATGGAGGCGCTGACCGCTGTCACCGTGGCCGGGCTGACGGTGTACGACATGATCAAGGCGGTCGACCCGGCGGCCCGGCTCGATGACGTCCACGTGGTGCGCAAGGAGGGCGGCAAGAACGGCGTCTGGACCGCCCAGCCGTGACCCGGTCCGCCCGGGTGATCATCGCCTCCACACGCGCGGCCGCCGGCGCCTACCAGGATCGCTGCGGTCCGATCGTTGTCGAATGGTTGACCTCTCGCGGCTTCGCGGTGTCCCCCGCTGTGGTGGCGGCTGATGGCCCCGCGGTGGCGCGGGCGCTGCGGGCGGCGTTGGATGAGCGCGCGGACGTCGTCGTCACCTCCGGCGGAACGGGCATCTCGCCGACCGATTCCACCCCGGAGGCCACTTTGGCGCTCCTCGACTATCAGATTCCCGGGCTGGCCGACGCGATCCGCCGGTCCGGTCTGCCGAAGGTCCCGACCGCCGTGCTGTCCCGAGGGGTGTGCGGTGTCGCCGGGCGGACGCTGGTGGTGAACCTCCCAGGATCGACCGGCGGGGTCCGCGACGGACTCGAGGTGCTCGCCGGGGTCCTGGATCACGCACTGGATCAGTTGAGCGGAGGAGACCACGGATGAGCAGGATCCTTCGCGCGGCGGTGACCGAGCAACCAATCCTGCTCACCGAGCTTGAGCATCTGGTCGCCCACCAGGCCGCCGGTGCCGTGGTCGGATTCGCTGGCGTTGTTCGCGATCACGACGGTGGCCGCGAGGTTGTGCGTCTTGAGTACTCCGCGCACCCGCACGCCGAGCAGGTTCTCTTCGAGGTGCTCGCCGAAGTGGCGGCGACGGCCGCGGGCGTCCGGGGCATCGCCGCCAGCCACCGGGTCGGGACGCTTGGCATCGGCGAGGCCGCACTGGTGGTGGCGGTATCGGCCGACCACCGCGCAGCGGCCTTCCAGACCTGCGCCCGAATCGTCGAAATCGTGAAGGAACGGCTCCCGGTCTGGAAGCACCAGTTCTTCGCCGACGGCACCGACGAGTGGGTGAACTCCGCCTAGCCTTCGCTCGGAGCTGCCCCGGGATCCGGTGCCGGAGTCACCGCGTCACCCGGGACGGGGGCGGTGAACGAGCGCTGGGCCAGGGCGACCAGTAGATCGTTGCGATCGATCTCCTGGTTCTTGAGGGCGCCCCACAGTTCCTTCAGATAGGAGACGTTCGGATTGGATGCCGGCCCGATCGGTTCGTCGCTGGTACCCGGCGGCGGATTGTCCGGGCTGGGCAGGTGCGGGACGCCGATCTGCTCGGCGGCGACGACGGTGGTGTCGTCCGTCGCCGGAGAGGTCGTCGATGCGCCCTCGGCCACGATGATGTCGGTCTGCACGAGTTCCGGTTCTGCTGGGCCGGCTGGGTCGGTGGGTTCAGCCGGGGATTCGGGCAGCGGGGCGGAGAGGCCGGCCTGCACGATGGTGGCTTCCGCCGCGGCCGCAGGGGCGTCGGCGATCAGAATGTCATCGGGACCGCTCGTCGTCTCCGAGATCGCGATGATCTGGGGCTCGGGGGCCTCGGGCGCGGTGTCTTCCTGCGGCGCCGGCGCCGCAGGCTGGTCCTCAAGCACCGGAGCGGCGGGCTGGTCCGCGGGCGCCGGAGCGGCGGGCTGGTCCGCGGGCGCCGGTGCGGCGGGCAGCGGGTTGTCCAGTGCGGCGGCCGGGGCGGGCGCCTCGGACACCGGATCGGCGGCAGCCACCTCGGCCTCAGCCGCCGACTCCTCGAGATTGGCGTCGACCGGGGTGGTCGTCACGTTGCGCGGCGTCGGCCCGGACAGCACGCGGCCGCAGACCGGCCAGGCGCCCTTGCCCTGCCCGGCGAGGACCTTTTCGCCGATCGCGATCTGCTGCTCACGGGTGGCCAGGTAGGCGGCGGAGGCGTACTGGCCGCCGCCGTAGCCCAGCCAGGTGCTGGGGGCGAACTGCAGGCCGCCGTGGTAGCCGTTCCCGGTGTTGATCGACCAGTTGCCACTGGCCTCGCAGCTGGCGACGGTGTCCCACTCGGCGTCGGTGGCGGCCTGGGCCTGTCCGGCCAGAATGATGCTGCCGCCGCCGAGTACGAATCCGGTCACGGCGATCTTGGCGACGCCGACGGAAGAAGTGGTGGGCTTGCGATGCCGTCCGCTCATGGATCGGTCCTCTCCTCGGGCGCGCCTGCGAGGTCAGCTTTCGGGTTCGGGCACCAGGATGTGCCCGGCCGCGGCGAGAACGCCGGCGGCTTCACCCCGAGGAGCCGGGGCTCCTGGTCCTGATTCAGCGGACCGGTTAGGCCCCGCCTCCATCCCAAATGAGTCGTTGTTCTCTCCGCCCCGGTGGATGGAGCTCGGCGCGAGGAGCGGAGAGGGCCGCGCCCCGATGAGGGGCGGGCCATCGAGAACGGTAATGGGTGCCTAAGGAGCCGTCACCTTTTTGGAAAACTGGTGTTTTCCCAGCTGGCAAATATTAATGGAACTCTAAAACCCCAGCGTCACTCCTGGTGGGAGGCCAACTTGATCGGCCTGTGGCCACGCCGTGACCTGTTCGTGATGTGATCCAAATCACGGTTATCCGCCCGCAAATGGGGGCAACACATCCAGGGTTTGGTGTGCCTGCAGCACAGTGGCCTTATCGCGAACCGCCACGCCATCGCACAGGAAAGTGCACTTCCGTAACACTAGTGCCATTCTGTCACTTTGACCACTTAGTTCACAGATCGCGTCGGTCAATGTCGACCCCGGTTGGAGGGCCAGTGCCGTGGTCTCCGTGCCGGCGGCGTCGCGGGCCGCAGCAAAGAACCGGACGGTCACCGGGATCGTGGCGGTGATCTCGGTCATAGTCAGCCTCCGATGGCGCTCATCGGGCGCTGCGGCTGCACGAAACCCGGCTCGCCGATACCGTGCCCGGCCGCCTTGCGCCACATGGCGCCGCGCCATGCGAGCTCCACTTCGGCGTCGTCGGCACCGCGTCGCATCAGGGTCCGCAAGTCGGTCTCCTCGGTCGCGAACAGACAACTGCGCACCTGGCCGTCCGCGGTCATCCGGGTGCGGTTGCAGTCCGCGCAGAACGGGGCCGACACCGAGGCGATGACCCCCACGGTCGCCGGGCCACCGTCGACCAGCCACAAACCGGCGGGTGCGGAACCCCGTGGGGCCGGGTCGGGGCGTAGATCGAAGTGGGTCCGAAGGGCTGCCACGATCTCTCCGGCGGTCAGGCTGGAGTCGGGGCGCCACCGATGGTCGGCATCCAGCGGCATCTGTTCGATGATCCGGAGCTGGTAGCCATGTCGCAGGCAGAATCGCAGCAGTTCGACGGCGTCGTCGATGCCGGTGACCGGGTCCGGGACGGCGTTGACTTTGACCGGGCTCAGGCCGGCGGCGGCCGCCGCGGCGAGACCCTCGAGCACCGCGTCGAGACGTCTGCGTCGGGTGATGGCGGCGAAATGAGCGGGGTCGACGGTGTCGAGTGACACGTTGACCCGGTCGAGTCCCGCGGCGGCCAGGCCGGCGGCCCGGCGGGCCAGCCCGACACCATTGGTGGTCAGGGCGATCTCCGGCCGCGGCCGGAGCCGGGCGGTGGCGGCCACCACATCCTCAAGCCGTCGGTAGAGCAAGGGCTCACCGCCGGTGAATCGCACGCTGGTGACTCCGAGGCGGGTGACGGCCAGTCGCAGCAGTCGGGTGATCTCGTCGAAGGTCAGCAGGTCCTCGCCGGGCAGCCAGTCCAGGCCTGCGGCGGGCATGCAGTAGGTGCACCGCAGATTGCAGCGGTCGGTCAGCGAGACCCGAAGGTCGGTGGCGGTCCTTCCGAAGGTGTCCAGCAGCGGACCCTGCCGCGGCATGGTGTCGGGAAGGTCCCTTGGGGCGGTACGGACCGCGGGCACGCCCAGGGCCGTGACGGTCATGCCCGGCCCTGGATGTGGACCCAGTCGTTGGTCTGGTCGACCGGGACGATCTCTTTGCCCAGGGGCATCAGCGAGACCGGGATGAGTTTGAGGTTGGCCAGCGCCAGTGGAATGCCGACGATGGTGACCGCCATCGCGACGGCGCTGATGACATGGCCGATGGCCAGCCACAGCCCAGCGACCAGTATCCAGATGACGTTGCCGATCAGCGCGCCGGTCTGCGGCCCGGGCTTGTCGACAACGGTCCGTCCGAACGGCCACAGCGCGAATAACGCGATGCGCGCCGAGGCGAAGCCGAAGGGAATGGTGATGATGAGGACGAAGCAGATCAGGGCCGCCAGGAGGTAGCCGATCGCGAACCACAGGCCACCGAAAACCAGCCAGATGATGTTCAGGATCAGACGCATATCTTCCTCCCGCGGTCAGGCAAGCCTACCTAACCAAAGTCGCCCGCTGACCCGGCCTGCGGTTGAGTAGGATCGCTCACGCGCCCGGCCGCGGGTGCCATGTAGACGCTCAGACAAGCAGGTGAGACCAGTGCCGACCGGCAAGGTGAAATGGTACGACGCCGACAAGGGTTTCGGATTCCTCTCACAAGAGGACGGCGAGGACGTCTACGTGCGCGCCTCCGCGCTGCCCGAGGGCGTCGAGGACCTCAAGGCGGGCCAGCGCGTCGAGTTCGGGGTAGCCACCGGCCGGCGTGGACCCCAGGCGCTCAGTCTCAAACTGCTGGATCCCCCGCCGAGCCTGTCTCGGACGCGGCGCGAGGCCGCGGCGCCCGAGCACAAGCACACCCCCGACGAATTGCACGGCATGGTCGAG
>JAGQTO010000165.1 GCA_020439025.1 Mycobacterium sp. | reverse complement strand
CGGTCGATCTGGTTGGCGCCCATCACCACATGACGGCGTCCCCAGGCCAGCGTCTCGAATACCCGGCCGAACGGCATCCAGCCCTCGATCGCGCCGGCGGCCCCCAGCGACGGGGTGTCGGCGAGCAGTCGGGCCTCACCGTCGGTCAGCAGGATCTCGGGGGCGAAGGTCAGCCGCGCGAGTCGGGCCCCGATCGAGGCCATCGTGGTCATCGGGCTGACCATGATCTCCCCGGCGCCGCGGAACAACTCCGCGCAGGCCACGGCGCAGACCTCGGCCCGGCTGACCCGGATCACGATGCCTCTCCCTCCGCGGCGAAGCGGCGCACCGCGGCCTGATAGTCCGCCTCGTCCCCGGACAGGTAGGTGTCGGCGAACCGTGCCCAGGACTCCTCGTCCGCGGCGGCTCGGGCATAGTGACGCTGGAAGGCCTCGTCGCGTCCGTAATCGGGAGCGGCAGTGGTGAAGTGCGCGCCACCGGGGGCTTCGACCACGTGATCGACCATCATCCGGTTGACCAGCAGCGCCTGCGGGGGAACCGCCCGGATGAGTTCCTCGGTGCTGACCACCCGTTCGACGGACAAATAGCGCCGGTCGGCGGCCATCAGGAACAGGTCGTCGAAGTACGGGTCGATCCCGGTGTAGGCGGCGTTGCCGTGTCTGTCGGCGAGGTTCAGGTGGACGAACGCGGCATCGAGGCGCAATGCCGGCATCGCGATGAGCTCCTCATGGCCCTCGCCTTCCGGCGGGCCGGAGCGTAGCGACCCGGGGAGGGGGCTCGGATACGGCGAAACAACGGTCCGCAGCTCACCATCCCAGAAGTCCGGCACCGAACTGCCGAGCCCGGCCCGGATCGGCAGGAACGGAAGCCGCGCCGCCGCGGCCTGCAACCCGCACCGCAGCATGCCCTCGTCCATCTCCCGGGCGACGACCGCGCCGGTGGTGCGGGCCCGCGAGAACCACGGGTCGTAGAACGGCGGCGAGTCCAGTGAGACGAACCCGTAGTAGACCTTGGCAACCTTGCCCGCCGAGCAGAGCAGCCCGAGGTCGGGGCCGCCGTAGGTGACGACGGTGAGGTCGGTGACGCCGGTGCGAAGCAGGGCCCGGACGAAGGCCATCGGCTTGCGCCGCGACCCCCAGCCGCCGATACCGATCGTCATCCCGCTCTCGACGTCCGCCACGGCCTCATCCAGCGTCGTCCGCTTGTCTCTCACGTCGTCTCCGCCTTGGTGGTGCCGGCGAAGTCGTCGCGAAGTTCGTCGGAAACACCGGACAGATTCAGTTCGAAGGTGAAGCCCTGTTCCATCCGGTAGCTGGCGTTGACGCGCTGGGTGTCGATGAGATTCAGGGCTTCCTTGGCCGCCCGGATCACGCGGGTGTCCTTGGCGGCGATGTCGCGGGCGACTCGCAGCGCCGCCTCGTCGAGGTCGGCGCGCGGGACCACCTCATGCACCGAGCCGAAGTGGTGCAGGGTGGCGGCGTCGACGGTCGCGGCGGTGAAGAACAGTCGCCGCATCATGTGCTGGGGCACCAGCCGCGACAGATGGGTGGCGGCTCCCAGTGCCCCGCGCTCGACCTCGGGTAGCCCGAAGGTGGCGTCGTCGGAGGCGACGATGACATCGGCATTGCCGACAAGTCCGATGCCTCCGCCGACACAGAAGCCGTTGACGGCCGCCACCACGGGAACCGCGCACTCGTAGACGGCCTTGAACGCGGCGAAGCAGCCGCGATTGGCCTCGATCAATGCGGTGAACCCCGGGGTGCGCTGCATCTCCTTGATGTCCACGCCCGCGTTGAAGCCCCGGCCCTGCGCCCGCAGGATCACCACCCGGGTCTCGGGGTCGCGCCCGGCGGCGGTGACGGCGTCGGCGAGGTCGAACCATCCGCGCGAGGGGATCGCGTTGACCGGCGGGTAGTCGACGGTGACCGCGACGATCCCGGGCTCGATGGTCGATGACGTGATTGGCATGGCACTCCTGGAGCCTAAGCAAGCACTTGCTTGGTACGCTAGCACAGTGCCTGGCCAGCCCACTGAGTCGTCGGATTCCGTTTCTCGGGACGGCATCAGCCTCGGACTGAAGGGCCGCGTGGTGCTCGTCACCGGCGGGGT
The DNA here is from genome assembly GCA_020439025.1 of Mycobacterium sp. Classification (GTDB taxonomy): domain Bacteria; phylum Actinomycetota; class Actinomycetes; order Mycobacteriales; family Mycobacteriaceae; genus Mycobacterium. The sequence continues at coordinate 7,101 of JAGQTO010000165.1, read as the reverse complement.
GCGTGGGGTCGGGGCCGGGATCAGCGACGTGTTCGCCAGTCATGGCGCGACGGTGGTGACCTGCGCCCGCCGTCCGGTCGAGGGCGTCCCCCACGAGTTCCATCCGTGCGACGTCCGCGACCCGGATGCGGTTGCCGGCCTGATCGACCACGTTCACGAACGGCACGGCCGGCTGGATGTGCTGGTCAACAACGCCGGTGGTTCACCGCATGTCCCGACCGCCGAGGCCTCGCCGCGGTTCCACCAGAAGGTGATCGAACTGAACCTGCTCGGGGTGCTCTACGCCTCGCAGGCGGCCAACGCGGTGATGCAACATCAGCCCGGCGGCGGGTCGATCGTGTCGGTGTCCAGTGTCAGCGGTCGTCGCCCGTCGCCGGGCACCGCCGCCTACGGAGCGGCCAAGGCCGGGGTGGACAGTCTTACCGCCACGCTGGCCGTCGAGTGGGCACCCAAGGTACGGGTCAACGCCGTGGTGGCGGGCATGGTGGCCACCGAACAGGCGGAGTTGTTCTACGGCGACGCCGATTCCCAGGCAGCCGTCGCCGCAACGATACCGTTGGGTCGTCTCGCGCAACCGTCGGAAATCGGCTGGGCCGTAGCGTTTCTGGCTTCCGATGCGGCGTCCTACATCAGCGGTGCGACGTTGGCCGTGCACGGCGGCGGTGAGCCGCCGCCGTTCCTGGCCGCTTCTGCCGCCAACAAGTGAGACCGACAACTGAAGGGAGATACCGGATGGGTCTGCTCGACGGCCGGGTCGTCATCGTCACCGGCGCCGGCGGAGGCATCGGGCGGGCGCACGCGCTGGCGTTCGCCGCTGAGGGTGCTCGGGTGGTGGTCAATGACATCGGTGTCGGGCTCGATGGCTCACCGGCCGGCGGGGGCAGTGCGGCGCAGGCCGTCGTCGACGAAATCCGTTCCGTCGGTGGGCAGGCCGTCGCCAACGGGGCCGACGTCGCGAAATGGGAGGAGGCGGCCGGGCTCATCGCGTCGGCGGTCGACGCCTTCGGTGGTCTGGACGTGCTGGTCAACAACGCCGGCATCGTCCGGGACCGGATGATCGCCACTACCGGCGAGGATGAGTTCGACGCCGTCATCGCCGTGCACCTCAAGGGGCATTTCGCCACCACCCGCCATGCCGGCGCCTACTGGCGGGGGCTGTCCAAACGGGGCGATAAGGTCGATGCCCGCATCATCAACACCACCTCGGGAGCCGGCCTGCAGGGCAGTGTGGGACAAGGCAATTACAGCGCCGCCAAGGCCGGTATCGCTGCTCTCACACTCGTCGCCGCCGCGGAGATGGGCCGCTACGGCGTGACCGTCAACGCGATCGCCCCGGCCGCGCGAACGCGGATGACCGAGGAGGTCTTCGCGGAGATGATGGCCAAACCAGAGTCCGGATTCGACGCGATGGCCCCGGAGAACGTCTCACCGCTGGTGGTGTGGCTGGGCAGTGCGGAGTCCGCCGACGTCACCGGGCGGGTCTTCGAGGTGGAGGGCGGGACAGTCCGGGTCGCCGAGGGCTGGCGGCACGGACCCGCGGTGGACAAGGGAGCGCGCTGGGAGCCCGGCGAACTCGGTCCAGTGGTGCGGGACCTGCTGGCCCAGGCCGAACCCGCGGTGCCGGTCTTCGGCACCTGAAGCCTCGGCCCTACGGGTCGCAGATCACCACCGGAATCACCCGATCGGTCCAGGACTGGTAGTCGTCGAAGCTGGTGTACATCGCGGCCATCTTCGGCCAGTAGTGTGCCCGCTCCTCCTCGGTGGCGTCCCGGGCCGTCAGGTTCAGCACCTCGCCGCGAATCTGGATCGAGACCTTCGGATTGGCCTTGAGGTTCAGGTACCACATCGGGTTGGTGGCCGCGCCGCCCTTGGAGGCGATCAGCACGACCCGGTTTCCTTCACGCAGATACAGCAGTGGGCTCACCCGCGGTTCGCCGGTCTTGCGGCCGATGGTGGTCAACAGCGCCACCGGAGCGCCCTGCAGGAAGGTGCCGCCGATCCTGCCGTCGGTCTTCCGGTACAGCCAGGTCTGAGCGCGGGACATCCATTTGATGATGGTTCCGACCTGGGGCGAGTTTAGGGCGCGCGGTGGTGGTTTGGGCCCACCGGGTCGTTGTTGGGGCACGGCCGTACTCCTAACGAGGGTCGGTTGAAATCTAACCCGGATGTGGTGGATGAGCCCGTCGTCGGGGATGGTGAACGTCTCGTCGACCCGTGCCGCCGCCCGCCGGCCCATGACCGACAGCCTCGTCACGACGGTGTAGCGGGCCCGGACCCGATCACCGTCGGCGCGGAACTCCGGTGCCGTGGTCGCCGCGATGATCCGGTACTGCGCACCGCGACTCAGACTGCGGCGCAGGTGATTTCCGGAGAACCCGTTCTTCACCCCCTGTTCGACCCGGGTGCAGTCCGGCGCGAAGGGCACCGTGTCGCCGTCATGGCTGACCAGTGCGTCGATATAGGCCTGCGCCGCGGCGATACGGGAGAGATCCGAGTCGGTGATGGGCTCAGATCCGCTCGATGATGGTGGCGGTCGACAACGCGCCCCCCGCGCACATGGTGATCAGGGCCGTAGAGCGATCGGTGCGCTCCAGTTCGTGCAGTGCGGTGGTGATCAACCGGCTGCCGGTGCTGCCGACCGGATGTCCCAGCGCGATCGCGCCGCCGTTGACGTTGACCTTGTCATCCATATCGGCGTCCGTATCGGCGCCGTACACCTGCGCCCAGCTCAGGACCACCGAGGCGAAGGCCTCGTTGATCTCGACCAGGTCGATGTCATCCATCGTCATTCCGGCCTTCTCCAGCACCCGTGCGGTGGACTGCACCGGACCATCGAGGTGGTAGTACGGCTCGGCCCCGACGAGGGCCTGGGCCACGATGCGCGCCCGCGGGAGCAGGCCCTGCGCCCGTGCCACGGACTCGTCCATCCACAACACCGCGGCCGCGCCGTCGGAGATCTGCGATGAGGTGCCCGCGGTATGCAGGCCGCCCTCCATCACCGGCTTGAGAGCGGCCAATCCTTCGGCGGTGGTGTCGCGCAGACCCTGGTCGCGGCTGACCGTGTGCCGCTCGGACGTGGGCTTCTTGTCCTCGCCGATGACCGGCGCCTCCAGTGGCGAGATTTCCCGGTCGAAGCGATGCTCGTCCCATGCGCGCTTGGCCTTCTGCTGGGAGATCAGGCCGAGGTGGTCGAGGTCGGCGCGGGTGAGGCCACGGCGACGAGCGATCCGCTCCGCGGCGGTGAACTGGTCGGGCATGTCGATGTCCCACGACTCGGCGCGGATCCGGGAGCGATCCGGCCCGGCGTTGGCACCCAGGCCCACCCGGCTCATCGCCTCGATGCCGCAGGCGATCCCGACGTCGATGGCCCCGGTGGCGATCAGACCGGCGATCAGGTGGTTGGCCTGCTGGGCGCTGCCGCACTGGCAGTCGATGGTGGTCGCGCCGGTCTGCTCGGGCAGCCCGGCGGTCAGCCAGGCCACCCGGGTGATGTTGTTGGACTGCTCGCCGAACTGGGTGACGCACCCGCCGATGACCTGTTCGACCTGGCCGGGATCGATCCCGGCCTTGTCCACGAGGGCCTTCTGCACCGCCCCGAGCAACTCGGTGGCGTGCAGTCCGGAGAGCCACCCGTTGCGTTTGCCGATCGGGCTGCGGGTGGCCTCGACGATCACGGGAGTGCCCATGCGGCCAGGCTAGAACACGTTTCAGTAAGCTGACAACCAAGGTCGTCGCGGCGCCTTTCCTCCATGGTGGAGCCGTGTTTAACTGGCACTAGATCGCGTCGTTCGACGAGCTAGTTGTTCGAGGAGCTTGCTGACATGCCCAGTCCCCACCTGCCGCAGGGCTTCGACTTTCTCGACCCGGATCGCAATGTCGAGCATCTGCCCGTCGACGAGTTGGCCGAACTGCGCAGGGTCGCGCCGGTGTGGTGGTGCCGGCAGGAGATCGGCAAGGGCGGTTTCAACGACGGCGGGTACTGGGTCGTCACCAAACACCGCGACGTCAAAGAAGTGTCGCGACGCAATGACATTTACCACAGCGGGCCCAACACCGCCCTGCCCCAGTTCGCTGACGACATTCCCCGCGAGGACATCGACATGCAGCGGGTCATCTTGCTCAACCTCGACGGTGAGCATCACGACCGGTTGCGCAGGATCATCTCCCGCGGGTTCACACCGCGCGCCGTCGGACGCCTTCGCGACGAACTCCACCAACGGGCGCAGACCATCGTCAAGACCGCCGGCGCGGCGGGGCACGGCGACTTCGTCGAGCAGGTCGCCTGCGAGCTGCCCCTGCAGGCGATCGCGGGACTGCTCGGGGTTCCGCAGGAGGACCGGGCGAAGCTCTTCCGCTGGACCAACGAGATGACCGGCAACGACGACCCGGAGTTCGCCGGTATCGACGCCAAGGCGTCCTCGATGGAGGTCTTGGTCTACGCCATGCAAATGGCCGCGATCAAGGCCGAGTCGCCCGGCGACGATATCGTCACCGCTCTGATCAACGCGGACGTCGCCGGCGAGAAACTCACCGACGACGAGTTCGGGTTCTTCGTGCTGATGCTGGCCGTCGCCGGCAGCGAGACCACCCGGAACTCGATCACCCACGGCATGAAAGCCTTCATCGACAACCCCGAGCAGTGGGATCTGTACAAAAAGGAACGCCCGGCGACGGCGGCCGACGAAATCGTGCGCTGGGCGACCCCGGTGACGGCCTTCCAGCGCACCGCCGTCACCGACGTCGAGTTGTCCGGCGTGCCGATCAAGGCCGGGCAGCGGGTGGTGATGTTCTACCGGTCGGCGAACTTCGACGAAGAGGTGTTCGACGACCCGCACACCTTCAACATCCTGCGCGACCCCAACCCGCACGTCGGGTTCGGCGGCACCGGCGTCCACTACTGCATCGGCGCGAACCTGGCCCGGATGACCATCACCCTGATGTTCAACGCGATCGCCGACAACATGCCGGACCTCGCTCCACTGGGTGACCCCGAACGGCTGCGGTCCGGTTGGCTCAACGGCATCAAGCACTGGCAAGTGGACTACACCGGTTCGTCGGCGTCCTGACGCGCGTCGGAGACACGAAGGAGGATTCGGGTGGACTTCACCGCGGAACCGGAACAGCAGGCGGTCGCCGATGTGGTCCAGTCGATTCTGGTTCGTGAGAACACCTGGCCGGCGCTGGTCTCCGGTGGCATCCCAGCGCTGGGCGTGCCGGTACGACTGGGAGGAGACGGGGTAGGGATCGCCGAGATCGCCACCGCGCTGAACGGTATCGGCCGCCACGGGCTTATATCCCCCGCCCTGTGCACCTTCGGATTCGGCGTGGTGGGACTGCGCGCGATGGCGAGCGAGGAGCAGCAGGACCGCTACCTGGACGGTGTGACCACCGGCGCGGTGCTCACCGCAGCCCTCAACGAGCCGGGAGCCGCACTGCCCGACCGGCCGGCCACGCGATTGACCGACGGGCGCCTCGACGGCACCAAAGTGGCGGTTCCCTATGCGGCCCAGGCGAACTGGATGCTGGTCACTACCGACAGCGGGGTCGCGGTCGTCTCGCCGGCCGCCCCGGGGATGCGGCTGACCGGAACGCCCAGTTCGGCCGGGGGACAGGAGTTCACGGTCGCGTTCGCCGAGACACCGGTCGATGGCGTACTGGCGGGCGGGACAGTGCAACGGCTCAACCAACTCGTGACCGCCGCGGTGGGTGCCTATGGGGCGGGTCTCGTCGCCGGAGCGGTCCGCCTCACCGCGGACTATGTCTCCAACCGTCACCAGTTCGGCCGCCCGTTGGCGACCTTTCAGACCGTGGCCGCCCAACTTGCCGAGGTCTACATCACCTCGCGGACCCTCGACCTGGCGTCGACCTCTGCGGTGTGGCGCCTCGCGCAGGGCCGTGACGCCACCGACGACCTCGATGTCCTGGCCTACTGGCTGACGGCCAACGCGCCGCCGGCTATGCAGACCTGCCATCACCTGCACGGCGGGATGGGGATGGACATCACCTACCCGATGCACCGCTACTACTCCGCGGTCAAGGACCTGACCCGCCTTCTGGGCGGGCCCGCCCATCGCCTGGATCTGGTTGGAGCGCAATGTACATAGAGCTGACACCCGAGCAGCGGCACCTGCAAGCCGAACTGCGGCAGTACTTTTCCACCCTCATCTCCGCGGAGGAGGCCGCCGAGATGGAGACCGACCGGCACGGCAAGGCCTATCGTGCGGTGATCAGGCGGATGGGCTCCGACGGCCGCCTCGGGGTCGGCTGGCCCACGGAGTACGGCGGACTCGGCTACGGGCCGGTCGAGCAGCAGATCTTCGTCAACGAAGCTGCGCGCGCCGATGTTCCGCTCCCCGCCGTGACACTGCAGACCGTCGGTCCGACGCTGATGGCCTACGGCAGCGACGAGCAGAAGCGAAGGTTCCTTCCGGCCATCCTCGCCGGCGAGGTGCATTTCGCCATCGGCTATTCCGAACCGGAGGCCGGCACCGACCTGGCCTCGCTGCGGACCACCGCAGTCCGGCACGGCGACGAATACGTCGTCAACGGCCAGAAGATCTGGACCACCGGCGGCCACGACGCCGACTACGTCTGGCTGGCCTGCCGCACGGACCCGGAAGCGCCCAAGCACAAAGGGATTTCGATCCTGATCGTCGACACGACCGACCCCGGCTACTCGTGGACCCCGATCATCCTGTCCGACGGTGCGCATCACACCAATGCGACGTACTACAACGACGTCCGGGTCCCGGCCGGGATGCTGGTGGGGCAGGAGAACGCCGGCTGGCGTCTGATCACCACCCAGCTCAACCACGAGCGGGTGATGCTCGGGCCGGCCGGAAAGATCGCGGGCCTCTACGACCGGGTTCACGCCTGGGCGTCCAAGCCCGGCGCGGACGGCGTGATTCCCATCGAGCGCGACGACGTGCGGCGTGCACTCGGCGAGATCAAGGCGATCTGGCGGATCAACGAACTGCTCAACTGGCAGGTCGCCGCCGCCGGTGAGACCGTCGACATCGCCGACGCGGCGGCCACCAAGGTCTTCTCCACCGAGCGGATCCAGCGCATCGGTCGTCTGGCCGAGGAGATCGTCGGCGCCTA
>JAGQTO010000164.1 GCA_020439025.1 Mycobacterium sp. | reverse complement strand
ACGCGCAGATTGCTCAGGACCTCCGTGTCCCCTAGGACACCACCCGGTTCCGCCCGGGTTGCAGCCGCGACAACCGATGGATTCAGCGGACCGGTCGCTGCGGCCAGCCGCTCGCGCACCCGGTTGATCAGTGACTCGCTCACGCCGCCCGCCCTCCGGCGCTGCGCTGCGCGATCTCGAGCACCGCCAGTGCGCCCCGGGCCAGCGGCGAACGACGGCGCAGCCGCAAGCCATCCCGCTCGATCCGCGCCGCGAGCATCGGCTCGGGGCGCATCGCCGCCAGCAGTGGCACCTCGACGATCCCGGCCGCCTCCGCGGCGTTCAGCCCACCCGGCGCCGGGCCCCGAACAACTAGCCCGATGGCGGGGTTCAGGGTGCGGAGGACCGCGGCGCCCGCTGCCGTGGCGGCGATGCCCCGCACGTCGCAGGTGGTCACCATCACCACCAGGTCTGCGCCCTGGACTGCGCACACCGCCGCCGGGGTCGGCTGACGCGGCACGTCACAGATCACTGTGGCCCCGCCACGACGTCCCGCATCCACCACCGCCCCCACCGCTCCGGGATCGATGTCATGGAACGTCCTGGTGCCGGAGAGAAACCGCAGACCAACCTGGTACGGAAGCACTTCTTTCAGGGCTGCCCAACTCAGCCGTCCGCTCTGCAGGCTCAGATCCGGCCAGCGCAGGCCGGGCGCCGATTCACCCCCCAACAACAGGTCGATCCCCCCGCCACACGGGTCGAGATCAACGAGCAGCGCCTCCCCAGCGCACCGCGCCAGCGCGGCGGCGAACACCGACGCACCCCCGCCGCCGGGGCCGGCGGCAACCGCGATGACCCGACCACGATGGACTCCCGCGGCACCAGACTCGGTGTTCTCGGCCAGGTGACGAATCAGTTCGGATTCCTGGCTGGGAAGCGCGCAAACACATTGAGCGCCAACATCTATCGCCGCCGACCAAGCAGTTTCCGAAGACCGGTCCGGCGCGATCAGCGCTACCCCGTCACGGCGGGGCATGTCGGCTTCCACACAGCGACGCGCCCCGGCCTCGTCCACGACCACGGCCGCAGCGGCGAGCCAGCCCTGCCGAGCCGGGAGCTGCGCCCTGGCTACCCGCGCGCTGACCGCCGCCACGATGCGCTCAGCGCTCAGGGCCAACTCGGGGTCGTCGACCATGGTCAGGACGGTGGGCGGGGTGGCACTCATGGCGCCAACGCTGACGGGATCGCCCAACTGTGGCGAGTCACCCAGCGGGGGACTGTGGATAGAACCGAATTGGTGCACAAAAGGGACGACCCTCGCCAGGGGGGGAGGAGGCGAGGGTCGTCGTGCATCAGCCCCGGGGGGTCGGGCTGATGCACGCTCGGCATAAGCCGAGTGATGCTCACTATACACACGACAAGCCGGTCTGACGCAAGTGCCACACCAAACTCAAAACCAGGTTTTTCCTGTGAACCTGCAGTCTCGGTCAGGTGTCCTGAACTGCCATTTTCCGCCGACGGCGGGTGGCGGACCCAAACCGGGGTGACGCCGCAGATGACCTCGGCGTTATTTGATCCCGATAAGAACCGCTTCGCCGGGACGGCGGGGTAACGCTTGGGTGCAGCCACCGCCCACCCGGGACCCGAGGATCGAGACCTCCGAAGCCCTCACACAGGCCCCGCGCCCGCGTTGGAGAGCTCCACTTTTTGAGATTGTCCGAACTGTTGCCGATTACCCCTTGCTGTGACAGTCGTCACGTAGTACAAAAGAATCACGGAAGCTTGGCAAGGCCAAGGCAGGACCGGAAGAGAAGGTTCTACCTCCCGAACCAAGCGACCCAGCACGGTTCCGGGCACCCACGCGGAGCACGCCGCGATATGGCAGAAGTGTTGTGGGCCTGCGTACTTGAGCAGAGCGAGTGGATTTGCTTCTCTTTGGGCAGAGTCGCATCCGCAGCGCAGCGAAGGATCGCCGAGGCCGACCCACACAACCCACCCAGCACGCCTGGTAACCCGGCAACCGTGCTAGCGGGCGGCGAGCCGAACACGTTTCGGAGCGCCGCCCGCTTCGTATGTCAGCGATAAATCCCTCAGCCGGAGGCCGACTCGGCGATCGAGAGTGCCTCTCGCGCACCGTCTTCCAACCCGCGGCAGCACAGCAGGATCCACGCGCCGACGCCCTCGGGCTCGCCACTGGCGAAGGCCGCAGCCGCGGAGTCGTACTCTTCTGCTCTACGCATCCAATAGACCTCAGGCACCCCGAGTCCGTGCGGATCCAGACCCGATGCAACGGAGACCAGCCGCGAAACGCCCCGGGCGACAACGCCGTCGGCGCTACCGAACGGCGCCAGGGTCAGCAGTTCACCGTGGGCGACGGCCGCGAGCAGCGGCGCGGGAACCGAACTGCCACCGCCCACCAACCGGGTCAGGAGGTCAAGGCGGGCCACCACCTCGGGAAGCTGCCGGGGCCGGCCCAGTCGCTCGTCGTCGACCAGATCAGCGGCGGCCAGGGCATGCAGCCGCGCCAGAGCCTGCAGCGGGGCGCGTTGCCACACCCCGACGATGCTGGTGGAACCGCCTTCGAGCGCCTGCCCAACCCGCAACGCACCGGCCAGCACCGGGTCATCCGGACCGGAATCGGCGCCGAGGTCCACCCCGCCACCGTCGAGCACCGAGGAGGACCTGGCGCCGCGGACCGCGGACTCGGCCGCCGTGACCGGCCAGTTCCGCAAGTTTGCGCGGTGGCGATGGGCCTTGCCGAGCGCCACCCGCGCGGCCTCTGCGGCGTCGGCGACCCCGGGCAGACCCAGCAATGGCGCGAGCAGGTCGCGAGGGCCGCCGGTGTTCACGAACGGTCACGCTAACCGGGCGAACGACCCGGCGCCGCGGCGGGTGCGAAATGACTACGCTTCGTCTATGACCGAGGAGCAGAACGACGTTCCGGCCCACTATCCGCCCCCTGCCGGATTCGCCGCCGCCGCCAACGCGACGGCGGATCTCTACGATGCGGCCGAGGCCGACCGGCTGGCCTTCTGGGCCACGCAGGCCGAACGGCTGCATTGGGACACTCCGTTCACCGAGGTGCTCGACTGGTCTGGGGCTCCGGTCGCGAAGTGGTTCGTCGGGGGTCGACTCAATGTGGCCTACAACTGCGTCGACCGCCATGTCGAGGCCGGCAACGGAGACCGCGTCGCCATCCACTGGGAGGGCGAACCGGTCGGGGACGAGCGGACCATCACCTACGCCCAGCTCAAGGATGAGGTGTGCAGGGCGGCCAACACGCTGACGGAGCTCGGTCTGGTTGCGGGCGACCGGGTGGCCATTTACATGCCGATGGTGCCCGAGGCGATCGTGGCGATGCTCGCCTGTGCTCGGCTGGGCATCATGCACTCGGTGGTCTTCGGCGGTTTCTCGGCGTCGGCGTTGCGAGCCCGGGTGGAGGACGCTCAGGCCAAGCTGGTGATCACCACCGACGGGCAATACCGGCGAGGAAAGGCGGTGTCGCTGAAGGCCGCCGTCGACGAGGCGGTCGCCAACCAGCCCTCGGTGAAAAACGTTCTGGTGGTTCGGCGAACCGGAATCGACGTGGACTGGACCGACGGCCGCGACCTGTGGTGGCACGACACCGTCGAGAAGGCATCGCCGGATCACACCCCGGAGGCCTTCGACGCCGAGCAACCGCTGTTCCTGCTCTACACCTCGGGTACCACCGGCAAGCCCAAGGGCATCATGCACACCTCAGGCGGATACCTGACGCAGGCCTCCTACACCCACAACTACGTTTTCGACATCAAGCCCGAGACCGATGTCTACTGGTGCACCGCCGACATCGGATGGGTGACCGGGCACACCTACATCGTCTACGGGCCGCTGTCCAACGGCGCGAGCCAGGTGGTCTACGAGGGGACCCCCGCCTCCCCCGACGAGCACCGGCATTTCCAGGTGATCGAAAAGTACGGTGTCACCATCTATTACACGGCGCCCACCCTGGTTCGCACCTTCATGAAGTGGGGCCGGGAATTGGCCTTCCAACACGACCTGTCCAGCCTTCGGCTGCTGGGATCGGTCGGCGAGCCGATCAACCCCGAGGCGTGGCGGTGGTACCGGCTGGTGTTCGGCGGCGACCGTGTTCCCATCGTGGACACCTGGTGGCAAACCGAGACCGGGGCGGCGATGATCTCCCCGCTTCCCGGCGTGACGACCTGTAAGCCGGGTTCGGCGATGCGGCCGCTGCCGGGCATCTCGGCGAAAATCGTCGACGACAACGGCGTCGAGTTGCAGCCCGCCAGCGAGCACGGTGAACACGTCACCGGCTACCTGGTGCTGGACAAGCCGTGGCCCTCCATGCTCCGCGGGATCTGGGGCGACCCGGAGCGCTTCGTGGAGACCTACTGGTCACGGTTCGGCGAAGAGGGCTGGTATTTCGCCGGCGACGGCGCCCGTTACGGCAGCGACGGGGAGGTGTGGGTGCTCGGCCGCATCGACGACGTGATGAACGTTTCCGGCCACCGGATCTCCACCGCCGAGGTGGAGTCGGCGCTGGTGGGCCATGCGGGAGTGGCCGAGGCCGCCGTGGTCGGGGCCTCTGACGATCAGACCGGTCAGGCGATCTGCGCGTTCGTCATCCTCAAGGAACACCACGCCGCCATGCCGACCGCAGACATGGTCGATGAGCTGCGCGCCGAGGTGGCCCGGGAGATCTCGCCGATCGCCAAGCCTCGCGAAATTCACGTGGTCCCCGAGCTTCCCAAGACCCGGAGCGGCAAGATCATGCGCCGACTGTTGCGCGACGTCGCGGAGGGCCGGGAACTCGGCGACACTTCGACGTTGCTCGACCCGACCGTCTTCCAGGCCATTCGCGCAAGCAAGGCGAACTGAGTCTCAGGCCGGTCCCGGTGCCGGACTCGACGTCGGAACGAAGCCGGCGCCCGGACGGTCCTTGGCCGCCAGGTCCGCCAGGATCGAGTTGATCGACATCGTCACCGCCGGCGTGTGCAGCGGGATGTATTTGATGATGCAGGTGGGCAGGCCTTCGGTGAAGGCGCCGTGGATCATTCCGACCAGCTTGTTGTTCACCGTCACCGGCGCGCCGGAGTCGCCGGGCTGGCCGCATACCTGATTGACGATGGTTCCCGGTTCCTCACCCGGCCCCCAGGTCACACCGCAGGAGTAACCGGTCGTCCGACCAAGTTTGCAGGCAACCTGACCGAAGGACGGGTCGGGTCCGATACCGTCGATCTTGAATCCGTTCCAGTTCGACACCGGCCTGACCTTCGCCGGATCGAACCGGATCACCGCGTAGTCCAAACCGTCATTGCCGGCGACCATGGTCCCGATGACCCCCTGGCCCTCGGCGCCCTCGGCCGACACCTGGGCGCCCGGTCCGCCACAGTGCGCAGAGGTGAAGCCGATCAGCGCGCCGGTCTTGTCATTGCCGATGGCGGTCAGCGTGCAGTAGGTGTCGGTGTCGATCACGATGCCGGCGCCGCCACCGATGGTCACCCTGTCGTCGGCGCCGGCGATCGCCGATGCGGGCAGCAGAGCCGCAACCGCCAGCAGTGCCGCACCCACCGTGCGCCGCGCACGAAGTGGACTGATCACTGGAACCTCCATCGCCTTTCCCCACCTGACAATCAAGTTTAACTTGGCCCCACCAGTAACTCCCGTAACAGCGGACTGCCGCCCGGCGGCGAGTCCGGCATGGCAACATGAACTCCCGACTACACCGACCGCTGGAGGAGCGCCGTGAGCAATCGGGATCGCAAGAACGGGGTACCCAACTCGATCACCTCGATTCCGCTGGTGGACCCCCACGCGATGCCCGCCGATCCCTCCATCGGCGACCTGGTCAAAGACGCAACGACCCAGGTGTCGACGCTGGTGCGCGCGGAGGTCGAATTGGCCAAGGCTGAGATCACCCGCGATGTGCGCAAAGGCCTCACCGGCAGCGTCTTCTTCATCCTGGCCCTGGTAGTGCTGCTCTACTCGACCTTCTTCATGTTCTTCTTCCTCGCCGAGTTGCTCGACAACTGGCTCTACCGCTGGGCAGCATTCCTCGTCGTCTTCCTTCTGATGATCGCGGTAACCGCCGTCTTCGCCCTGCTGGGCTACGTGAAGGTGCGCCGCATCCGGGGTCCGCAGCAGACGATCGAATCCGTCAAGGAGACCACCGCCGCGCTCACCCCGGGAATCAACAAGGCCATGGGCGTGGCCGCCCCCGCCCAGAGCACGATTTCCGGCACCGCTCCGGCAAAGCCGGCCCCGCAACCCGCGGCATCGGACCCGGCACCCACCGATCCATCGGGCTGGTAATGGCGCGACCGGACCCGTCGGTCACCCGCATCGCGGGTCCCTGGCGTCACCTCGACGTCCACGCCAACGGAATCCGGTTCCAGTGCGTCGAGGCATTGGCCGGGCCGGGCGACGACACCCCTCTCAGCGCACGTCCACTGGTGCTTCTGATGCACGGTTTCGGCTCCTTCTGGTGGTCGTGGCGCCACCAGCTACGCGGCTTGTCGGGTGCCCGGCTGGTGTCGGTGGACCTCCGCGGTTACGGCGGCAGCGACAAACCCCCACGCGGTTATGACGGCTGGACCCTGGCAGGAGACACCGCGGGCCTGGTGCGCGCGCTGGGCCACACCTCGGCCACGCTGGTCGGCCACGCCGACGGCGGCCTGGTCTGCTGGGCCACCGCGGTGCTGCACTCGCGGGTGGTGCGGGCGATCGCCTTGATCAGCTCACCGCACCCCGCGGCGTTGCGGGCCTCCGCCCTGAGAGACCGTGAACAGGGCCGTGCGCTGCTGCCCACGCTGCTGCGCTATCAGGTTCCACGACTGCCGGAGCGCGAGCTGACCCGCGACGATGCGAATGGGATCGAGCATCTGGTCCGCGCCCGGGCATCGGCCGCCTGGCAAGCCGGCGACGACTTCCTCGAGACCATCGGACATCTGCGCCAGGCCATCCAGATCCCGTCAGCGGCCCACTCAGCGCTGGAATACCAGCGCTGGGCTGTACGAAGCCAGTTCCGCAACGAGGGGCGGCGATTCATGAAGCTGATGAACCGCCGCATCGAGGTTCCGCTGCTGCACCTGCGCGGCGAAGGCGATCCCTACGTCCTGGCCGACCCGGTGGAACGCAGTAGGCGCTTCGCCCCCGGGGGCCGGTTCGCCGAGGTACCCGGGGCAGGTCATTACGCCCACGAGGAAGCGCCGGCCGAGGTCAACGCACGGCTGCAGCGATTCCTCAGCGCCCTATGAACCTCAGCGCCCTATGAACCTCGGACTCCGGTAACCGATCACCCGTTGACGCAGGCCCCGGTGGGCACCTTCGCCGTATTGCCGATCTTGGCCAGTTGGCGGGACACCTCGTTGGTGGTCATGACGAAGCCGGGGTCATTGTGGTCGACGGCCGCGCCGAACACCACGCCGATCACCAGTCCGCCCCGGTTCACCATCCCACCCCCGGACTCACTTTG
>JAGQTO010000438.1 GCA_020439025.1 Mycobacterium sp. | reverse complement strand
GCCATGCAGCGGCCGGACGCCTACACCGCCGTCGACAAGCTGACCAAACCGGTGTGGATGGTCATCCTCGGCGCCTCCGCGCTGCTCTCGTGGGTCCTTGGCATCATGGGCGTGGTGATCGCCGCGGTGGCCACCGGCGTCTATCTTGTCGACGTACGGCCGAAACTGCTCGAAGTCCAGGGAAAATCCCGCTGACGAGGTTGGATCTGATGAAGCTGGTACCCGCCGTCACGGCCCTCGTTATCTCCGGGATGGCCTGGGTGCCTTTGGCGCGGGCGGATGAGGACACCGAGCCGCCCTACGTCGAACGGGTCGCCTGGGTGAGTTACAACGGCTTGCCGACCTTACGGGTTTACCCTAGCGAGGCTGGCCGTGAGCTTGCCGGTGAGTTGGGCAAGACCCCTGCGCAGACCGATGAAGCGTGGGGCGAGGTGCTGGCGCTGGCGCCGGACGCCGACACCCCGGGGATGCGATCACAGTTCTTGTGTCACTGGCGCTTCGCCGAGTTCGCCAAACCGGGCAAGACCAGCTGGGATCTGGAACCGTGGCGTCCAACCGTCGATGAGAACACCATGCTGCTGGCCGGCTGCAACCCCGGCGGCCCTGAGAAGGGTTAGCAGCCAATTCCCGATCGACCGGTTCGGGGTTGCTCGGGGAATCTCACCCACTCAGATCCCTGCGAAGCAGGGATCCTGCGCGCCGTTGGGGATTGTCGCGTCGCGGGTGATGAACTTGGCGCTGACACCGGTGTCGGTGACCGACACGCTGTCGGCGTGGATGCCCATCGGCAGATTCGCCGTCAGCGTCGAGGTGAATGCGTCCAGGGCGGGCTGCACCGTCTCCCGCGGAAGCGTGAACCCGAGTCCGGTCACCTTCACCACTTGCAGTGACAGCCCGCCGTCGGCGACTTGCGGCAGGATCGTCACCGTGCCCAGCGGGCCCTCCAGTTCCAGGGTGCCGGTGGACGGGTCCGGAGTCACCCCGCTGACCAGGTTTCCCAGCACCGGGATGATGCCCTGAACCGTGTCCTTGATGCCCTGAGCCGACCACGTCACGTCGGCGTCCAGGGAGCCGAGCGTGCCCGCCGATTCGGCGGTGGGGTTGATCCGGACGTCGTCGAGCAGCAACTTGAGCTTCATGCCCTTGGCCTCGCGGATCCTGTTGCCGGCGGTCTCCACCGACATGTCCCGGTAGCTGTGGGTGAAGTGCTGCAGCAGGAACGGCCGCGGGCCGAAGGATGCGGTCGCGCCGTCCTCCACCACACAGCTGACGGCCTTGGCGACGATGGTGTCGGCCCGGTGGCGGGCGTAGATCTCCCCGCCCAGCAGAGCGGCGATACCGACCGCCACCACGATGACCACGACGAGCAGCGCCGAGACCGGATCCGCGCGCAGCCCGCGGCGGGGGGCCTCGTCGGGCTGCGGCGGCCCACCGGCGGTCGCGGCGGGTTGGGGTGGCGGAATCTGCGCAGTGGGCGGCGCGTGATAGCCATGCGGCGGCGGGCCCTGTGGGGGTGGGCCCTGTGGGGGTGGGCCCTGTGGGGGTGGGCCCTGCGG
>JAGQTO010000163.1 GCA_020439025.1 Mycobacterium sp. | reverse complement strand
GTCGCCCGAGTTCAGGGCCCGCCTGGCGGCCGCCCGGAAGCGGTGAACCTCAGGCCGCGAGCCTGTTGTTCAGCCACACCTCGATCTCGCTCATCGGCGTCCGCGGAGTGCCCGGCGGCGGCGGGGCCATGCAGTGATACTCATGGTTGGTCGGCGTGGTGAATCCGGCGGTGTGCCTTCCGTTTTCATCGGACTGCGTGACAACCGTCCAACCGGGCACCTCTTTGGTGTAGTTGCACCGTTCGCACAGACCCAGTCCGTTCGCCGCGCTGGTCGCTCCGCCCCGGCGGTGCGGTAACGCGTGGTCGCTGTGCCGGATGGGGGCGTCGCAATAGGGCGTTCGGCACCGCTGATCGCGCAGCCCGATGAACAGGGCGAGACCTTTCGGGAAGGTCCGTGCCCGCGAGTCCATGGCGACCAATGCCCCCGTGGCGGGTGTCGCATAAAGCCGCCGAAGGGTGGCCAGCGATGCCGGGTCTTCCACGGCGCGGGTGATGAGGTTGCGGGCCACCGCCGAGGGGACCGACCCGTAGCCGAGGACCGCGGCCGCCCCCTCCTCCGCCCCGAGCAGCACCTGATCGGAGATCACCAGGTTCACGGCAACCGGAACCGCCTCTGCGGCATCCCGTCCGGTCACCCGACCGACGAGGGTGTCGGCCATGACCTGACCGCGGGACCGGCCGTCACAGCAGGTGTCGGCCGCCCGCTTGAGCGCGGCGTACACCGACACCCCCTGGGCGACCGGCAGCAGTGCGGTGACGTAGGTCATGGTGTCGGGCGCCGGGCGGATGGTGACGGTCCGGTCCTGCTGGGCGCGCGAAGCCCGGTCCACCACCGCGTGCGGATCGAGCCGGTAGGCAACCGCCTTGGCAGCGGCAGCCAGCGCCGCGTCACCCACGCCCTCGAGACCGGCAGGATCCGAGCACAGTTCGGCGTCCAGCCGCCCCCGGTCCTCGACGTCCAGACAGGCCGACTCGCGGACCAAGATGGTGGCCCGCCACTCGGAGAGTGCGCCGGCCTCCAGGGCGGCGAGAGTGTGCGGCATCTCGTGCACCAGGGCCTTGGCCATGCCCAGATGACGCCCGCCGCGAGCCGGCGAGTCCCGCCGGGCTAGGGCCACTTCGGCAGCCACACCCCTGCCACGCCGCGCCGCCGGCACCCCGGCGGCCGCCTCGGCGGTGCGCCGCGCGGTGTCCAGGGCTGCCGAAAGGCGAGCCTGACGAGCGGCCGCCGCAGCCTTCAGCCGCTCCAGTGCGGTAATGCCCTCGACCAGCGACGACTCGTCGCCAGCCGGGTCAAACTCCATCAACATATCGAACATATGTTCGATCCTAGCAGAACACTCCGTCGGAACGCCCCCCCGAGAAAAACCCGGCGTCAACCCCGCCGCCCGAAGTCCACACCGGTCTAAGGTCGAAGTCATCCGCGCCGACCACAAGGGAGCCATGTCCACACGCAAACCGAACATCCTGGTCATCTGGGGCGATGACATCGGAATCACCAATCTGAGCTGCTACAGCGACGGCCTAATGGGATACCGAACCCCCAATATCGACCGGATCGCCGCCGAGGGGATGCGGTTCACCGACTCCTATGGCGAGCAGAGCTGCACCGCCGGCCGGTCCTCCTTCATCACCGGACAGAGCGTGTACCGCACCGGGCTGTCCAAGGTGGGTATGCCCGGCGTGGACGTCGGCCTCTCCGAGGAGGACCCGACCATCGCCGAACTTCTCAAACCCCTCGGCTACGCCACGGGACAATTCGGCAAGAACCACCTCGGCGACCTGAACAAGCACCTGCCGACCGCGCACGGTTTCGATGAGTTCTTCGGCAACCTCTACCACCTCAACGCCGAGGAGGAGCCGGAGAACCCCAACTACCCCACCGAAGAAGAGGCACCACGGCTGCGCGCGATGATGCTGCCGCGGGGGGTCATCCACTCGTGGGCGACCGAGGAGGCCTCAGACGAGGTCGACGAACGCTACGGGCCGGTCGGCCGGCAACGCATCGAGGACACCGGGCCGCTGACCCGCAAGCGCATGGAGACCATCGACGACGAGACGACCTCCGCGGCAATCGATTTCATCAAGCGCCAGCACGAGGCCGACACCCCGTTCTTCGTGTGGATGAACACCACCCACATGCACTTCAGGACCCACACCAAACCGGAGAGCGTGGGCCAGTCCGGACGGTGGCAGTCGCAGTACCACGACACCATGATCGACCACGACGGACACGTGGGCCGGTTGCTGGACTGCATCGATGAACTCGGCCTCAACGACGACACCATCGTCATCTACTCCACCGACAACGGACCGCACGCCAACAGCTGGCCGGACGGCGCGACCACCCCGTTCCGCAGCGAGAAGAACACCGGCTGGGAAGGTGCCTTCCGAGTGCCGGAGATGATCCGCTGGCCGGGACGGATCCCGGCCGGGGTGGTGTCGAACGAGATTGTCCAGCATCACGATTGGCTTCCCACCTTCCTGGCTGCAGCCGGGGAACCGGACATCGTCACCAAGCTCAAGCAGGGGCACACGATCGGTGACCGCACTTATCACGTCCACATCGACGGCTACAACCTGCTGCCCTACCTGACCGGCGAGGAGGACAAGAGCCCCCGACGCGGGTTGATCTACTTCTCCGACGACTGCGACGTGCTCGGACTGCGTTACGAGAACTGGAAAATCGTCTTCCTGGAGCAGCGCTGTCAGGGGACGTTGCAGATCTGGTTCGAGCCGTTCACCGAATTGCGCGCACCGAAGATCTTCAACCTGCGCACCGACCCGTTCGAGCGGGCCGACGTCACCTCCAACAGCTACTGGGACTGGGTCCTGGAGAACATCTTCATTGCGCTCTACGGAAACGCTTTGGTGCTCCAGTTCCTCGACACCTTCAAGGAATTCCCGCCACGCAGCGAACCGGCCTCCTTCACCATCACCGCCGCGGTCGAGAAACTGAAGAAGTTCTCCGAGACCATGGGCGGATGAGCGCGGCCGCACTAGCGCACTGGAACGACGGGCCGACGAAGTCAGCGATCATCGACTTCGTCGGCCGTGTCACCACCCCGGGCTCGAACTATGTACCGCCCGAGGAACGCTTGGCGGTGTTCGACAACGACGGAACCCTCTGGGCAGAGAAACCGGCCTACGTACAACTGGACTTCCTGGTGCGTCGGCTGGCCGAACTCGCGACGTCCGATCCCTCACTGGCCGAGAAGGAGCCCTACGCGGCGGCGATAGCCGGCGATCTCGGCTGGTTCGGCAAGGCGTTGGTCAAGCACTATGACGGCGACGATTCCCAGCTGGAAGCGCTTGCCGGCGCCGTTTTCTCGGCGTTCCAGGGGATCACCGTCGAACGGCACGCAGAGTTGGTGCGGGAGTTCTTCGCCACGGCCGAGCACCCGGTGCTGCGTCGCCCCTACACCGCCTGCGGATACGTACCCATGGTGGAGTTGCTGCGCTACCTGGAGGCCGCGGGCTTCACCAACTACATCGCTTCCGGTGGCGGCCGTGACTTCATGCGACCGGTGACACCGGCAATGTACGGGGTGCCCCCGGAGCGGGTGATCGGGAGTTCGGTCGGGCTGGACTTCGTCGACGGCCATCTATTGACGACCGCGCGCCCGGAGTTTCTCAACGACGGCCCGGCCAAGGCGGTGCGAATCTGGGGGCGGGCCGGACGTCGGCCGATCTTCGCCGCCGGAAACTCCAACGGCGACATCGAGATGCTCGAGTTCGCCGCGGCGTCGAGGGGTCCGTCGATGAGCATGCTGATCCGCCACGACGACGACGCCCGCGAATTCGCCTACACCGCAGGGGCAGAACGTGCCCTGGACACCGCGGCAGAGCGGGGCTGGACAGTGGCGAGTATCAGCGACGACTGGCGCTCGGTGTTTGAATGACCGACGACCTGGTCTGGATCCCGGCTCAAACGGCGATCCTCGGCTCCGACGACCACTACCCCGAGGAGGCCCCCGCCCGACCGGTTACCGTCGCCGGATTCTTCATTCAGGCCCACCAGGTGACCAATACCCGATTCGCCGAATTCGTTGACGCCACCGGCTACGTGACAGTGGCCGAACGCCCGCTGAACCCGGCCGACTTCCCCGGGGCGCCGCCGGAGAACCTCCAGCCCGGCTCGTTGGTCTTCCGCCGCACCAGCGGACCGGTCGACCTGCGCCATCTCAGTCAGTGGTGGACGTGGACGCCCGGCGCGTCCTGGCGGCACCCGATCGGGCCGGGTTCGTCTATCGCCGCCCGGGCGGAGCACCCGGTGGTTCATGTCGCGTTCGAGGATGCGGCCGCGTACGCCGATTGGGCCGGATTGGCACTGCCCACCGAGGCGCAGTGGGAGACCGCCGCCCGCGGTGGACTCGATCACACCACCTACACCTGGGGTGACCAGCCCGAGGCCGAGGGGGAAAGGCTGGCCAACTACTGGCATGGCGACTTTCCCTGGCGTCCGGAGGCCGGATACGGGCGTACGACGCCGGTGGGTAGTTTCCCGCCGAACGCCTACGGCCTGTTCGACATGGCTGGCAATGTTTGGGAGTGGACCACCGACTGGTACGCGGACACCCGCGCCGGCGACCCCTGCTGCGAGGCGGGCAGCTACGACCCGGCACAGCCACAGTTCGCGGTGCCGCGCCGGGTCATCAAGGGCGGCTCGTTCCTGTGCGCGGACAACTACTGCCTGCGCTACCGTCCCGCAGCCCGGCGGCCGCAGATGGTCGACAGCGGTATGAGCCACATCGGCTTTCGCTGTATCAAGGAATAACCAAGGCTCAGCCCAGGCCGAGCTCCCGGGCGATCAGCATCAGCTGCACCTCGGTCGTTCCCTCGCCGATCTCGAGGATCTTGCTGTCCCGGTAGTGGCGGGCCACCGGATACTCGTTCATGAACCCGTAGCCGCCGTGGATCTGGGTGGCGTCGCGCGCGTTGTCCATCGCGGCCTCGCTGGCGACGAGTTTGGCGATGGCGGCCTGCTTCTTGAACGGCTTGCCGGCCAGCATCAGCGCCGCGGCGTCGTAGTAGGCGGTGCGGGCGGCGTGCGCGCGGGCCTCCATCCGGGCGATCTTGAACTCGATGGCCTGGTAACGGCCGATCGGATTGCCGAAAGCGGTTCGCTCCGAGGAGTATTTGACGCATTCGTCCACGCAGCCCTGCGCGGCGCCGGTGGCCAGGGCGGCGATCGCGATGCGGCCCTCGTCGAGGATCCGCAGGAAATTGGCGTAGCCGCGGCCGCGTTCGCCCAACAGGTTCTCCTCCGGCACCCGGACGTCGCTGAACGACAGCGGGTGGGTGTCGGAGGCGTTCCAGCCGACCTTGTCGTAGGACGGCTCGACCGTGAAACCGGCGGTGGGAACGGGGATCATGATCGAGGAGATCTCGCGTCGCTCCCCCACCGTGCCGGTCACGGCGGTGACGGTGACCAGCCGGGTGATCTCGGTGCCGGAGTTGGTGATGAACTGCTTGGACCCGTTGATGACCCAGTGCCCGTCGTCGAGGCGCGCGGTGGTCCTGGTCGCACCGGCGTCGGTTCCCCCGCCCGCTTCGGTGAGCCCGAAGGCGCCCAGCGCGACGCCACTGGTCAGGGCCGGCAGCCAGTGCTGTTTCTGGGCCTCGGTACCGAACCGGTAGACCGGCATGGCGCCGAGGGAGACACCGGCCTCCAGGGTGATGGCGACGCTCTGGTCGACCTTGCCCAGTTCCTCCAGCGCCAGGCACAGCGCGAAGTAGTCGCCGCCCATGCCGCCGTACTCCTCGGGGAACGGCAGGCCGAACAACCCCATCTCGGCCATACCCGCAACCACCTCGTAGGGGAAGGAGTGTTCCGCGTCGTGCTTGGCTGCCACCGGCGCGACGACCTCGCGGGCGAAATCCCGGACGGTCTTCGCCAGTTGCTCGTACTCGTCGGGAAGGGTTGCGGTGGAAAGAAATTCAGTCATCGGTATCTCCCGTTCTCACAGTGATTCGCGCCAGCGGCTGGCCGACCTTGACCTGGTCGCCCACCCGCACGAGTAGTTCGGCCACCCCGGCCACCGGGGCGCGCAGCGAGTGCTCCATTTTCATCGCCTCGACCGCCACGACGACCGTTCCGGCCTCAACCCGCTCGCCGTCGGAAACGCCCACCGCCACCACCGCTCCGGGCATCGGGCTGGTGAGTTCGGCGTCACCGCCGAGGTCGTCTTCCGGCCGCACCGGTGATTCGCGGACCTCCTCGACCAGCACGGTCCGGCCGCCGAAGGCCAACCAGATCTCGCGGTCCGCGGCAGCGACGGCGAACGTGCGCCGGACACCGTCAAGGGTCACGGTGAGTTCGGGCTCGGACCACTCGGCTTCCAGCGTCCGGGAGGGCCCGTCCTCCACCTGAACCCGCGCACCGCTCAGGTCGCCGGTGATCCGGACGTGGTCGGTCCGATCCGCGCAGCGCAGCCGGACTGTGGTGGGTGCGGGCTGACCGATCCGCCACCCGGACGGGATCTGCCAGGGATCGGCCGGGGCGGCGGGCCAGCGCTGCAGCCAGCGGTAAGCCGCCGCGGCGATCAGGGCCTCGTCGCCGGGGTCGGCGGGCCGGTAGTCCAGGCGCTCCAGAAGGCCGGTGTCCAGACGACCCGACGCGACGTCGTCATCGGAGAGCACGAACCGCAGGAAGTCGACATTGGTGGTCACACCGAGCACCACGGTGTCGGCCAATGCGCGGTCCAGGGCCCGCAGCGCATCGGCGCGGTCGCAACCGTGGGCGATGACCTTGGACAGCATCGGGTCGTAGTCGCTGCCGATGACCATGCCCGGCGACAGTC
Organism: Mycobacterium sp.; assembly: GCA_020439025.1. GTDB lineage: Bacteria > Actinomycetota > Actinomycetes > Mycobacteriales > Mycobacteriaceae > Mycobacterium. Next base: position 10,109 of record JAGQTO010000163.1, on the reverse strand, counting down.
CGGAGTCCACCCGGATTCCGGAGCCGACGGGTTCGGTCAGCCCCAGCACCGGACCGCCGGTCGGCAGGAAGCCGGCGGCCGGATTCTCCGCGTAAACCCGGGCCTCGACCGCATGACCCCGCGTGACGATGTCGTCCTGACCGGCCGTCAGCCGCTCGCCGGCGGCGATGCGGACCTGCCACTCGACGAGGTCCCACCCGGTGACCATCTCGGTGACCGGATGCTCGACCTGAAGCCGGGTGTTCATCTCCATGAAGAAGAACTCGTCCGGATGGTCGCCGGAAACGATGAACTCAACGGTGCCCGCGCCGACGTAGTCGACGCTGCGGGCGGTGTCGCAGGCCGCAGCACCGATGCGGGCCCGGGTGGCGGCGTCGAGCAGCGGCGAGGGAGCCTCCTCGACGACCTTCTGATGGCGGCGCTGCAGACTGCATTCCCGCTCGCCGAGGTGCAGGACGTGGCCTTGCGCGTCGGCGAGCACCTGGACCTCGATATGCCTGGGCGCCAACACGAACCGCTCGAGAAATAGGGTGTCGTCGCCGAAGGCCGCACCTGCCTCGCGGCGCGCCGCGGCGAGTGCGGCCGGAAGGTCGCCCGCGACGTCGACGCGCCGCATCCCCTTGCCGCCGCCGCCGGCTGACGGCTTGACCAGAACCGGGAAGCCGATCCCCTCGGCGGCGGCGATCAAGTCGGCATCGGAGAGCCCGGGTTCGGCGATGCCCGGCACGACGGGCACGCCGAATGCCGATACCGCGGCCTTGGCGGCGATCTTGTCGCCCATGGTGGCGATCGCCGCCGCAGGTGGTCCGATGAACACCAGTCCGGCGTGTGCGAGCGCCGCCGCGAAATCGGCGTTCTCGGAGAGGAATCCGTAACCGGGGTGGACGGCCTGAGCGCCGGTGCGCACCGCCGCCCCGACCACCGCGTCGATGTCGAGATAGCTCTGTCGCGCCGGTGCCGGGCCGATGCGGACGGCCACGTCGGCCTCTGCGACGTGGCGGGCGCCCGCGTCGGCGTCGCTGTAGACCGCGACCGAGCGGATTCCCATGGCGCGCAGCGTGCGGATGACGCGGACGGCGATCTCGCCGCGGTTGGCCACCAGAACGGTATCGAAGAGAGTCATCGTCACATCCGGAATACGCCGTAGGAAACGGGCTCGAGGGGGGCGCCGGCACATACCGAAAGCGCGAGACCCAGAACCGTTCTGGTGTCGGCGGGGTCGATCACCCCGTCGTCCCACAGCCGCGCCGTCGAATAGTAGGGGTTGCCCTGCTCTTCATACTGGGCGCGGATGGGGGCCTTGAAGACCTCGGACTCCTCTGGGGTCATCTCGCCGCGCACGGTGGCCAGCACCGAGGCGGCCTGCTCACCGCCCATCACCGAGATGCGGGCGTTGGGCCACATCCACAGGAACCTCGGCGAGTAGGCCCGTCCGCACATCGAGTAATTGCCCGCACCGTGCGAACCTCCGATCACCACGGTGAGTTTGGGTACCCGGGCGCAGGCCACCGCGGTGACCATTTTGGCGCCGTGCTTGGCGATCCCGCCCGCCTCGTAGTCCCGGCCGACCATGAAGCCGGTGATGTTCTGCAGGAACAGCAGGGGAACCTTGCGCTTGTCGCACAGCTGGATGAAATGTGCTCCCTTGACGGCGGATTCGCCGAACAGCACCCCGTTGTTGGCGACGATCCCCACGGGGTGGCCGTGGATGTGGGCGAAACCGGTGACCAGGGTGGTGCCGTAGTTGGCCTTGAACTCGTCGAACTCGCCACCGTCGACGATGCGAGTGATCACCTCGTGCACGTCGTAGGGCACCTTGGCATCGACCGGGACGACGTCGTAGAGCTCACGTTGGTCGGCGATCGAATCGACGACGGGCCGCACCTCCCAGGGCGGGGCGCTGCGCGGTCCGAGGGTGCCCACGATGCGTCGCACGATCTCCAGCGCGTCACGATCGTCGCGGGCGAGGTGGTCGGTGACACCGGAGATCTTGGAGTGCAGTTCGCCGCCGCCGAGTTCTTCGGCGGTCACCACCTCGCCGGTGGCCGCTTTCACCAGCGGGGGTCCGCCCAGGAAGATCGTGCCCTGGTTGCGCACGATCACCGCTTCATCGCTCATCGCCGGCACATAGGCCCCGCCGGCGGTGCAGGAGCCGAGTACCGCGGCGATTTGGGCGATGCCCGCGGCGCTCATGGTGGCCTGGTTGTAGAAGATCCGGCCGAAGTGGTCGCGGTCGGGGAACACCTCGTCCTGGCGGGGCAGGAACGCCCCGCCGGAGTCCACCAGATAGATGCAGGGCAGCCGGTTCTGGGCGGCGATCTCCTGGGCGCGCAGGTGCTTCTTGACCGAAATCGGGTAGTAGGTGCCGCCTTTGACGGTGGCGTCGTTGGCGACGATCATGCACTCCCGGCCCGAGACCCGGCCGATCCCGGCGATGATCCCGGCCGCCGGACAGTCGTCGCCGTACATGCCGTCAGCGGCCAGCGGGGCGACCTCCAGCAGCGGGCTTCCCGGGTCGAGCAGACCGTCCACGCGGTCCCGGGGCAGCAGCTTGCCGCGTTCGACATGGCGCACCCGGGAGCGCTCCGGGCCGCCCTGTGCCGCGGCGGCCAGTTTCTCGCGCAGCTGGTCGACCAGCCGCAAATGCGCCTCGCGGTTGGCGGCGGGTGATGCCATGAACTCACCTTCGGTTAACGACGACTAACTGTTAGGTTAGTGGAGATTAACGCAAAACCACCGCTGGGCGGTAATGGGGGAAGGGTTCTCGTGACAGCACTCACCCAGCGCGGCCGACAGAAGTCCGACCGCCGATCCCAGCTGCTGGCCGCGGCCGAGCAGTTGATCGCCGAGCGGGGATTCCTGGCCGTGCGCCTCGAGGACATCGGCGCGGCCGCCGGTGTCAGCGGCCCGGCCATCTACCGGCACTTCGCGGGTAAGGAGGCGCTGCTGGTCGAACTACTGGTGGGGGTGAGCGCCCGGTTGCTCGCCGGCGGGCAGGCGGTGGTGGACCGAGCCGAGGACGCCGCGGCCGCCCTGGAGGGTTTGATCGACTTCCATCTGGATTTCGCCCTCGGCGAACCGAGCCTGATCCGCATCCAGGACCGCGACCTGGCAAATCTTCCGGCGGCGGCGCAGCGTCAGGTACGCCGGGCCCAGCGGCGCTATGTCGAGATCTGGGTCGAGGTGCTGCGGGACGTGCATCCCGGACTCGATGAGGCCCGGGCCAGGGTGATGGCGCACGCGGCCTTCGGGTTGCTCAACTCCACCCCGCACAGCATCCGCGCGCCCGGTTCGGACCAGTCCCGCGCCGTGCTGCGCGCCATGACGGTCGCGGCGCTGTCGGTCACCGCGCCGCGCCCCGCACCGGCACTGGGCTGAAAGCCGGTAGCCTGCTTGGGGTGAGGCGGGCATGAGCGATCCACGGCGGCCGGAATGGTCGGACCCGACGCAACCGGACAGCGAGTATCCGCCCAACACCGACCCCGCCTACTCCGGTCAGTATCCGGGGCAGTCCTGGGGTCCGACCTACTACGGGCCGGGCTACGGCGCGCAGGTGAACCAGCCGACCCAGCAGCTGCCCGCCTACTGGCAGCAGGGTGCGCCCTACACGCAGGGCTATCCCCCGCCGCCCCCACCGCCGCCGCCGAAGTCCCCGCGCTGGCTGTGGATCGCCGCGGCCGGCGCGGTCCTTCTAGTCGCCGGCCTGGTGCTGGCACTGGTGATCGTCAGCTCGTCCTCGAGGGAGTCGACGGTGGTGGCCCCGGCGTCGCCGTCGAGCACCACCACCACAGCGCCGCGCGCCACCACCGTGCCGCGGGTGCCCTCCCCCACCACCCCCAGGCGGGTGCCACAGCCCTTCCCGACGACGGTTCCGCAGCCGACGGACCAGAGCCCGACGCCTGGGCCCGTGGGCACCGACACCGTGGTCTACAGCGTCACCGGGGAGGGCCGGGCGATCAACATCACCTACGTCGACACCGGCGGGATCATGCAGACCGAGTTCAACGTGGCATTGCCGTGGAGCAAGGAGGTGGCCCTGTCCGCTCCGGCCAAGAACTCCGCCAGCGTGGCCGTCGTCAACGTCGGTCGCGACGTCACCTGCAGCGTGTCGGTCAACGGCGCCCAGGTCCGGCAGCGCACCGGCCGTGGGCTGACCATCTGTACCGGGCTGTCCTAGACGACCGTTCGGTTCCGACCCGGCACCCGCACCAGCAGCATCCCGACCAGGCCGGCCGCGAGCACCACACAGATTCCCGCCAGTCCGGCGCGGTCGGCGTCGAACAGGTCGACGAAGACGAAGAACAGCCACGGCGCCAGGAACGCCACCGCGCGGCCGGTGGTGGTGTAGAGGCCGAAGACCACGCCCTCCTTGCCTTCGCCGGTCATCCGCAGCAGCAGGGCGCGGGCCGCGGACAGGATGGGCCCGACGAACAGGCACAGCAGCAACCCGCACACCCAGAACGCGAGCGGCCCGGAGGACGCCAGCAGGGCGAGGCCGACCAAGATCATGGCGCTCAACGAGGCCACGATCACCGGCTTGGCCCCGACGCGGTCGTCGAGGCGGCCACCGGCGACGGCCCCCAGTGCGGCGACCGTGGAGGCGACGATGCCGAAGATCAGCACGTCGGCCTGGGAGATGCCATAGACCGTCACGCCCAGCACGGCACCGAAGGCGAACACCCCGGTCAGGCCGTCGCGGAACACGGCACTGACGAACAGGTAGTAGACGAGGTTGCGGTCGCGTCGCCACTCCGAGCGCAGGTCGGCCCACAACTGCCGGTAGCCACCGAGAATGCCCGGCGGATCGGCCGGTTCGACGGGCCCGGACAGACTGCGGCCGACCACCAGCAAGGGCAACCCGAAAGCGAGCATCCAGGCGGCGGCCAGCAGCATCGAGGCGCGAACGTTCTGGCCGTCGGCGGCGGCCAACTCCAGCAGGCCGCGCCGCGGACCCTCCCCCTGGATGAAGCCCAGGTAGACCAGCAGCAGCAGCGAGACACTGCCGACGTAGCCCGCTGCCAGGCCCATCCCCGAGATACGTCCGGCGTTCGCCGGCGTCGACACCTGGCGCAGCATCGCGTTGTAGGGAACGCTGGCCAGGTCGGTGGAGGCTGCCGCTAGCGCGAGCAGGACCAGGCCTGGCACCAGGTAACGCGGATCGGCGCGGATCAGGCTCATCGCGGCGGTGGTGGCCGCCGCCAGGGCGGTCAGCGTCGCCACCGCCACCCGCCGCCGATGCGGCGCCTGGACCAGGACGCCGGTCAGCGGAGCCAGCAGGGCGACCATCACCCCGGCCAGCGTCATCGCCCGGCCCAACGAGCTGGCTGGCGACGTGTCACCGCCGACGTCGCGCCCCACGGTGTCGGTCAGATAGACGGAGAACACGAAGGTCACGACGACCGCGTTGAGACCGGTGGCCCCGCAGTCCCAGAGTGCCCACGCGGCGATTCTCGATCGCGGCACCCCCGGGCCGGGACTGCTCATGCGAGTCACCCTATCCAGACCCCTACGATGGCCGCATGCCAGTCCCCGCCCCCTCCCCGGACGCCCGGGCCGTCGTCACCGGTGCCTCGCAGGGCATCGGCGAGGCCCTGGCCACCGAACTCGCCGTTCGCGGACACAACCTGATCGTCACCGCCCGACGCGGCGAAGTGCTCGAAGCACTCGCCGGACGCCTGCGAGAACGCTACGGCGTGATCGCGGAGGTCCGCGCGGTCGACCTGGCCGAACCGGCGCAGCGCGCGGAACTGGCCGGCGAACTGTGCCGGCGGAACATCTCGATCCTGTGCGCCAACGCCGGCACCGCGACGTTCGGTCCGGTGGCCAAACTCGACCCGGAGGCGGAGCGGGCTCAGGTCCAACTCAACGTGCTCGGGGTGCACGATCTGGTGCTGGCGGTGCTGCCCGGCATGCTGTCCCGCAACGCCGGCGGCATCCTCATCTCGGGTTCGGCCGCGGGCAACTCACCGATCCCCAACAACGCCACCTACGCGGCGAGTAAGGCGTTCGCCAACACCTTCAGCGAGTCGCTACGCGGGGAATTGAAGAAAACCGGCGTGCACGTGACGCTGCTCGCCCCGGGGCCGGTGCGCACCGAGATGCCCGACCCCGACGAGGCTTCGCTGGTCGACCGGCTGATCCCGGATTTCCTGTGGATCTCCGTCGAGCACACCGCGCAGCTGTCGCTGGACGGGTTGGAGAACAACAAGATGCGGGTGGTGCCGGGGGTGACCTCCAAGGCGATGTCGGTGGCCAGCGGCTACGCGCCGCGGGCAATCGTGACGCCGATCGTCGGTGCGGTCTACAAGAAGCTCGGCGGGGGCTAGCCGGCCGCGTAGAGGTTCTTGGCCGTCGGCGAGTTCGGGACGCTCTGCGGGTCGGGATAGGTGCCGAGTACGCGGTCGGCGATGCCGGGGCTGGTGACCGCGTACCAGTAGTGCTCGTTCTTGAAGTGGTGCAGCCGGTGGTTGCGGTAGATAGTCCGATAGAAGGCGTGCTTGGCCTTGTAGTCGGTGTGGACCAGGTAGTGGGTCCACTCGTAGACCATCCCGATCGCGAACACCGTCACCAGGAACGTCACCCCGAGTGCGGTACGCGGAATGAGCACCATTCCGACGATCATGATGGCGACGAAAGCGCCGAACAACGACTGCAGCGGGATGAAGATCAGTTTGACGATCCGCGGATTGATGTGGTGCTCGCGGTGCTTGCGAGCCAGTACCGGATCGACCATCACGCGCCCGATCCGGCGTGGGCGCCAGTGCAGGATGAACACGTGAATCATCCACTCCACGAACGGAAAGACTGCCAGAACCACTAGCGGAAGCACGGCGTCGCTCCATTGCCAGTCGCCCAGAGCGATCCGCGCCACCACCGCGGCGATGAGCGCCCCGGCCAGCAGCCAGGGTGTCGGGTGACGCCAGAATTCGCGCGCGGCATCGGTCAGCGTCATGCCACGGCGTACCGTCCGTGTTTCGGATCGTGCCTGCGTCATCGCCATTCCTCCATTGCACTCAACGCCTCGATCAGCGTGTCGGTTGCGGGTTCGAGCAGTTCACGTGCCGCGGTCTGCGCCGCGACGGGGTCGGCGGCCGCGATCGCGCGGGCCAGGGTGCGGTAGGCCTCGCTGCGCCCGACCTCGGCGGCCATCATGATGGCCAGCGCCGGCAGCGCCGGCTCGTAGGCGGCACGCAAGGTGTTGAACATCAGGCGGAACACGATCGAGTCCGCGCCGTCGACGACGTGGTCCCAGAACGCCAGGGCGTGGCGCTGTTGTCCGACCGGATCGGCGTCGGCCTCGAGATCGCGGATGGATGCCTCGAGGCGCTCGATCAGTTCCGGGGGCCGGCGCAGGGCGGCGAGTTCGGCAACCTTGGGGCCGTTGTGCAACCGGGCCTCCAGAATGCTGCGGACGACGGCGGTATCCAGTTCACCACCGCGAAGCAGTAAACGCGGCAGCAGGTCCAGGCCCGCGTGCCGACGGAAGTCACGCACCGTGGTGGCATCGCCCTGACGCACCTCGACCAGGCCCGCTGCGGCGACCCGCTTCAGAGCCTCGCGGACCGCCGGCCGCGAGACGCCCAGCACTTCGGCCAGCCGACGCTCGCTGGGCAGCGACTCGCCGGGCTGCATCTCACCGCTGAGCACCTCGGCGAGGATCTGCTCGAAAACGTCCTCAGGGACGGAACGGCGGTTGACCGGCTGTAGGGCCATAGCCGCAGAATGCCATGCAGATGGTCATAGGTCAAGTGGTCAGACCAGTTGCCGTTTCAGGGAGCAGCAACCCGAGGGAGCCGGGTCTGGAGAGCCTTTGGCACGGGCTGGAGACCAAGCTGAAATCAGCCGAACACCGCGTCAGCGCCGGCGCCGGCCCGTCCCGAAGATGCTGCGGGTGATCTCGCGCCCGATCACCGTCCCAGCCGAGCGCATCGCGCTCTTGAATGCCGGGTTGTCCATCATCTTGTCGAGCATGCTCGGCTCGGCCCGTTCCACCGGCGCGGGCATCGACGGAACGTCGATACCGGTCGGGATGGGTGGCAGGTCGTAGAGTTCGGCCTCGGCCTCGGCCTCGGCCGGTGACGCCATGGCCGCCGCGAGCATCTCGTAGGCGGACTCGCGATCCTGCGTCGTGCCGTATTTGAGGAACAGCGGGCTGGCCTGGGCGATGGCCTTGATGTAATCCGGGCCGATGGTGTCCATCAGCGAGCGCGGCGCGCGCAGTCGGGTCCATGCCACCGGGGTCGGGGCACCGCGCTCGGAGAGCACCGTGACGATCGCCTCGCCGATGCCCAGCGCGGTCAGATCCGAAGCAAGGTCGTACACCTCGGTCTTTGGGTAGGTCCGCACCGTCTTGGACAGCGCCTGCTGATCGTCGGGGGTGAACGCGCGCAGCGCGTGCTGGACCCGGGCGCCGAGTTGGGACAGCACCGCGTTGGGCACGTCGGTGGGCAGCTGAGTGCAGAAGAACACCCCGACACCCTTGGACCGGATAAGTTTGACGGTCTGCTCGACCTGGTTCAGGAAGGCCTTGGAGGCGTCCTTGAACAGCAGGTGCGCCTCGTCGAAGAAGAACACCAGCTTGGGCTTGTCGACGTCACCGACCTCGGGCAGGTAATTGAACAGGTCCGCCAGCACCCACATCAGGAACGTCGTGAACATCACCGGGCGGGCCGCCTGGTCGCCGACTTCGAAGAGGCTGATGATCCCCCGGCCGTTGGTGTCGAACCGCAAAAGATCCTCGGGCTTCATCTCCGGCTCGCCGAAGAAGGTGTCGCCACCCTCGGCCTCCAGATTGACCAGCGCGCGCAGGATCACCCCGGCGGTCGACGTGGACACCGCGCCGAGCGTCTTCAGCTGCGCCTTGCCCTCGTCGGTGGTGGTGAGGAAGGTGATGACGGACCGTAGATCCTTCAGGTCCAGCAGCGGCAGCCCCTGCTGGTCCGCGTAGTGGAAGATCAGCCCAAGGGTGGACTCCTGATTCTGGTTGAGCCCCAACACCTTCGACAGCAGGATCGGTCCGAATGCCGAGATCGTCGCACGCACCGGGACCCCGATCCCGCCGGTTCCCAGCGACAGGAACTCGACCGGGTACGGCGTCGCCGCCCAGTCGTCGCCGGTCTCCTTGGACCGCTGGAGAACTTTGTCCCCGCCCTCCCCCAGCCGGGAAAGCCCGGACAGGTCGCCCTTGAAATCGGCCATCACCACCGGCACCCCGGCGGCGGAGAGTTGCTCGGCGATCAGCTGCAGCGTCTTGGTCTTGCCGGTTCCGGTGGCGCCTGCCACCAGACCGTGCCGGTTCATCATGGCCAGCGGAATCCGGACCTGGGCCGACGGGTCCACCTGCCCGCCCACCAGCACCGCGCCCAGCTCCAGGGCCTGCCCCGTGGTGGCGTATCCGGCGGCGATCTGCTGAGCGGGGGTGGCGGTCGGCTCCGTCATGGCACCTGAGACTACTTGGTCGGCGGGGCTTACTGTTGAGCGCTGTGCGGGATGAATTGGTGTGGATCGACTGTGAGATGACCGGCCTCGACTTGCGCTCGGACCGCCTGATCGAGATCGCGGCCCTGGTGACCGATGCCGAGTTGAACGTGCTCGGCGAAGGGATCGACGTGGTGATCCACGCCGATGACGCGGCGCTGGACGGAATGGTCGAGATCGTCGCCCGGATGCACAAGAGTTCCGGCCTGACCGAGGAGGTCAGGACATCGAGCATCGACGTGCCCACCGCCGAGTCCATGGTGCTGGACTACATCCGCAGCCACGTCAAGGCAGCCAAGACCGCGCCGCTCGCCGGGAATTCCATCGCCACCGACCGCGGTTTCATAGCTAGGGACATGCCAGCACTGGACGATTACCTGCACTACCGGATGATCGACGTGAGTTCGATCAAGGAGTTGTGCCGACGCTGGTATCCCCGGATCTACTACGGGCAGCCGGAGAAGGGCCTCGCGCACCGGGCGCTGGCCGACATCCGGGAGTCGATCCGGGAACTGAGGTACTACCGGGGCACCGCGTTCGTCCCTGCACCGGGTCCGACGACCGGCGAGATCGCCGAGGCAGCGGCCGCGCTGGACCGGAGCGCGGATGCCGATTCGGCCGCCGGCCCGAAG
>JAGQTO010000162.1 GCA_020439025.1 Mycobacterium sp. | reverse complement strand
CGCGCGCGCCCAGTCCGGCGGGGCCTGGCCCCCGCCCCCCACCGAACTGAACCTCTACCAGGCAGTTCCGGTGACTTTGGTGCTGATCGCATCGTCGTTCACCTGCCAGATGGGGGTCTTCGCCGCCGAGCGAGGTGACGTCTTCGGCCTGCGGCGCTGGTACACCATCACCTTCCTGATGGGTCTGTTCTTCGTCCTCGGCCAGGGCTACGAGTACTACCACCTGGTCACCCACGGGACGACGATCGCCTCCAGCGCGTACGGCAGCGTCTTCTACCTGGCAACCGGTTTCCACGGCCTGCACGTCGTCGGCGGTCTGGTCGCCTTCGTCCTGCTGCTGCTGCGGACGAGGATGAGCAAGTTCACCCCGGCCCAGGCGACCGCGTCGATCGTGGTGTCGTACTACTGGCACTTCGTCGACATCGTCTGGATCGCCCTGTTTGCGACCATCTACTTCATCCGTTGATGAGAAGGGGTTCCATGCGCACCTTTGGGTCTCCGAGAAGCGACAAGTCGCGTCGCCGGTTGCACCGCCGGCTGACCGGGGCTGTCCTGCTGCTGTTCGGTCTGGCGTTGGCCGGCGTGCTGGCCGCCACGCTCACCCCGAAACCGCAGGTGGCAGTTGCCGACCAATCACAGTCGGCACTGCTCCGCACCGGCCAGGAGTTGTTCGACACCGCCTGCATCAGCTGCCACGGCGCCAACCTCCAGGGTGTGCAGGGCCGCGGCCCCAGCCTGGTCGGCGTCGGCGAGGCTGCGGTGTTCTTCCAGGTCAACACCGGCCGGATGCCGGCGATCCGCGGAGAGGCTCAGGCCGACCGCAAGAAACCGTTCTTCGATCTAGCGCAGACCGACGCACTGGGCGCCTACGTCCAGAGCGTCGGCGGCGGCCCGCTGGTTCCCCGCGACGCCAACGGCCAGATCGCCGACCATTCGCTGATCGGTAACGACGTCGCTCGCGGCGGTGACCTCTTCCGTCTCAACTGCGCGTCCTGCCACAACTTCACCGGCCGCGGGGGGGCTCTGTCCTCCGGCAAGTACGCCCCAGGCCTCGACCCGGCCACTCCGGCGCAGATCTACACCGCCATGCTGACCGGCCCCCAGAACATGCCGAAGTTCTCCGACCGCCAGCTCTCCCCTGAGGAGAAGGAGGACATCGTCGCCTATGTCCGCTCCGCCTCACAGACGATGAATCCGGGCGGCTACGGCCTTGGCGGCTTCGGACCCGCTTCGGAGGGCATGGCAGTGTTCATCATTGGAATGGTGGCCGCGATCGCGGTCGCGATGTGGATCGGGGCACGCTCATGAGTGAGTCGAATCAGCCGGAAGGCGAGAACCTCGCCGGGATGTCGGAATCCGAACTCTCCGCGCTCGGCGGACGGATCGACGGGGTCGACACCGTATTCAAGGAGCCACGCTGGCCCGTCGCGGGCACCCGCGCCGAGAAGCGGGCCGAGCGTCTGGTCGCGTTCTGGCTGATGTTCGGCGGCCTCATGGGCCTGCTGCTGCTGGTGGTGTTCTTGTTCTGGCCCTGGGAGTGGAAGCCCTACGGCGTCAAGGGCAACCTGCTGTACTCCTGGGCCACCCCGATGTACGGGATCACCTTCGGGTTGTCGATCCTGGCGATCGGGATCGGAGCGGTCCTGTTCCAGAAGCGGTTCATCCCGGAGGAGATCTCCATTCAGGACCGCCACGACGGCCCATCCTCGGAGCTGAACCGCAAGACCGCCGCAGCCACCTTGGTCGACGCCTTCGACAGCTCGACGATCAAGCGCCGCAAGATGATCGGCATGGCTGCCGGCATCGGACTTGGGGCGTTCGGAGTCGGCACCCTGGTCGCCGCGATCGGCGGCATCATCAAGAACCCGTGGAAGCCCGTCGTGCCCACCGCCGACGGGCTCAAGGCAGTGCTTTGGACCTCGGACTGGACCCCCCGCTACAAGGGCGAGACCATCTACCTGGGCCGCGCCACCGGCCGGCCGGGCGACTCCCCCTTCGTCAAGATGCGCCCGGAGGACATCGACGCCGGCGGCATGGAGACGGTGTTCCCTTGGCGCGAGGAGGATGGCGACGGGGTCACCGTGGAATCCCACGAACGGCTCGCCAAGGTGGCCATGGGCGTTCGCAACCCGGTCATGCTGATCCGCATCAAACCGGTGGACATGCCGCGCGTGGTCAAACGTCAGGGCCAGGAGAGCTTCAACTTCGGTGAGCTCTTCGCCTATACCAAGGTGTGCTCGCACCTGGGCTGCCCGTCGTCGCTGTACGAACAGCAGACCTACCGCATCCTGTGCCCGTGCCACCAGTCGCAGTTCGATGCGCTGCACTTCGCGAAACCGATCTTCGGACCGGCCGCGCGGGCGCTGGCGCAGCTGCCCATCACCATCGACAAGGATGGATACTTGGTCGCCAACGGCGACTTCATTGAACCCGTCGGACCGGCATTCTGGGAGCGCAAATCATGAGCATGACCGTCGCTGACCGCCTCGACAAGGCTGCCGACAACATCGACTCGCGATACCACCCCTCGGCGGCACTGCGACGGCAGCTGAACAAGGTCTTCCCCACCCACTGGTCGTTCCTGCTGGGCGAAGTCGCGCTCTACAGCTTCATCGTTCTGCTTCTCACCGGGGTCTACCTGACCCTGTTCTTCGACCCCTCGATGGCCGAGGTGACCTACAACGGGGTCTACCAGCCGCTGCGCGGCATCGAGATGTCCAGGGCGTATGAGACCGCGCTGAACATCAGCTTCGAGGTGCGTGGCGGCCTGTTCGTGCGTCAGGTGCACCACTGGGCGGCACTGCTGTTCGCGGCGTCGATCATGGTCCACCTCGCCCGCGTGTTCTTCACCGGGGCGTTCCGCCGGCCCCGTGAGGCCAACTGGATGATCGGCGCGGTGCTGCTGATCCTGGCGATGTTCGAGGGCTTCTTCGGCTACTCGCTCCCCGACGATCTGCTGTCGGGCACCGGCATCCGCGCAGCCCTCTCCTCGATCACCCTGGGCCTGCCCCTGATCGGAACCTGGATGCACTGGGCGCTCTTCGGCGGCGACTTCCCCGGCGACATCATCATCCCGCGCCTATACGCCGTTCACATCCTGATCTTCCCCGGGATCATGCTCGCCCTCATCGGCGTTCACCTGGCGCTGGTCTGGTTCCAGAAGCACACCCAGTTCCCCGGCCCCGGCCGTACCGAGACCAACGTTGTCGGCGTTCGCGTCATGCCGGTGTTCGCGGTCAAGTCCGGCGCGTTCTTCGCGATGATCGTCGGAATCCTGGGCCTGATGGGCGGCCTGCTGCAGATCAACCCGGTCTGGCAGCTCGGTCCCTACAAGCCGTCTCAGGTGTCGGCCGGGTCCCAGCCGGACTTCTACATGCTGTGGACCGACGGCCTAATCCGGCTGTTCCCGGCGTGGGATATCTACATCGGCAACCACACCATCCCGGCCGCTGTATGGGTGGCGGTGATCATGGGCATCGTCTTCCTGCTGCTGATCATCTATCCGTTCCTGGAGAAGCGGTTCACCGGGGACGACGCCCACCACAACCTGCTTCAGCGTCCGCGTGACGTCCCGGTCCGTACCGGCATCGGGGCAATGGCGATCGCGTTCTACATGGTGCTGACCTTCAGCGCGATGAACGACATCATCGCCCTGAAGTTCCACATCTCGCTCAACGCGACCACGTGGATCGGCCGTATCGGCATGCTGGTGCTCCCACCGTTCGTGTTCTTCGTGGCCTACCGGTGGGCCGTCGGCTTGCAGCGCAGCGACCGCGAGGTGCTTGAGCACGGTGTCGAGACCGGCATCATCAAGCGGCTGCCGCACGGCGCCTACGTCGAGCTGCACCAGCCGCTCGGACCGGTGGACGAGCACGGCCACCCGATTCCGCTGGAGTACGAGGGTGCCGCGCTGCCGAAGCGGATGAACAAGCTGGGAGCGGCTGGCAAGCCGGGCCGTGGCAGCTTCCTCACCGCCGACCCGGCCTCCGAGGACACCGCATTGACCGACGCGGCGCACGCCGCCGAGGTGCGGGCCCTCACCGCCCTGAAGGAGTACCAGGACGAGGAGCACGAGGGCAACGGGAACGGCTCCCCAGGGTCACACTGACCCACGTTCGTTCGATCGCGTACAACGCGCGGCTGGGATTGTCCCGGCCGCGCGTTGTGCGTTTGGGCCACCTTCTGCCGGGTCGGCGGCCGCGCTGAATTCCTCGCAGATCCGAACGACCCGCCAGAGCAGCCGTCCGATGGCTATGAGCCGTCGAAGACCAGACCCACTTCGGGACACCGACCTCGCGAACACGAACGCCGCGGCCGGCCCGGCGACTCCCCCGGCCGGCCAGCACCACGCTGAACGGGCGAATCCGCGCCACAGGCGCCTTCGTGCGCGTCGGTCTGAGGCCATCACCGCCGACCATTCCGGGCCTGAACGCAAGTCGGCGCAGCCTGCCATGAGGGCTCGGCCTTCAAGCATGCGGAGCGCACGGCACGGCGTGCGGCGACGCCGAACCCGGCCGAGCGGTCCTAACCGCCGTCGCGGGGGCTACGCCTCACCGGCACGTGAGATCTCGAGCAAACCGCGCTGAAATACCACCAGCACGGCCGGCATTGCCACGGTGACCACCGCGGCAACACCGAGGGCCACCCACGCGGCGGTGTCGCTGGACACCGCGAGCAGGTAGGTCGCGACGGCGACCGCGATCAGAGCCAGGCCCATCGCCGCCAGCAGTGACGTCGTGCCACGAAGCCAGATCCGTTCCACCAGAGCAGGCGGCACCACCGAGCCCTGGGCCGTTCGTTCCAGCTCGCGACGCTCGGCCGGATCGACGCCGAACACCCTCATCTTCTCCGTGGGCGCCTCCGCCGACTTGACCGGAGCCTCGGCGGCGGACACCTCGGCGGCGGGGGCCGTGGGCTCAGCCTGCGCGGCGCGGCGGGCGCGCATCAGCAGCGGGATCGCACCAAGAATGACCAGGGCGGAGATCACGATGATGCTGTAAAGCAACCATGACGACTTTCCGTGCCCCGCCGCGGCGGCATGGCCGCTGCCGAGACGGACCAGTGCCACCGTCGCGATGACACCGGCGGCCAGTAGCACCAGCCAGATGGCCCCGCACGCCCCGACCATGATCCGGTCGATCGTGTCCGGCGAGCGTCCTGCCGCCACTTCACTGTCTGCCGCGTCCGAGGCCATCAGCAACTCGTCTGCGCGGCGTTGTTCTGGTTCGATGACAGCACCGTCCCGTCGTTAGTGGTTATGGAGCAGTTCAGCCTACTGACCAGGAACAGGCTGGATGCCTGCACCGAGCCGACGTCGGACTGGGAAATAGGGGTCACCGTCAGCGACCACGGGATGTAAACGTTGCGCTGGGTTCTCCGTCGCCCCGAGGCATCGACATAAGTCACCGTGATGATGTCGCCGGGTGCCTTGGTGCCGGTGACGGTGTACGTCACCTGCCGGGGTCCTGCCGGCGTCGTACTGGTCGGCGGCGGCGGTGGCGGTTCCTCGGTCACCGGCGGAGGTGGTGCCTCTTCGACGACCGGCGGCGGCGGCGGAGGTTCCGGTGTCACCGTGACCGTCTCGGGTGGTGGCGGGGGCGGTGGTTCCGGCGGAGGGGGCTCCTCGGTCGGCGGGGGCGGGGGTGGGGGCGGCGGCGTGGTGATCTCGTCCTGAACCGGGGGTGGCTTGACCGTCGTCGTCACCGGGGTGGCCAAATTGTCGGTCTCGGTGGTGGTGACCAGAAGGGAAACCGAGACGACCAGTGCGATAGCGGCGATGATGGCGGTGACCCCGACCACCCACGGCCACTTGGGCGGCGGGAGGTCCTCCGGCGTCGGCGCCTGGTCGTAACTGTCGTAGTCGTACGGTTCCAGATCCGACGGAATGTACGGGGCGAGCGTGTACTGCTCGGACTCCGGGGCGGAATAGGCACGGGAGAAACCGGTGTCGGTCAATTCCTCCCGGTGCCCGACCGGCTGATCGCCCATCTCCCCGTGTGGCGGATTAGGCCCGCTCATCCTCGCCAATCCTCTTTCGACTGCATGCCCCGGCACCCTGCGTCGGGCTTGCCGTCACCCAGGAAAACCCTACCCAACGCTGGTTCCCGGCGGCGCATGTGGCGCGCCTCGGCTGCGGTCAGCGGCACCGAATCGTGACCCGAAGGGTCAGTGCTTCTCCGGGCCGACGTAGTACTCGAAGACCAGTCCGGAAACCGCGCCCAGCACCATGACGATGCCCGCGGCGATCAGCCACGGAAGCCACAGGGCCGCGCCCACGGCCGCGACGGAGAAGGCCAGCGCAATCAGGATCGGCCACCAGCTGTGTGGCGGGAAGAACCCGAGTTCGCCCGCGCCGTCGGCGATATCGGCGTCCTCGTAGTCCTCCGGGCGGGTATCGAGGCGACGCGCCACGAACCGGAAGAAGGTACCGATGATCAAGGCCAAGCCGGCGGTCAGCACCAGCGCTGTGGTGCCGGCCCACTCGATGCCACCGGGCTCGAAGATCGCGGTCAGCGTTCCATAAACGGCGGCAGCCAGGATGAAGAACCCGGTGAGGATCTCGAACAGTCTCGCTTCGATACGCATGTCGGACTCCCCTACTTCGTCGCCTGCGCGGCGGCGGTCTCCGGCTTCGGAATCACCTGTTCACCTCGGCGGGTGTCGAACGGCTTGGTGCTGATCGCCAGCGGGGGCTGGTTGATCGCCTGCAGGGCCTCGGCGTTGTTCTTGCCGGAGATCCGAGCCTGTAGATAGGTCTTGAAGTCATCAGCCGGAACCACTCGGATCTCGAAGTTCATCATCGAGTGGTAGGTGCCGCACATCTCGGCGCAACGGCCGACGAAGGCGCCGGTCTTGGTGATCTCAGAGACCTGCCAGATGTTGTCGGAGTGGTTGGCCTCCGGGTCCGGGAACGCGTCACGCTTGAAGAGGAACTCCGGCACCCAGAACGAGTGGATGACGTCGGCCGAGGCCTCCTGGAACTCGATGCGCTTGCCGACCGGCAGGACCAGCACCGGGATCTCGTCGCTGGTGCCGAGCGTCTCGACCTTGTCGAAGTTCAGGTAGGAGCGGTCCTCGGGATTCAGGCCGCGGATCGCGCCGATCTTCTCCTCGCCGTGGGAGTCCTCACCCTCGGGCTTGGACAGCATCGCGGCCTTGCGGGCCGGGTCGGCGCCGTCGTAGTTGAATGAGCCGTCCTTGAAGGCCACCTTCTGGTAGCCGAACTTCCAGTTCCACTGGAAGGCGGTGACGTCGACGACGACTTCCGGGTTGGGATCCTTGTGCAGGATCTTCTGCTGGGTGACCACGGTGAAGTAGAAAAGCACCGAGACGATCAGGAACGGGATGACGGTCAGCACCAGTTCCAGCGGCATGTTGTAGCCGAACTGGCGGGGCAGCTCCTCGTCGCCCTTCTTCTTGCGGTAGAAGGCGGCGGCCCAGAACATCATCCCCCACGTGATGACACCGATGACCAGCGCGGCGATCACCGAGCCCAGCCACAGCTTGTGGTTGGCGTGCGCTTCGGGGGTGATGCCCTTGGGCCACCCCAGCGCCAGCCCCTCCTGCCAGGTGCACCCGCTCAGGGTGATCACCAATGCGGCGAACGTGGTGGCCAGGGCCGCCGTCCGCCGCCGGGATCGGGTCCTCGGGGTGCTGGAATGGCCTAGCCCGCGTGGTGTCACTGTGGCGCCTCCTGTGTCACAAGCCGGGCCGATGGGTCTGCCCTGCACCCCGCGGGGAGCCGGCCGGACGCACATCGCCACGTCGAATACTACGCAGCGTAGACCACCGAACAACAGCAGGCTGACACACCGGCCGATTCAGTCCGACACGGTTTGTCTTCGCAGGTGGGCGGTCGGGCATACTGGGCCGGGTGTGCGGACTGCTTGCGCTGGTGGGAGACGCGGCCGGCTCCATCACCGACGACACCGTCGCAGCAGTGTCCGGCGCGTCGCACCTCATGCGACACCGAGGTCCCGACGAGCCCGGCACCTGGGCCGACGACCGCGTGGTCCTCGGCTTCAACCGGCTCTCGATCATCGACATCGCACATTCCCACCAGCCGCTGCGCTGGGGACCGCCGGAGGAACCGGACCGCTATGTGCTGGTGTTCAACGGCGAGATTTACAACTACCTCGAGTTGCGGGAGGTACTGCGCGCGGAGTTCGGCGCCACTTTCCACACCGACGGCGACGGCGAGGCGATCGTCGCGGCCTACCACTACTGGGGCACCGGGTCGCTGAGCCGGCTACGCGGGATGTTCGCTTTTGCGCTGTGGGACACCGTCCGCGAAGAGTTGTTCTGCGCCCGCGACCCATTTGGCATCAAGCCGCTGTTCATGGCGACCGGCCCGGGCGGGACCTCGGTCGGCAGCGAGAAAAAGTGCCTTTTGGACCTCGCGGGTGTCCTCGGCCTGGACACCGATCTCGACACCCGCGCCCTGCAGCACTACACAGTCCTGCAGTATGTGCCCGAGCCGGAAACCCTGCACCGCGGGGTGCGCCGCCTGGAATCCGGTTGCTATGCGGTCATCCGCCCCGGCCTACCCCCGGCCGTCACGCGGTACTTCCGGCCCCGCTTCGAGGCCGTACCGTTTCGCGCCGGCGCCGAACAGGCCCGCTACGACGAGATCACCGCGGTTTTGGAAGACTCGGTCGCCAAGCACATGCGGGCCGACGTCACCGTCGGCGCGTTCCTCTCCGGCGGGATCGACTCCACCGCCATCGCCGCGCTGGCCATCCGTCACAACCCCCGACTGATCACCTTCACCACCGGCTTCGAGCGCGAGGGTTTTTCCGAGGTCGACGTCGCGGTCGCCTCCGCCGAGGCCATCGGGGCGCGCCACATCGCCAAGGTGGTCAGCCAGGCGGAGTTCGTCGCCGCACTGCCGGAGATCGTCTGGTACCTCGACGAGCCGGTCGCCGATCCGGCTCTGGTACCGCTGTTCTTCATCGCCCGGGAGGCCCGCAAGCACGTCAAGGTGGTGCTCTCCGGGGAGGGCGCCGACGAACTCTTCGGCGGCTACACCATCTACCGCGAACCGCTGTCACTGAAGGCGTTCGACTACCTGCCCCGTGGCGTGCGCAAATCGCTGGGCAAGGCATCCAAGCCGCTGCCGGAGGGCATGCGGGGCAAGAGCCTGCTGCACCGCGGATCACTCACCCTGGAGGAGCGGTACTACGGCAACGCGCGCAGTTTCTCCGACGAGCACCTTCGCGCCGTACTGGCCGACTTCAACCCGGGGTGGACCCACACCGACGTGACCGCCGCCATCTATGCGGAGTCCCAGAGTTGGGACCCGGTGGCGCGTATGCAGCACATCGACCTGTTCACCTGGCTGCGCGGGGACATTCTGGTCAAGGCCGACAAGATGACGATGGCCAACTCCCTGGAGTTGCGGGTTCCCTTCCTGGACCCCGAGGTGTTCGCGGTGGCCTCACGGCTGCCGTTCGACCAGAAGATCACCCGCACCACCACCAAGTACGCGTTGCGCCGCGCGCTGGAGCCGATCGTGCCGGCCCATGTCCTGCACCGCGCCAAACTCGGGTTCCCGGTGCCCATCCGGCACTGGCTCCGGTCCGGGGAACTGATGGACTGGGCCTACCGGATGATCGGGGCGTCGGGGGCCGGGCACCTGGTGGATCTGTCCGCCGTGCGGGCCATGCTCGACCAGCACCGCGCGGGCGAGGGCGACCACAGCCGGCGGCTGTGGACGGTGCTGATCTTCCTGCTCTGGTACGCGATTTTCGTCGAGGGCAGCATCACTCCGCAGATCAGTGAGCCGCAGTACCCGGTCCAGTTGTGACCGAGTGGCCAGTCCGCTGCGCTACCTTTATCCGCGAAATGCCTGAGAAAGCCGCGGCTAACAAGCCGCCGGACCACCAGTGCCCCGCTTGCAGGTCGGCGGTCCCGGCTGCGCCGTTCTGCGGCGAATGCGGCGCCCCTCAACACGGCCGCCGGCTGCCGCTCCGGCCGGCGACGTTCGCCGTCGCCCCGGACGAACGCATCGAATGGCCGCTGGTAACGAGTTCGATGTTCCCGCACCTGGCCGAGAAGTACCGCACGCCGTTTCGGCACGGTCTGTTCCTGGTGCTAACGATGCTCGTGGTGTTCTCCCTGCTGAGACTTCTCGGGCCACTGGTCATCGTCGTCTCCTTCGGCATCCCGCTGTTGTTCGGGCTGTATGTCTGGCGTTCCGACGCCTTCAGCAATATCTCCGCTCCCGCCCTGGCCGTCTCGGTGGTCCTCGGCGCCGGGCTCAGCGCCGCATGGTGGATATGGACCGGGAACCTGGTCGCCGACGAGTACGACATTCCGCTGGGCGCCGCATCGCAGTTGCAGGGGGCGATCAGCTTCGGACTGGTCATCACCCTGGTCGGCGCGGCAATCATGCTCCTTCCCGCGCTGACGGTGCGGATGCTGCGCCTTCCGGCGCGCGAGTCCCTCGACGGCTTTCTGATCGGCGCGCTGGGTGCGCTGTCGTACTCGGCAGCCGGCACCATCACCTGGCTGGCGCCGCAGTTCTTCCAAGGTCTGCTCAACAATTACGGCCCCGGCCTGCTGCTCGAGCAAGCGCTGCTCTACGGCTTGGTCGACCCGCTGACAGCGGCGGCGACCGGCGGTCTGGTCGGGTTGGCGCTGTGGTTCCGCCCGGCTCACCGCGAAGGCCGGCAGCCCCGGCACATCCGTGCGTTGTTGTGGATCCTGGCCGCGCTCTGCACGGCGCTCTACATGGGTGTCTATGTGCTGGACGCCTCGGAGCTGCCGCGGTTCGCCGAAATCGGGTTCAACACCGTGATCACCGCCGCCGCTCTGGTGACGGCGCGCATCGGGGTGCAGGCAGCGCTGTTGTACGAGGATCCGCAGCCCGCGAGCCATGAGCTGGTCCATTGCGAGCAATGCGAGCAGACGGTTCCAGAAATGCCGTTCTGTCCGCAGTGCGGGGCCGCCACACAGGCCCTGTCGCGGTCCGTGCGGCGCCTGCGCCGTCAGGCCCCGCCGCAGCCGGCTACGGGGGTGGAGTGAGGCGACCAGAACGATGACCCGGAATGTTCGGCGGCTCTGCCATGCGGCCGCCGCCGCCACATTGGGTGCGACCGTAGCCCTGCTCGGCGCGGATCGACCGACGCTCCCCCAAACCGGTGCCGTTATCGGGGGTCCGTTGGCCCGCATGCTGGCCGCATCGGTCGACCTGGGCCCCGCCCGGTCAGAGCGGGTGCAGTTGACCGCGTCGCTGCACCGCGCGTCCGCCCCGCACCGACTTGAGGGCTGGGCCCGCGGAAACGGCTTGTCGGTCCGGTGGCGCGACGGTGACGACTGGGCCATCGTCGAAGGCCCCCCGGACGCTGTCGGAAACGCGCTGGGTGTGGCGATACACGACTACCGGGCCGGTGATGGGTCCGATTCCGGCCGGGTCTACTACGCGTCGCCGCAGCAGCCGGCCGTGCCCCGCGCCCTACGGTCCGAGGTGACCGGACTGGGTCGGATTCTCAGCCGCCTTCCCTACCGCGAGGCCCGACCCCCCACGCCGCCGCGTGACGTTCCCGACGGCGGACTGCTGCCGAACCAGCTGCTGACCGCCTACAACGCCACACCCCTCACCGACGCCGGATACACCGGCAAGGGAATCACCGTCGTGGTGTTCGCCTTCGACGGATTCGACCAACCCGATATGGACAGCTTCGCCGACTGGTTCGACCTGCCCCCCTTGGCCCCACAGGTCGTCGGCGGCATGCCCGAACAGCGCAGTGGCGAAGCGACCATGGACCTGCAGGTGATCCACGCCGTCGCACCGGACGCCAAGCTCGTCTTGGTCAATGCACGCCCCAGCGTCGAGGGCGACGGCGGCTTCGAAAAGCTGGCCCGGCTGCTGGAGTCGGTGGACGCCGAGTTCCCCGGTGCCATCTGGAGCTTCTCGATCGGCTGGGGTTGTGACCGGCTGTTCACCACCGCCGATCTGGCCCCGGTGCGTTCAGCCCTGGCCAAGGCGCTGCGCAACGGCACCACACCGTTCGTGGCCACCGGCGATCTAGCCGGGCTGGAATGCAAGGGCGGCCACAACTGGTCGGATCCGCCGAGCCCCGACGATGTCGGTGTCGATGCCTTCGCCTCCTTCCCGGAGGTGACGGCGGTCGGCGGCACCCGGCTGTCAACCGACGCCCAGGGCCGTTGGCTTTCCGAACAGTCCTGGTACGACGTGCCCCTCACCCAGGGCAGCGCCGGGGGCGCCTCAGTGCTGTACCGAAGGCCCTCCTGGCAGACCATCGACCCGGATGCCGGCCCGCCCGACAGTCGGCTGGTCCCCGATATCGCCGCCGTCGGCGACCCGTTCACCGGCGTGAAGTTCGTCTTCGGGCAACAAGTGCTCGTCGGCGGGGGGACCTCGCAGTCCGCACCGATCTGGGCCGGCTTCGCGGCGATCATCAACCAGATGTACGAGGACAGTGGCACAGCGCCGCTGGGCGAGTTGAACCCGGTGCTCTACCAGGTGGCCCGGGGCGCCACGGCGCCGAGCTTTCGCGACATCCGACTCGGCGGCAACGCGATCACTCCGGGGGGCCGACCCGGTTATGACATGGTGACCGGCCTGGGCAGCCCCAACGTGGACAACCTGGCGAAGAACATCCTGCTGGCTCGATCGGCGGGCCGATGACCGCGCCTTCCCGGGTCCGCAAGATTCTGGCCCGCGGCCCCAAGTATTACGTGGTGCTGGGACTGTGGACCGTCGGCTTGGCGGTCGCACTCTTCCTGCTGACCCTGATCAACACCAGGGTCGACGATGTGCCGCTCTACCTCTGCCCGCCGGACTGCGGGCGGCCGCCAACCGGCCTTCCGGTCTCCACCAATCCCCGCTTCACCGCACCCGACGGGGCGTTCTCGGTCACCTATCCAGCACCCGGAGCCGCTTACAACATCACTACCGAACCCAATGGTGTGACCGCGGAATGGACTGCCGGGGACGGCGGCACCCTCAGGCTGTTCGGGACGCCCGCCACCGGCCGAGACGCCCGACAGGTGGTGGACGATGTGATCGCCGAGGCATTCCCCGACGCCGTGGTGGCCTACGAACTGCCCAACGCCACCGTGGGCTACGAACTCGGCTACGGGGTCGCCGCCGACTTCGCCCCGCCGAACCGGTCCGATCCACTACGGGTCATGGTCATCGCGGCGGTCAAGAACGACCTGGCACTGGTGGCCGTCGCCGAAGGACCGTACCGCCAGTTCCGGCCGGGCTTCGGACCCGGACCGCCGTCGCCGGCCAACCTGCAGATTGCCCAGGACATGGGCAAGTACCTCGACAGCTTCAGCTGGCAGGGCGACCCGCCCCGCTGAGATCGATCAGACCAGGGCCGATCAGACCAGGGCCGCGACGATCTCCTCGGCCGCCTCCGGCCCGTAGGCACCGGCGAGGCGTTCCTTCGCGCTGGCCACATCCCAGGTCCAGTTCTGCGTCCCGGTGGTCTCCAGCACCAGCACCGCGACCAGCGAGCCCAGCTGGGCCGAGCGCTCCAGGTCCAGGCCCGCGCCGCGGCCGGTGAGGAAACCGGCCCGGAAGGCGTCGCCGACCCCGGTCGGGTCAACCTGCGCGGTCTCCGGCACGACCCCGACGTGGATCGTGGTGCCGTCGGAGCCGATCAGATCGACGCCCTTGGCCCCCAGCGTGGTGACACGCAGCCCGACCTGGCCGAGGACATCGGCCTCGGTCCAGCCGGTCTTGGACAGCATCAGGTCCCACTCGTAGTCATTGCTGAACAGATAGGTGGCCCCGTCGACGAGGCGGCGGATCTCATCACCGGACAGCCGGGCCAGCTGCTGGGAGGGATCGGCGGCGAACGGCAAGCCCAGCGCGCGGCACTCCTCGGTGTGGACGAACATGGCGTCGGGATCGTTGGCACCGACGATCACCAGTTCCGGCTCGCCCGCCGCGGCCACCACGTCGGCGAGTTTGATGTTGCGGGCCTGCGACATCGCCCCCGGATAGAACGAGGCGATCTGGGCCATGTCGAGATCGGTGGTGCAGACGAACCGGGCGGTGTGCTGGGTGTCGGAGACCAGAACGCTGTCGCAGTCGACTCCCGCCGATTCCAGCCACTCCCGGTAGTCGGTGAAATCCACACCCGCAGCACCGACCAGCACCGCGTCCCCGCCGAGCACCCCGATCGCGTAGGCCATGTTGCCGGCCACTCCGCCCCGGTGCACGACGAGGTCGTCGACCAGGAAGCTCAGCGAGACCTTCTGCAGGTGCTCGGCCAGGAGTTGCTCGGAGAACCGCCCGGGGAACCGCATCAGATGGTCGGTGGCAATGGATCCGGTCACCGCGATGCTCACGAAGTGTCCGCCCTTCATTCGGTTGGGCAGGCCCGCCGGTGCGCTAGCCTGCGTACGAGAGCCGACTATATGGCCCGGCATCCGAGCTGATGCGGCCGGACCGGCTCGACCGCCGTTTGCCGAGTTGACCGACGACACCCCAGGAGACCTATCGAATGGCCGGCCCGTATCCGCCGCACACACCCGGCGGCGCCGAGGGTCAACCGGCACCCGGCCCGGCCCCCTACCCCGCCGAGCCCTACCCCTACCCCGGCGTGTACCCGGGTCCGCTTCCACCCCCGGTCGGTTACCCTGCACCGTCCCGGCGGGGCCGCCCGCTGCTGTGGGGGGCGCTGGGCCTCGCCCTCGTCGCCGCACTCGTCGTGGCGGTGCTGGCCTTCGGCGGTGGGCGGACCGGACCCGGGGGGACGGCGTTCACCGACGCGGCCGCCAAGACCACGATTCAGAACTATCTGGACGCGTTATCCGATGGCGACACCGAAACGGTCGCCCGCAACACGCTGTGCGGCATGTTCGACACCATCAAGGATCGCAAGTCCGACCTGGCGCTGGCCCGACTGGCCAGCGACGCGTTCCGCAAACAGTTCACCCAGGCGCAGGTCACCTCGATCGACAAGATCGTGTTGAACTCGCCCTATCAAGCCCAGGTGCTGTTCACCATGAAGGTGGGCTCGACGTCGACCTCACGCAGAACCCGCGAGCAGGAACAGGGTGTCGCCCACTTGCTGCGCCAGGGTAACCAGCTGCTGGTCTGCTCTTACCTGCTGCGAACCACCGCCCAGTACTGAGGCGGCGGTTCAGGGCCCAATTGAGTTCAGGGCTCAGTTGAGATCAGGGCTCAGGTGAGTTCAGGGCTCAGTTGAAAGAGTCGCCGCAGGCGCAGGAGCCGGTGGCGTTCGGGTTGTCGATGGTGAAACCCTGCTTCTCGATGGTGTCGACGAAGTCGATGGTGGCGCCCTGGACGTAGGGGGCGCTCATCCTGTCGACGGTCAGGGTGACCCCGCCGAACTCGACGGTGAGGTCACCGTCCAGGGCGCGATCGTCGAAGAACAGGTTGTACCGCAGGCCGGCGCATCCGCCTGGCTGCACGGCGATCCGCAGCGCCAGGTCCTCACGGCCTTCCTGGTCGAGCAGGGCCTTGGCCTTGGCCGCGGCGGCGTCGGTGAGGGTCACTCCATGGGTGGTGGTCTCCGCCTCGGTCGCGGTGGCCGACTCGTCAGTCATTACGTCTCCTCATTGGAATCTCCGGGCTCGCGGTAGGCCTCGGGGCCCTACCGGCGTCAGGCCGACAACAACAACCGTACCCGCTGTGCAGACTATTCCCCGGGCAGATCGGCCGCCGTCCGCCTGGCCAGCCCCGTCAGCTGGCCGGAGGCGTCGTTCATGGCGCGCTCGACCGAGCCGGCGTACTCCGACAGCGAGTGCGCCGCCGTGATCCCGGAGGCGAGCATCTGCTGTGCCCCCAGGTCGACCTGACCTGCGAGCACCACGACCGGCACCCCCCGTCCGCGGGCATCGGCGGCCAGCGCCCCGACCACCTTGCCGTGCAGCGACTGATCGTCCAGGCGGCCTTCCCCGGTCACCACCAGGTCGGCGGCGGCCACCTCCTCCGGGGTCCCGGTGTGGGCGGCGATCAGGGCCGCACCCGACTCTCGCTCGCCGCCCAGTGCGAGCAGCGCCGCGCCCAGACCGCCTGCCGCCCCCGCACCCGGCGAATCCGTCACCGACCGTCCCGACGCCGCCTCCAATTCGGCGGCCCAGTCCCGCAACCGCGCCTCGAGCACCTCGACCGTCGCCGGGTCCGCGCCCTTCTGCGGTCCGAAGACGTGCGCCGCCCCGCGCGGCCCCACCAGGGGGTGTTCGACATCGGTGGCCGCGATCAGCCGGATCCCCGCCGTCCTTCGGATGGCCTCGCCCAGGCCCCCGAGCGCGTGCACCATCCCCCGCCCGCCGTCGGTGCAGGAGCTGCCACCCAGTCCGACCACGACGGTGGTCGCACCCCGGTCGATGGCGGCCCCGATGAGTTCCCCGACACCGCCACTGTGCGCGGCCAGGGCGGTCGACACCGTGGGCGGGCCGCCCAGCAGCGTCAGCCCGCACGCCTGCGCGCACTCCAGATAGGCCGTCGCGGTGTCCGGGTCGAACACCCATGCCGCATCCACAGGGCTGCCCAGCGGACCGTCGACCCGGCTCTGGAGCCGCTGCAGGCGCGGGTTTCGCGTCGCCAGCACGTCGAGGAAACCGGGGCCCCCATCAGACTGCGGAACCGCCACAAGGGTGTCCGACGGGCGCGCCTGCCGCCACCCGCTCGCGATCGCCTCGGCTGCCTCTACCGCAGTCAGGCTGTCACCGAAGCAGTCCGGGGCGATCAGCACCCGCAGGCCGGTCATCCCAGCAGGCTACGGTGCGGGCACCGTGGTCGCATGCCGTGCCGGCCGGCGGGCGCAGTAACCTGGCAGGCGTGAGACTGCTGGGCCGCCGCAACGACGGGGCAGACGACGCCGACGGAGCAGCCGGGGCCGAGGTCGCTCCCGAACCCCCGCCACCGCCGGGTACCACCGCCCCCAAGGGCCGTCCCACCCCCAAACGCAACGAGAGCACCAGGCGTCGCGGCCCGGTCGCTCCTGCTCCGCTGACCACCGGCGAGGCGCGCAAGCGGCGCAAGGAGCTGCGCGCGACGATGACCAAGGAGGAGCGGCGGGCCGAGAAGCAGCGGCGCCGCGCGGCCCTGGCTACCCGCCGGGAGCGGATGATGGCCGGCGAGGAGGCTTTCATGCTCCCCCGTGACCGCGGGCCGGTCCGGCGCTACATTCGCGACATCGTCGACTCGCGCCGTAACCTGCTCGGTTTGTTCATGCCGGCCGGTTTGACCCTCATCTTCATGTCGATGGCCATCCCGCGGCTCCAGCTGGTAATGCCCGTGGCGATGCTCCTGATGATGCTGATCATGGCGCTCGACGCGATCTTCCTGGCGCGCAAGGCCAATCGAGCGGTGGACGCAAAGTTCCCGGACAACACCGATAGCCACTTCAAACTCGGGTTGTACGCGGTGGGCCGCGCCTCCCAGCTACGCCGCATGCGGGCGCCACGACCGCAGGTGTCGCTGGGCGACAAGGTCGCCTGAGCGGCGCGTGCGCACCCTGGTGCTGGGCGGCATCCGTTCGGGCAAGTCACACTGGGCCGAGACGGCCGTCGCCGAGAACCTCGACGCCGGCACCCCGGTGCGCTATCTGGCCACCGGATCCGCCCCGGCCACCGATCAGGACTGGCAGCGGCGGGTCGCCGCGCACCGTCGACGTCGGCCGGACGGGTGGTGCACCGTCGAATCCGCGGACGTGGCGGCCGAGCTGCGCACCACGCCCGAGATCCCGACGCTCGTCGACGACCTCGGCGGCTGGCTCACGGCGGTTCTCGACGGACGCGGCTGGGAGAGCGGATCGGCCGAACCCGATGTCGAGGATCTGGCTGCCGCCGTGGACGCCTTCCGGGCTCCCCTGGTCCTAGTCAGCCCCGAGGTCGGATTGACCGTGGTGTCGCCGACCACTGCGGGGCGGCGTTTCACCGACGAACTGGGGTCCCTGAACCAGCGGATGGCCGGCGTTTGCGACCGGGTGGTGCTGGTGCTCGCCGGACAGCCGCTGTGGGTCAAATCGGCGCCGGCCGCGGGGGCACGGCCGTGACAGCGCCCGACGAAACGACAGCGCCCGACAAGACGACACCGCCCGACAAGACGACCCAGTTCGGTGAAGTTCCGCCGCCG
>JAGQTO010000161.1 GCA_020439025.1 Mycobacterium sp. | reverse complement strand
CGGGTCATCGTTGCTCATCGGGGGTGTCCTTTCGGGTCGGGCGGATTGCGTGACTTTTCGTTTTGGGTGGGGGAGGGAAATGGCTGGGCCTCGGCGGGGTCACTGAAAACGCTGGTCACGCCGGTTCCTCACCCCCGGGGGTGTCGTCATCGGTTCCGCCGGTGTCGCCGCCGATCTGCTCGGCCGGGGTCGGGCGTGGCCGCCGTCGGGGCGGCGCGGTGGTTCCGTGGATCCGGCCGGCACCGCAGTCGCAGCAGCGGGCCGAGCCGGGTTCGCGGTGCCGGCGGTGGCAGGTGACGCACAACGGCCTTGCGACGGTCATGCTGCGGTCCTCCGTCCGCGTCGGCCGTCGTTGACCTGTCCAGCGATGACGCCGAGGGGCCGCTGACGTGGCTCCAGGCTGGCGATCCATGCGCCGCAGGGTGTCAGTGCCGGGCAGCGCTGGCAGAGCTCCAGGGCGGCGCTGTGGCGGTAGCGCACGTCCTCGGGATCCTCACCGGACTCGGGCGGGTCGAACGCGGCCCACAGGTTGCGGCACCGGGCGCCGTCGAGTCTCGGTGTGGCGGCGGCCAGCGCGTCGAGCATGGTGGCGACGTTCATGGGGTGGGTTCCGTTTCTGTCGGTTTGTCGGTGGTTTCTTCGACTGCGTCCCACCTCGTCCCACTGCGTCCGACGCAGTGCGAGTGCGACTGCGTCCCGCGTCCCCTCTCTATAGGGACGCGGTCGCGGACGCAGTCGTGGGACGCGGTCGGTGCTGTATCTAGCTGGGACGCAGTCATTCGGCTGTTTCCGGGCCGTTGTCGCCGGTTTCGGGCACCGCTCGGTAGCCGCGCGCGCCGCGCTTGCCGGGCACTTCGACCACCCGGCCGGCCACCAGCAGGTCGTCCAGCGCGTTGCGGACGGCGGTGTCTCGGTAGGCGTGACCGGCCTGACGCAGCAGAGCGAACAGGGTGCGGGATGCGGCGACGGCGCCGCCGGGCTGCTCGGCGAGAGTGTCGTGAATCAGCTCGGCCAGGTCGGAACCGCCGGCGGTGGCCGCGGTGTCGTCGTCGTCGCTCGGGGCGTACAGGCCGAGCCGGAAGTCTGCCGACGAGCCGAGGTCGGCGTCCACGATGAGCGTGCCGAAAAACGTCTTGCCGGGCAGCTTCGTGGGCTTGCCGTGGGCGCGGAGCTGGCCGGGCCGGTCCTTGGTGACGAACACATACGAGACGCCGCGCAGGCCGCGTCCGAATGGTTTGGCGTTCTCGATGACGAACCGGGCGCCGTCGATGGCGTTACCTTTGTGCACCGAGCCGTAGGCGTCGCGTCCGCGGCCGTCGACGTTCTTCGGCAGGTGGTCGCAGGCCAGCGTCGCGGCGCCGGCGCGCAGGCACGGCAGGATGAGGCGGCGCCGGAATGACGAGGCGCCGTCGGCGGCCATGATGTCGGCGCCGTGCAGGCTCATGGCCTCATTCACGCCGTCGTGCACCACCAGCGCGGGGGCCGGGGTGAGCAGTTCTTCGAGCCAGCCGAGATGCACCGGCCGCGAGGGTGCGGCGAACCGCAGCCGCGCCACCATGTCGTCCGGGGTGACGCCGAGCAACCGCAGCCGCTCCACGGTGCTGCCGGGGTCGGATTCCTCGTAGTGCAGGTAAACCACGCGGTTGCCGGCGGCCAGCTCGGCGGCGACGCAAGCCAGCGCCAGCCAGGTTTTGCCGCTCTCGGTTTCGCCGAGCACGGCGTGCTCCCGGCCGGGGTAGATGAACCGCTGGCCGTCGCTGCGGTGGGCACCGACGGTCGGCTCGGGCCGGACGATGGTGCCGGCCAGGTAGGGGCCGAGGTCGACGGGTTCCCAGGTGGTCGGCTCGTCGTCGGCGCCATCGTCCTGGCGCTCGGCGTCGTCGGGCTCGGGTGGGGGCTCGTCGGGCCAGGGCTCGTCGACGGCGGCGCCGTTGTAGCGGCCGCTGTGGGCGATCTCGGCGCCGCGGGCGATGTCGTCAGCGGTCATGCGTCACCGCCGAAGTTCTGATAGGCCTTGTCCGCCTTGAGCGCCCGGCATTGCTCGGTGAACTCCCACCGTGAATCGCATAAAGGCATGGGTTGGTCTCGCCAGGCGATGTCGGCTGTAGGTGGTTCCGGTAGCGGCGGAAGATCGAAGCTGTCGGCGTCGATGCGCACCGTGTCCAGGATCGCCTTGATCTCGTCCCGTTTCTGTAGCAGCAGTTCGGCGGCATTAGAGCGAAGCTGCTCAAGGTGTGCGCCGGCCTGCTCGTCGACCGCAGCCTGGGCGGCTTCCCGCCAGTGCCACTTGGCCATTTCGACCCGCGCCGACAGGGTCCTGTCGTAGAACGGCGCGATGGCGTCCTCGGCGATCCGGCGCAGTAGATCAGGCTGCAATGTCGCCAGAGCGTCGATCTCGGTCTGCTCGACCCCGGTCGCGGCCATCCATGACTGACCGCGTTTCTCGGTCTCCTTGATCGGCGATGTCGGCAACCCGAACCGGCGAACCTGGTCGGGTGTGAGCCCGGCGCGGTGGCACTCCCATTGAAGATCCGGGAAGTGAGCGATCTTGAACGCCTGCAGCTTGCGGGACACTTCGACTGCCATGTTGTGACCGCCGGGATCACAGTCGGCGAAGTACAGCACCACCAGCGCCCGGCCGTCGTCGGCGGCGTTCTTGGCCAGCTTGTAGATCAGGGTGTTGGACAGGCACCCGGTCGGCAGGAACAGGTCGGCCTGGTGGCTCTCGGCCACCGATCCGAGCACGTCTCCCAGGGATGACTTCTCGCCGATCAGCGCCAGGTGGAACTCCTGTTTGCCGTGGAATCCGTCGAGCCAGATGTAGGGCTCAAGATCATCGGCGTCGGGAACTTGAACGTCGAAGTCCATGCTGACGTAAGGCGTGGGTTGGGTTGGGCGCCAGAGCCTTAGGACGGGCGCGGCGTTACGTTCGTCCGTGATGCGGTCGAACGGGATGTAGCCGAGCCACCGTGCGTAATTCGATGTCTTTTCGAGCCAGTCGAAGTTGTCGGCATCGTTGACGTACTTCTCGCCGTTGGGTTTGGTTTCGCCGAGCAGGATGTAGTGCAACCCGCGGTTGTGGATGTTGGCGTCGGGACCGATCTTGCGGTTCATTGCTTCGGCCAGCCATGCGGCGCGGACGTGATTGGCCGGGGTGTCTTGCCGGAAGGGGTCCACCGGATCCGACAGGACTGTCCACTGCGACAGGTTCCCGCCGCATGACTCCAGGGCGGCGCGCAGGCTGCTGCTCATGCGACCCACCGCCGCATCGTCTTCTCGGCCAGCCGCCGCTCGGCGCCGCCGCGGTGCCATAGCTCCCGGCACTCGGGGAGCAGCGCGGCGCCGGCCAGCCCTTGCTCGGCCAGGTGGTCGAGTGCGTCGCGGTATCCGTCGACCCGTTTCGAGCTCGGCCGGTCGCGCCAGTCGCAGCGACACGGTTGCCAGCAGCTGCAGGCCAGCCGGGGCCGGCGTCGCCAGTAGTAGCGGC
This sequence comes from Mycobacterium sp., assembly GCA_020439025.1. Taxonomy (GTDB): domain Bacteria; phylum Actinomycetota; class Actinomycetes; order Mycobacteriales; family Mycobacteriaceae; genus Mycobacterium. Next base: position 18,252 of record JAGQTO010000161.1, on the reverse strand, counting down.
TGCGGTCGGCGGCGGCGGTAGTATCGGCGTCAGCGATTGGCGTCGTCGAGGTGGCCCGGGCCTCTGATCCCGGGCAGCTTCGTCTCTGGGGTGGTGAACTCACGCGGCACCGCCGGTGGGTTGCATGAGCTTGGCCAGGTCGTCGGCGCGGACTTTCAGCAGGCGGGGGCCGACCCGCACGGCGTCGATGCGGCCGGCGGCGATCCAGCGGCGGATCGACTTGTAGGACACGTCGCAGCGCTCGGCGGCCTCTTGCAGGCTGATCAGTTCGGGGTGCCGGGACTCGCGGCGATTACGGGGTTGTCGGGATGCGACTGTGGGCATGGGGAAACCGCCTTAACGGTTTCCGAGCGGCCCAACGGACTCGGTTCTGGCATTCCATGCCGGGCGTGAACCTTACGCGGACGAGTATGTCACAACGTGGGCCGCTAGTGGCTGTTCATGTCGCCGCGTGGCGGCCGTGGCATGAAGATCTTCGCGGGCTGCCCGGGTATGCAGTCGTCGGTGTCCCGCCGGATGTCGCGCACCCACAGGGACTCTTTGACGTGCTCGCACAGCAGCCACAGCCAGCCGCCCGCTTGCAGCGTGGCCAGGTCGTCTAGCCGCCCGGCGCGGTCGCCGGTTTTGTTCGCGGCGGCCCGGTTGAGTCCTAGCCAGTGCCATTGCCCGGCGGAGGTGTACTGGTCGGATACCCGCGCCGCGGGTGCGTAGAACTCGATCCCGGCCGGGGCCTGCCATACGTGCAGCAGCAGGCAGCCCTTTGTGCGGCAACGGTATTCGGCCAGCAGCGAGTCCCTGACACCGGCGCGGTGGTGCGCGACGGCTTCATGCCAGGCCGCTTCCCTGTTCACGGTGCGTCGCCCGCCGCCAGTGCTGAGAGTCGTTCGGCGATGAGGGCGTCACGGTTCTCGGCGACGTGCTGATAGCGCAGTGCCATGGCCGGGGTGGTGTGGCCGAGCCGTTGCATGAGTTCGGCGGTGGTGGCGCCGGACTGGGCGGCCAGGACGGCGCCGACGTGACGCAGGTCGTGCACGCGCAGGTTCGGCTTGTCGATGGCGGCGCGGGCCTTCTCCCAGTGCGTGCGGTACTGGTCGCCGCGCAGGTGCGCGCCGTCGTCTCCGGGGAACAGCAGCGCCTCGGCGCCCTTGCCGACGTGATTCTTGAGGTGTGCTCGCAGTACCGGGCGGATGTGGGGCGGCACGGTCACGTCGCGGATACCGGCGGCGGTCTTGGGTTCCCCGACGCTGAACTCCCCGTCTCGGTAGGTCACCGCCCGCCGGATCCGCAGCACCGCGCCGTCGTCGGTCACGTCCTTGCGGCGAAGCTCGGAGGTCTCACCCCAGCGCAGCCCGCACCACGCCGCCAGCACAACGCTGGCCGAAAGCTCGGCGGGCATGGCGGCGGCCAGGGCGTCGACCTGGGCCGGGGTCAGCACGTCCACGTCGCGCTTGCGTTTGGTCTGCATGGCCGCCCGGATCCGGCACGGGTTCGCGTCGAGCACCTCGTCGGCCACGGCGGTGGCACAGATGGCGTGCAGTAGCGCGTACGCGTGTGCGTTGCGGGTCGGGTGGTCGGCGCCGAGGCCAGCGTGCCATTCCCGCACGCGGGCCGGGGTGAGCTGAACCAGCCTGATATCGCCGAGGTCAGGCAGGATGAGCCGCTTGAGCATCGACGCGTAATGCTTGCGGGTGCGGGGCCGCAGTTGCCGTTGTTCCATCCACCGCTCGGCGTAGCCGCGCAGGGTGATGCCGTCGGAGCGCTCAACCGCTCCCCAGGTGCCGAGGTCGATCTTGCGGCGCTCGGCGGCCAGCCACCCCTCGGCGTCGTGCTCGTTGGCGTAGGTGCGAGGCGCCTTGTGTAGCTTCGTGTCGGGGCCGACGTACTGGGCTTGCCAGCGGCCGGAGGGCAGCTGTCGCAGTCGTCCGAATCCGCGCCGCTTCCGCGCCATCCCCGGTTCCCCTCCCATTGCCTGCGAATCCTCGTGCAAGATTCGTGCAACATCACTGTACCCACGTGTCCGAAAGTGGCCTACAATGACTTTCGTGGGGAAGCGCTGAAACCGCAGGTTAAGCCGCTAAACCGCATGTCAACTCAATAGCCGCGCCGGAACCTCAGTCAGGTTCGAATCCTGCCGGGGGCACCATGTGATGTGTCGGGACATCGGAATAGCCCGAACCCATAATTAGGGTTCGGGTTTTTTGGGGCCGGGTTTGACGCCGCGGGGTTGGTAGTCCCTGGTGGGGTTGATGGTGAGTTCGCGGATGAGCTCGCCGGTGGCGGCGTTGATGATTCTGACGTTGAGGTCGCTGATGAGCATGAGGACGCGGGTTCCGGCGTGGGTTCTGCCGACGCCGATGTGGTGCAGCCGGCCGGCGAGGCGTAGGGAGATGGCGCCGGTGGTATCGACGCGGTCGCGGCGGACCCGGTTGTGGGAGTCGGTGCGGTTTGCAGGGCTGGCTTTGGGGCGGGTGGTGTAGGCGGTGGCGGGGTGGCGTGCTGGGGTAGGGCGCTGTGGGGGCGGCGGTGGTTGTATTCGGCGATAAAGGCGTCGAGTTGGGCCTGAAGTTCGGCGAGGGTGGCGGCTCGGGGTTGTGCTTTGAGCCATTTCTTGAGGGTTTGGTGGAAGCGCTCGACTTTCCCGCAGGTGGTGGGGTGGCTGGGGTGGAGTTGATTTGGGTGACCCCGAGGCGGCGTAGTTCGGCTTCGAAGGCGTTGCGTCCGCCTTTGCCGCCAGCCAGTCGGGTGGTGAAGACCATGCCGTTGTCGGTGAGGGTGGAAGCCGGGATGCCATGGCGAGCAACGGCGTTGCGAAATTCGGTGAGCACGATCGCGCCGGTGATGCGGTGGTGGGCGGTGACTGACAGCGCGTAGCGGGCGTGATCATCGATGAAGTCCAGGATCTCGACATGGGTGCCGTCAACGAGCCACCAGTGAGTGAAGTCGGCTTGCCAGCGTTCGTTGGGTTGATCGGCGGCGAAGCGGATGTAGGAGGACTTGGGTCGTTTCTGCGGGGTGGGGGTGATCAGCCCGGCCGCGGTGAGATGGCGGTGGATCGTGCTGACCGCGACGGTGATGCCGTGGTGATGGCGTAGATGCCAGGCGATGGTTTGGGCACCGTGATCGAGGCCTTTGCCGGCCAGTTCGGTCCGCAGCGCCAGAATCAGTTCGATGGTGGCTTCTGGTAGCCGGCCCGGCGTGGTTCGGGGCCGGCGGGATCGAGGCTCGAAGGCGGCCTCACCCTCGGAGTTGCAGCGGGCGACCAGCCGGGAGATCCAGCCCTGGGAGACCCCATAGGTGCGGGCGACCTCGGATTGGCTACGCCCCTCGAGGACAACGGTGGTGATGACCAAGCGGGCTTTCGACACCCGCCGACCGTGCAGCAGACACCTATTCCGATGTCCCGAGACAAGCTATTCCGATGTCCTGGAATCACACACTGCCGGGGGCACCACAGCCGCTAAGCGGCCTCCGGTCGGCTACACGCTCAGCGGGTCGCCCGTCGTGACCGGTGCGCCGATCACTTTGCGGAACCCGTACCGCAGGCTTTCGATCAGCTCCTCGCGATCCTGTACCGCCGCGTCATCGCTGCTGATACCCAGGCTCGCGGTATCGGTGTAAGTCAGCATCGTGACATTGATCGCCGCCCCGACCGTGCCGACCAGCGGGTACATCCGCACCACCTTCGCCCCGGACAGCCACACCGGAACCGGCAGACCCGGCACATTGGACGCGGTCAGATCGGAGGTCTGGGCGGCTGCGGACACCAACTCCGGAGGCAGGAACCGGCTGAGCTCGGCGAGGTAGTCGGCCAACTTCAGCGCCGGCTCGGCCCGCCAGGCTCGCACGGTGCTGGCCGCCGTCTCCAGCACGTCGTCGATGGCGTTGCTCACCGGGATCTCGAAGCGGGCGATAGTCACCGCGTTGCCCTCCTCCGCGGAGGTGCGCAGGGAGATCGGCATGTTCATCCGCAACTCACCGACCGGGTGGCCCATCTTCTCGTGGTACCGGCACATGCCGACGCTGATCGCCGCGAGGAACAGGTCGTTGACGGTCCGGTCCCGTTTCTTGGCAGCCGCCTTGAACTTGGCGAAGTCCAGGTCGATCGTGTCGAAGTGGTAGTTGATGCTGCGGCCTCGCAGGATCGGGGACAACGGCTCGACCGACACTTTGGTGAATCGCGCCACGGATTCGGCTGTACCCCTGACCTTTCCGATCAGGGTGCGCGGGTGGCGGATCGCAGAGAGCGCCAGCGAGGGGAGGCCCTTGATCGCCTCCTCTGCTGTCTTGGCCACCCAGCCGACGTTGTTGCGAACCACCGCTTGCACGAAGCCCTTCGTGTCGAGGACCACCGGGGCCGGCGCAGGCGGCATCGGACCCAGATCCGCGCCCTCGGGGGTGAAGTCGAGCAGGGCCAAGCTGAGTTGCACCGCGCCCTGACCGTCGGCGATGGCATGGTGCAGCTTCTGCACCAGCACGGACTTGCCTTCAGGCAGGCCCTCGAGCAGGGTGACCCGCCACAACGGACGGTCCTTGTCGAAATCGGCCATGCTCTGCCGACGGGCCTCCTCGAGGACGTCAGCCCACGTCGATCCCTCGGGCATGCGGAACCGGCGCATGTGGAAGGAAAGATCGAAGTTGGGATCGACCACCACACGCGGTGTCTCGAAACCCGTCGGGCCCTCGACGATCACCGAACGCAGCACCGGGGCGAGTCGGGTGGCCCGCTCGTAACGCTCCCGCAGCGTGCTCCAGTCCGGGCTACTCTCCAGCACGAGCAGCCCCAGAATGGTTGAGCGCATCACCGGATCGTCGGTGGCCATCCGCCAGGTAGCGAAATCCCAGCCACCGAGCCGCCGGGCCTCAGTGATGGTCTCCCCGCCACGGAGTGTCTTGGCGGGTGTCTTCTGCGGCGGCGCCTCCTTCACAGGAGCCTTCTGCACGGCAGCCTTCTTGGCAGGGGCTTTCTTGGCGGGAGCCTTCTTGGCAGGAGCCTTCTTGGCAGGAGCCTTCTTCACGGCAGCCTTCTTGGCAAGAGCCTTCTTCACGGCAGCCTTCTTGGCAGGAGCCTTCTTCACGGCAGCCTTCTTCACCGCTGCCGCCTCGGCAGGGGCACTGCTTTCCGGGCTGTCCGCCACGGTGTCCTCCTTGATTCGGGGTCGTCCAACGCTAAACCCCGATCGCGGATCGCGACGGGTAAATCCGGATGGCGAGCCAGAGCTTCTCGAAGCACTTTGCCGGACCCGACATCAGGGTGGCAATGAAGTGGCCCCGAACCGAAAGGTTCGGGGCCACTCCATCGCGAGATGAGCCCTGCCGATAGACGAGCTCGGAATGCGTCAGCCTTACCGGCCGGCCGACCTGCCCGCCCGAGTGGCGCGGGTCTTCGCCCCTCCATCGTTGCCACCGGCCTTCGCCGAGGCAGCGCCCCGACCGGACGAACGGCCCGCGCTGGCCGAGTCGGCCGTGCTCGCGCCGACGGCCGACGCCTCTTCGGCCACGTCGGTAGCCGCAGCCACCACGGCGTCGGCGTCATCCGAAGCGCCGGCGATGGCAACCTCCGCAACGCTGGAGCCGGGGGAGGCAACTGGGGCGGCTGCGGCTGACAGCGCCGCCGGCACCGACTCGGCCGCGGAGACGGCCTCGCTGGCAACCAGGGTGGCAGCCGGTGCTTCGACAGCCGCCGCGGCCGGGGGCGTCTGCAGCCCGAGCTGGTCGGTGACGTAGGAAATCACACCGGGAAGCCCGGTCGCCGAGTCGTTGTAACCGTTGAAGTACGCGGAGGCCAACAAGGAGTTGCCGACGGCCACCGGCCCGATATTGAACTGCGGGACCAGCGATGTCAGGCCCAGGACCACGCTCTGCACCAGATCTCCTTGCGGAAGGGCGAACTGGCCGGTGACGTAGGCGATCACGCCCTCGACGCCGGTGCCCGAGCCCTCGTAGCCGTTGTAGTAGGCGTTGGCGAGCAGGGAGTTACCCACCGCCACCGGCCCGAGGTAGAAGGTCGGGATCATCGCTGTCACCGCGAGAACCTCGTCCTGGTTGTTGGCCAGGAAGTCCGTGATGAAGGAACCGATCCCGCCGAAACCGCCGAAACCGCCCCAGCCATGATCGTCGTCATCGTCTCCGTCGGCGTGGCTGTAGCCGGAGCCGTAGTAGTGGTCATCGTCATCGCTGTCATCATGACCGTAGCCATAGCCGTGGTCGCTGGACAGCAACGCGATGGCGGGCGAAGCCGCGGTCAGGTTCAGCGCCGGGGCCGGGGCCGCATTGGCACTGATCGCCGGCGTGGCGAACACCAACGCACCCACGCTGGCCAGAGCGGTTCCTGCAAGGGACAGAGAGCGTACAGATCTGGGCATGTTGCTGAACCCTTCGATGTGATAACACTGAAAATTTACTGATAAAACATACCACGGAGCCCGTGAACCGGATACGGCAACTGCTCTCTTAACTGGAGTATTCTTCCTTCCGTGAGCACACCCACCGGCGGCAACGTCTGGATTCTCGGCGGCTTCCAGAGCGACTTCGCTCGCAATCTCACCCGGGAGGGTCGCGATTTTGCCGATCTGACCAGGGAGGTGGTCGACCAGACCCTAGCCGAGGCGATGATCGACGCGGCCGACATCGGCGTCGTCCACGTTGCCAACGCCTTCGGTGAGATGTTTGCCGGTCAGGGCCATCTGGGAGCGATGCCCGCCACCGTTCATGACGGACTGTGGAATACCCCGGCGACCCGGCACGAGGCGGCCTGCGCCTCGGGCAGCGTTGCGGCCCTGGCTGCGATGGCCGATCTGCGGGCAGGTAACTACCGGACCGCACTGGTGGTCGGCCTCGAACTGGAGAAGACGGTCCCCGGCGACACCGCCGCAGCGCACCTCGGCGCTGCGGCCTGGGCCGGACACGAGGGTCAGGACGCCAAGTACCTCTGGCCGCACATGTTCGCCCAGGTCGCCGACGAGTACGACCGCCGGTTTGGCCTTGACGACGCACATCTGCGCGCGATTGCCGGGGTGAACCTGGCCAACGCACGGCGCAATCCCAACGCCCAGACCCGGGACTGGCGGGTGCCCGACCTGACGGCCAGGGGCGACGACGACGCGGTCAACCCCCGCATCGAGGGACGCATCCGCCGCTTCGACTGCAGCCAGATGACCGACGGCGGCGCGGGCGTGGTCCTGGTCGGCGACGAGTTCCTGCGCGAGCACCCCGGAGTCCGCCCGATCGGACTGATCGAGGGATGGGGCCACCGCACCGTCGGCCTGGGACTGCGGCAGAAACTCGAACGCGACGCCGGCAACCCTTACGTGCTCCCCCACGTCCGCGCCGCCGTCCAGGACGCCTTCGGCCGCGCGCGGACCGACCTCGATGGCATCGACGGCTTCGAGGTGCACGACTGCTTCACGCCCAGCGAGTACCTCGCCATCGACCACATCGGGCTTACCGGGCCGGGCGAATCGTGGAAGGCCGTGGAGTCCGGCGACATCGAGATCGGCGGTCGGCTTCCGATCAATCCCAGCGGCGGGCTGATCGGTGGCGGCCACCCGGTCGGAGCCTCCGGCATCCGGATGATGCTCGACGCTGCCAAACAGGTCAGTGGGCTGGCCTCCGAGTACCAGGTGGACGGCGCACGCCGGTTCGGAACCCTCAACATCGGCGGAAGCACCGCCACCACGGTCAGTTTCGTCATCGGGTCCGCCGAGGATGCCGCCTGATGGGAGACACCGCCTGATGGGAGCCCGAAATGGACGTTGAGATCGTCGGAAAGTTCCTTTCCACCCTGCCCGACGACGACGATCACCCCTACCGGACGGGTCCGTGGCGGCCGCAGAACACCGAATGGAAGGCGGACGATCTGACCGTTGTCGCCGGCGAGATTCCCGTCGACCTCGACGGGATCTACCTGCGCAACACCGAGAATCCGCTGCATCCCGCGTTGAAGTCCTACCATCCCTTCGACGGCGACGGGATGCTGCATATCGTCGGCTTTCGGGACGGGAAAGCCTTCTACCGCAACCGGTTCGTCCGAACCGAGGCCTTCGAGGCCGAACAGCAGGCCGGCGGGCCGCTGTGGCCGGGACTGGCCGAGCCGCTGTCGCTTTCCAGGGCTGACCACGGCTGGGGGGCGCGCACCATGCTCAAGGACGCGTCGAGCACCGACGTCGTCGTCCACCGCGGCACGGCGCTGACGAGTTTCTACCAGTGCGGCGACCTCTACCGGGTGGACCCCTACACCGGCGAAACCCTGGGCAAGGACACCTGGAACGGCGCCTTCCCGTTCGACTGGGGCGTCTCGGCACACCCGAAGGTCGATGAGCGGACCGGCGAGATGCTGTTCTTCAATTACGCCAAGTCCGCGCCCTACCTGCACTACGGGGTGGTGGACGCCGACAACCACCTGGTCCACTACGTCGACGTGCCCCTGCCCGGCCCCCGACTTCCGCACGATATGGCGTTCACCCGCAACTACGCGATCCTCAACGACTTCCCGTTGTTCTGGCGTCCGGAACTCCTGGAACGCAACCTGCACGTGCCGCACTTCTACCGGGACATGCCGTCGCGTTTCGCGGTGATCCCCCGGCGTGGGGGCAGCGCCGACATCCGCTGGTTCGAAGCCGATCCGACCTTCGTTCTGCACTTCACCAACGCCTACGAGGACGGCGACGAGATCGTGCTGGACGGTTTCTATCAGGGTGAGCCGGAACCGGCCGACGACGGCACCGGGGACAAATGGCAGCGCGCTTTCCGTTTCCTGGCGCTGGACCGGATGCAGGCGCGACTGCACCGATGGCGGCTCAACCTGGTCACCGGTTCGGTCATCGAAGAACCGTTGAGCGACACCATCTCAGAGTTCGGCATGATCAACCCCGGACACGGCGGCGAACCGTACCGCTACGTCTACGCCGCGACCGGTAAGCCGGGTTGGTTCCTGTTCGACGGACTGGTCCGCCATGACGTGGTGGCCGGGACCGAACAGCGCATTGGTTTCGGCGAGGGCGTCTACGGCAGCGAGACCGCGATGGCCCCGCGGCTGGGCAGCGCCTCCGAGGACGACGGGTATCTGGTCACGCTGACCACCGACATGAACGCCGACGCGTCCTACTGCCTGATCTTCGATGCCGCCCGGATCGAGGACGGCCCGGTCTGCAAACTGCAACTGCCGGAGCGTATTTCCAGCGGAACCCATTCCGCCTGGGTCGCCGGCTCGGAATTGCGGCGCTGGCGGGAGACCGACACCGCCGCGGCGGCCGTCGGGCTCAGGTGACGGTGGACGGGGAAGCCGACGGGGCCGCCCCGACCGCACTGGAACCCGGCGATACCAACGCCATCGGCCGGATGCTGGGCCTGCTGGGCGACGAGTGGAACCTGCTCATCCTGCAGCAGTCACTGATGGGCGCAGACCGCTACGGTCACTTCACCACTGCGCTGCCGGTATCGAACTCGGTGTTGAGCAAACGGCTGCGACTGCTGGTTGACGAGGGCCTGCTGGCCCGGCGGAAGAACCGGTACCTGCCGACGGCGCGGAGCCGTTCGCTGTGGCCGTTGTTGCTGTTGATCTGGGAATGGGAGCGCACCTGGGTGGCCACGCATCGCGAGCGGCTGCCGGAGATGCACGACGAGCGCTGCGGGGAGTTGTTCTCCGCGCTGTGGCGCTGCTCGGCCTGCGGCGTGCCGGTCCACGGCGACGAGGTCGAACTCGCCCTTGGGCCCAGCGGGCAGTGGACGCGATCCGCGCCGGCCTCCGCCACCCGGCGGCGGTCCGATTCGCAGGCCGGCGAGCGGCAGGCGGGGCTGTTCCCGGAGACCATGGCCGTGCTCGGCAACCGCTGGGCGGCCGCCCTCCTGCTCGCGGCTTTCCTGGGGGCAGCGCGTTTCACCGACTTCCAGGCTCAGCTCGGGGCCCCGCCTAGCCTGCTGGCCGAACGGCTCCAGACGTTCTGCGCCATCGGCGTGCTGAGCACCCAACCGGCCCGGCCGGGGGGATCGGAGCGGGTGCACTACCTTTTGAGCGACAAGGGCCTGGCCTTCGGCGCCGTTCTGGCCGCCGCGTTGCAATGGGCGCAGCACTGGTTCGTCGCCCCGGAGGGCCCGGCCATCACGTTGCTCCACAAGGGTTGCGGACAGCCGTTCACCGGTGAACTGGCCTGTGACCGCTGTGGTGAGCGACTGAGCGGGGCTCAGGTCCGCGTCACCGCGGCGGCAGTAGCTGGAACCCCTTGACGATCTCGTCGGAGTCCTTGACATAGGTCGGGTCGTCAGGCTTGACCGTCTGCACCGTCAGCGTCGCAACCCAGATCAGATCGCCGGCCCGATACACGACGCTCAACTGCTTGGCACTGCGCGGCGGAATGGCCGTGGCCTTCTTTCCCAGCTTCACCTCGGGTGCGGTGTAGGTGGTGAACAGCCCGGGCGCACCGCACACCTCGGTCGGGGTGGCGTTGAGATCGGTGAGCTTGAGCTTCTTGGTGAGCTGGTCGTTCTGGGCCTGCAGAATCTGTTCAGGCCGGCCGACGTCGGAGGGGACCTTCTGCAGGGTGACCACAGCGTTCGGGGTGAACCCGTCTGCGGCCAGGCCGGGGTTGCGGATGGCGAACCGGATCTGCTCGGAGTCCATCTTGGTACTCCGTTCCCACCCCTGTGGCGATGGGATACGCATCCTGGGCTCCTGGTCGGTGCGGGTGGGGATGTCGCTCAGCTCAACCGAGACCTCCTGGCACTTCTCCGCGCTCGGGGTGTTGCTGGAACATCCTGCCGCCGACACCGTCAGCGCGGCCGCCACGCCTATCGCCGCGACCGCCCGCGTCGGACTCAGTACTTTGCGCATCTACTCCCCTTCAAAACCGGCAACAGCCTACCGGCGCACCCGAGCGGAGTCCGGCGTCTCCTCGGCTGGCCCCCTCGACAGTGCACAGACCAGCGCCCACACCGAACAGGCCAACACCCCGAGCGCGCAGACGGCACCGACGTAGAACCCGTAACCCGCTGTGACCGGGGGGCTGACGTTCGTGTCGAAGTACCACCACACCAGAACTGCGACGAGCGCCGAGACCACCACCGCCGCCGCGGCCGCCAGCCGGGCCGAGAGATCCCGGCCGACCAGGGCCCCGAGCACGATGAGCACCGAGGAAAGCAGAACGATCAACTGACCCGCACCAAACCGGGGCGGCAAGCTGATGCTGCCGACCGTCCCGCCGATCGCGCTGGCCCGGCCCCCTCCCAGCGCGTTGGTGGTCAGCCAGGGCAGCCAGGAACTGATCGCCAGACCGGCGGCGCAGAACGCGACCGACCACCCGGGGCGCAGGCGAGCCATTCCCAGACCCTAACGGCTACCGTGGGGGCCATGACGGAGCCACCCGAATGACGGAGCAACCCGAGTGGATGGGGCGGCTGGACTTGAGTCCGCATCCGGAGGGCGGCTGGTTTCGGGAAACCTGGCGCAGCGACGTGACACTGGATCAGTCCGCGCTGCCGGCGGGCTACGACGGACCCCGTAGCGCCGGCACCGCGATCCTGTTCGCATTGATGCCCGGTCAGCAGTCGGCGTGGCATACCGTGCGCAGCGCCGAGATGTGGCTGCACCACCGCGGAAGCCCGCTCACGCTGGAGTTCGGCCCCACTCGAGACAGCGCGACGGCTCTGACCCTGGGCTCGGACGTCCTCGCCGGTGAGCACCCGCAGCTGGTGGTTCCGGCCGGCCACTGGCAGCGGGCCCGGCCGATCGGGAACGAGCCGAGCTTGGTCAGCTGCGTCGTGGTGCCGGGCTTCGACTTCGCCGACTTCCAACTCGAGGCCGGTCACCCGGCGGCACAGTAGCGATTTGTCATGCGCGGTCACATCATCGTCTGTGGTGACGATGCCCTCGCCCGGAGGATCATCGACGAACTCAACGACGCCGAGCTGTCCGTCGTTCTGCTGGCAAGCCCCAGCGCCTTGGATGCGGCCGGGGTCGCCACCGCGCACGCGGTGATCGCCGCCGCCGCCGAGGACTCGGTCAACCTGGAGGTCGCCCTGCTGGCCCGGCAAGCCAACCCCAGGGTCCGGGTGGTGGCACGGTTGTCGAACGCCGTACTGCACCAGGCGATGAACGACGGCATCGGCCCCGGTGCGGTGCTCGATGTCGCCGCCCTGGCTGCGCCGTCGGTGGTGGAGGCGATGCTGGGCCGGACCGCGCACTCCATCAGGGCCGGCGGGGTCGATTTCGTCGTCTCCAGCGACACCGTCGAGCGCAACGGCACTTTCCGGGAGATCTACGGTCGGCTGGCCCCGGTCGCCGTCATACGGGGGGAGAACGCCCCGACCCCCGGTGAGGTGATCGCTTGCCCGCATCTCGACGACCCGGTGTTCGAGGGCGACCGGGCCACCATGATGGGCCAGGCCGATGAACTGAGCCGACGCGGCCTGAAGGTGGGGCTCGAGGAGGATGCCGAGCCGGCTCACCGATCCCCGCCGGTTCGCGCCTTCGACGGGGCGCGGGCGTTCCACGAGGACGTCAACCCGATGTTCTACGGCGCACTGGGCATCGCCATGACGCTGCTGCTCGGTTCGACGGTTCTGCTGCGATTCGCCTTCGATCCGCCCTTGGGGTGGATGGATTCGCTGTCCTTCGCCACCGAGACCCTGACGACCGTCGGCTATGGAGACTTCACCTTCTTCGGCCAGCACCTCTGGCTGCGGCTGTGGGGCGTGGTGATGATGCTCAGCGGCATCGCGATGATCTCGGTCATGGTCGCGTTCGTCGCCGACGTACTGCTGTCGCGGCGGCTCTCCCAAGCTGCCAGCCGCCAGCAGGTCAGCCACCTTAGCCGCCATTTCGTCGTCGTCGGCCTGGGATCGTTCGGCATCCGCGTGGCCAGCATGCTCAAGGAGGCCGGCCACCCCGTTGTGGTCGTCGAACGCGACGAGGACAACCGCTACGTCTCCGTCCTGGCAGAACAGCGCATCCCGGTGATTACCGGCGACGCCACGCTCCGGACGACCCTCGCCGCCGCGCGCGCCGAACACGCCCGCGCCGTCGCGGTGCTGACCGAGGATGACATCGTCAATATCGAGACCGGACTCGTACTGCGTGAGATGACCGTTCCGCCCGGAGCCAAGACACGGTCCGGCGTTCGCATCGTGCTGCGGATCTACGACCGGGCTCTGGGAAACGCGGTCGGTCGCCGGCTGGACTTCAACCATGTGCGCTCGGTCGTCGATCTGGCCACACCCTGGTTCATCGGCGCGGCCATGGGTCTGGACGTCGTGGGTACCTTTTCGGTGGGCCAGCGTTCCTTCATGGTGGGCGGGGTCATGGTCCAGCCCGACAGCGAACTGGACGGCATGCCGATCTCCGAACTGTCCACGCTGACCCGGGTGATCGCCGTCGAACGCAAGGGCGAGGAGGCCGAACTGCATCCGCGCCGAGACACCCGCTTCCAGGCCGGGGACGCCGCCTACCTGGTTGGCCCCTATCACGAATTGCTCGACACGCTGCGCAAGGGCCAGCGCGGGGACCGCCCACGCAAAGCCGGGCCCCCGATCAGCACCGTCGAGCGGCTAGGACTCGGCGGAGGACCCTTCGACGCCGAGTACCCGTAGAGCGTTGTCCTTCAGGATCAGCGGCAGAATCGCCGGGTCGATCCCCAGTGCCTCGAAGTCTCGGCGCCAACGCTCCAGCGTGATGTAGGGGTGGTCGGTGCCGAACAACGCCTTGGTGCGCAGTTGACGCCCCAAGGCGCGGACGAGTTGCGGCGGAAAATACTTCGGCGACCAGCCGGAAAGATCGATATAGCAGTTGGCCTTGTGAGCGGCGATCGCGATCTGGGCATCCACCCAGGGAACCGCGGGATGGGCCATCACGATGGTCAGTTCGGGGAAGTCCGCGGCGACGTCATCGAGCAACATCGGGTCGGAGTAGCGCAGCTTGATACCGTGCCCGCCGGGCAGCGCCGAACCCAGGCCGGTCTGACCGGTGTGGAATAGCGCGGGCACGCCGGCCGCGGCGATCGCCTCATAGATCGGGTAGAAGCGGCGCAGGTTCGGTTCGAACCCCTGCAGGCTGGGATGAAACTTGAAACCCCGGACTCCGTAATCGTCGACCAGTTCGCCCACCCGCCGCACCGCCGCCTTGCCGGCCCACGGGTCCACCGACCCGAAGGGGATCAGCACGTCGTTGTTGCGGAGGCACCCGGCAACGAGATCCTCCACGGAATTACCCGGATGCCCGGTGGCACTGCGGGCGTCGATGGTGAACACCACAGCGGCAGTGTTGTGCCGGCGGTAGTGCGCGGCGAGATCGTCGACGCGGGAGACGTGATCGGGTCCGAGGTTGAAATAGCGGCCGGTCGCCTCGGCGAGTTCCGGGTCATAGGCGCAATTGCCGGCCGAGTCGACATCGACGTGGGTGTGGATGTCGACGGCGTCCACCGAAGCGAAGTCGATGCCGTACTCGTAGGACACCGGGTCAGCCTTCGACGAACGTCGCCTTGAACCGCTCCAGCGACTCCTGGATGTCGCCGCGCAGCGCCGCGGCGACGAGCATCCCGATCGGCCCGAACAAGGCGGGGCCGCCGAGATGGACGTCCATCGTGACGACCGAAGCGGCCCCGCCGTTGCCCGGGTCCCCCTGGCCGGGGCGGACCTTGCCGATCAGTTTGACCTTGACGCCCCCGACTCCGACGCCGTTGAGCGTCATCGTCTCCGGCGGGTTGAAGTGGACGATGGTCCACTTCACCCGGTTGGGCATGCCCTTGACCTCGACAATGGACTCCACGACGGTTCCCTTGCCGAGGTCCTCGGGCAGCCTGGAACGCCAGACCCGGTGAATGGTCAGCCACTCCTTGTACCGGGACAGGTCGGAGGCGTGTTTCCAGGCCTCCTCGGGAGATAGCGGAACGTCTACGGAGACCGAGACCTTCGCCATCGGGTCTTACTTGCCGTCGACCTTGTTGGCCACGTCGGCGGCGGCGTCCTTGGCCTTGTCGGCGGCGTCCGCAGCCGCAGCCTTGGCAGTGTCGGCGGCCTCGGTCATCTTGTCCACGGCGGCGTGGGCGGCGCCCTGCACCTTGTCGACGGTCTCGGAGAACTTGCCGCCGGTCTTCTCGTCGATCATGTCGCCGGCCTTTTCGATGGCGGCCTCGACCTTGTCGGCGTTCTCGCTGATGGCTTCCTTGGCCTTGTCGATGAAGGACATGTGTTCACCCTTTCGTGGTGTCGTGAGTGCGGGTGCCGTCCGGTCACCCGGCTGACATATCCCGCCACCGAACTACGCACCGTAGTCGGCCCGTCGCCACAATAGCCGGGGCTCGCCCAGGACTTTGCCCTGGATCCACCACGACGCCTCGATCAGGCTGGCGGCCAGCAGGCCGATGAGCACCGCGGTCGCCGTCATCGAAGGGTCGGAGGGGTCGAGCATGAACTTCTCCCTGGCCAGCGGTGAGGCGAAGATCACCAGATAACCCGTCGCCGAGGCCGCGACCAACGCCACCCGCCACCACTGGTAGGGCCGGGCCACCACGGCGAGCACCCACAGCGAGCCGATCAACAGGGTGATCAGCGCCGCCGTGGAGGCCTGGTTCTGCTGCACGGTGTTGCCGTAGCGGCCTGGGTAGGCCAGCAGATAGGAGATGAACGTGGACAGCCCGACGATCACGCCGGCGGGCAGCGCGGAGGTCATCACCCGGCGAACGAAACCGGTCTTGGCGCGCTCGTTGTTCGGCGCCAGCGACAGGATGAACGCCGGGATCCCGATGGTGAACCATGCCGCGATGGTGACGTGGATCGGCTGGAACGGGTAGAGCAGTGGCTCGGTGTGGCCGAAATGCGACACCAGTCCGGCCAGGCCCACCAGTAGGGCCAGCAGGACCGAGTAAACGGTCTTGGTGAGGAACAGGTTGGAGACCCGTTCAATATTGCCGATCACCCGTCGGCCCTCTCCGACCACATAGGGCAGAGTGGCGAACTTGTTGTCCAGCAGCACGATCTGGGCCACCGCCCGGGAGGCCGGGCTGCCCGAGCCCATCGCCACACCGATGTCGGCGTCCTTGAGTGCCAGCACGTCGTTGACACCGTCCCCGGTCATCGCCACCGTGTGGTCACGGGACTGAAGCGCGTGGACCATGGCCCTTTTCTGGTCCGGGCGCACCCGCCCGAAGGTCGTGTACTCGGCCATGGTGTCGGCCAGTTCATCCGGGTCGGTCGGCAACTCGCGGGCGTCCATGGTCTCCCCGCGCAGGCCCAGCGAGCCGGCCACCGCACCCACCGACACCGCGTTGTCCCCGGAGATCACTTTGACCGACACATGCTGGCCGGCAAAATATTCCAGGGTGTCGTGGGCGTCCGGGCGGATCCGCTGCTCCAGGATCACCAGGGCCACCGGCGTCACCCGACCCGGCGCGTCAGGGCTGTCGACCGGGTGCTCAGAGGAACCCAGCAACAGCACCCTCAGTCCGCGGGCTCCGATCTCCTCAGCTTGTCCGGCGACCGTCGACGCGGGGTCCAGCAGCACGTCGGGCGCCCCGATGACCCAGTTGCCGTGCTCGGCATAGGAGGCTCCGCTCCACTTGGTGGCGGACTTGAACGGCGCCACCGCCGTCGAACGCCATCCGGGCGCTTCCGGATAGGCCTCGGCGATGGCCTGCATGCTGGCGTTCGGGCGCCTGTCGTCGGCTGCGAGCGAGGCCAGAACCGCGGCGACCCGGTCCGCACCGACCTCGCCGAGTGGGCTGGTGTCCGAGAGCCGCATCCCGTTCTCGGTCAGGGTGCCCGTCTTGTCCGCGCACACTACGTCGACGCGGGCCAGGCCTTCGATCGCCGGCAGTTCCTGAACCAGGCATTTGCGCCGGCCGAGCCTGATGACGCCGACCGCGAACGCTATCGAGGTCATCAGCACCAGGCCCTCGGGCACCATCGGGACCAGCGCACCGACCATCCGCAGCACCGACTCGCGCCAGCCGACGTGGGTGAGGAACAACTGGGTGTAGATCGTCAGCAGCCCGGTCGGCCACAGCAGGTAGGTGATGAACTGCAGGATCCTGTTGATACCGCTGCGCAGTTCGGACTTCACCAGGGTGAACTTGCTGGCCTCCTCGGCGAGCCGGGCCGCGTAGGCTTCCCGGCCCACCTTGGTCGCGCGGTAGGCACCGGTCCCGGCGACCACGAAACTGCCCGACATGACCGGATCGCCCACCGCCTTGGCGATGGGATCGGCCTCGCCGGTGAGCAGCGATTCGTCGATCTCGCACCCGGCCGCCTCCACCAGTTCGCCGTCGACGACGATCTGGTCACCCGGACCGAGTTCGATGACGTCATCGAGGACGACCTCATTGGGCGGCAGTTCCCGGGTGCCGGAGCGACGCCGCACGGTGGGCCTGGCCTGACTGATGATGGCGAGATTGTCCAGGGTCTTCTTGGCCCGGAGTTCCTGGATGATGCCGATGCCGCTGTTGGCGATGATGAGCAGCCCGAACAGGCCGTTGATCAGCGATCCGGTTGCCAGCACGATGAGGAACAGCACGCCGAGGATGGCGTTGATCCGGGTGAAGACGTTGGCTCGGACGATGTCGGCCGCGCTGCGCGAGGCACGGTTGGGAACGTCGTTGGACTTGCCCTCGGCGACTCTTGCGGCGACCTCGGCGTCGGACAAACCGGCAGCGATACTGACCGTCAACTGTGCCCTCTACTCTCTCGATCCAGTCCGCTCATCGGAGGAACGTTCCCATCCCGTCCCCGTCGAAGAACTCCAGCGTCACCCTGTCACCGTCGAAGGTCGCCGCCGAAACGCTGCCCGCCGGAGCGTTTTCACCGGTTATCGGGAAGGTGAAAACCTCGCCGTCCCAATGGGTCAGCCGGTAAACGTCCGGACGTGGGCCCAGCGAAACGGTCAGCGCCCCGTCCGTCTCCGCGACCGTGGCCGCACCCCAGTAGGTGTTGGCGTAGGTGCCCACATAGGACGACAACGCACGCGCGGGTGTGGGGTTCACCGGGGGTTCACGGTCGGAGAATTCCCCGAAGGGTCGGTTCATCCCGGCGAAGGCATCGGCATAGAGCCGGGCCCAGTCCTGGCGAATCTCGCCGAATTCGACGAGGTCGGTGAACTGGGCTGTCAGAGTCTCCGGGACACCGGTCGGCGCGGCGTTGGTGAGCGCGACGATTGCGACGTCGGCGGAAGGGATGATCACCAGATTGGTCGCCACCCCGAGGCCGAAGGCTCCCGAGTGGCTGAACTGCACGCGCCCGGCCGCCGAGGTACCGACATTGAATCCGTAACCGTAG
>JAGQTO010000160.1:1699-17895 GCA_020439025.1 Mycobacterium sp. | reverse complement strand
ACTCACCCTGACACGCAGGGGACCGGCTTCGTGATTATGGGATAGGCCGCCTAAATACAATAGCTTTTCCATATGCTGCTGACGGAAGGCCCGTAGACGAAGACGTAGCAGCACGCGTCTTGTGGCCGCTGAGGGCATCATTACGGGCCGGACTTGCCTTCGGGAAAACGCGAGAGGAAAAGGGGCAGAAGTGGTTCGAATACATCCTGCCGAATTGGCGACGCTTGACCTCCGTAACTTTCATCATCTACCCGCTTCTCGCAACCCACAACCATTTTGTGCTTGGTCGAGGTGGCATTGTCTGCAACCCCTCGGCGCCGGTTATTCAGCTCACCGAGGGTGCCGCTCTAAAAGATCATCTGGCATTACTTGGGGTTCTGAACTCGTCGGTGGCCTGCTTCTGGCTCAAGCAGAACAGTCATAACAAGGGCAGCACCGTGGACCAGTCCGGGGCACGAACAACTCTTGACGTCTGGGAAAATTTCTACGAGATCAGCGGCACCACTTTAAAGGAATTTCCAGTACCTGCTGGAGCAACATCGGACCTTGCTGGCTCTCTCGACTCATACGCTCGTCGGCTTCAGCAACTGACCCCGTCAGCCATTGCTGCCCAACAGATACCAACTGCAGGAGTTCTGGAGTCAGCACGAGAGGAGCACGACCGGCTACGAGGCTTGATGATTGCCCTGCAGGAGGAACTTGACTGGCAGTACTACAACATCTACGGCCTTGTCGATGAGCACCTCAACCTCGATGGCGAAGTGCCTGGTACTGCTTTGGGTGAACGTGCATTTGAGATCGCGCTTGCCCGAAGGATGAAGACGGGCGAGGAGACGACCGCCTGGTTCGACCGGCACGGCTCGACCCCGATCACCGAAATCCCCGAACACCTTCCCGCCGATTACCGCGACCTCGTCCAGCGCCGCCTCGACGTCATCGCCTCTAACCCGAACATCCGCGTGCTGGAAAGACCGGAGTACAAGCGGCGCTGGGCGATGACCCCGTGGGATAAGCAGGTCGAATCGGCACTCCGGGGTTGGCTTTTGGATCGGGTCGAGGATCGGTCGCTGTGGTTCGACCGCGATGGGCGGACCACCCCACGCTCGGTGGCCCAGTTGGCTGACATTCTCGACCGCGACGCTGACTTCCGTGATGTCCTGAGGCTGTGGGCCGGTGACCTCACCGCCGCGACCGGCGCGGCACTGGCCAAGCTTCTGGCCGATGAGACGGTTCCTTATCTGTCGGCCTACCGCTACAAGCCTGCCGGGTTGGACAAGCGGGCGGATTGGGAGCACACCTGGTCGCTGCAGCGCCGCGAGGACGCCGGGGAGAAACTGGACTCCCCGATCCCGGTGCCGCCGAAATACAAGTCCACCGATTTCGTCAAGAATTCCTACTGGTCGCACCGCGGCAAGCTCGACGTGCCCAAGGAGCGGTTCATCTCCTATCCGAATGCCGGGCGCGACACCGACACCACCGAATTGCTCGGCTGGGCCGGCTGGGACCATGCCGAGCAGGCACTGGCCTTGGCTGCTCTCATCAGCGCCCGGATCGAGGATGGCTGGGACACCCCGCGACTGGTTCCGCTGTTGGCTGGTCTGCACGAGCTTGCGCCGTGGGTGCGGCAGTGGCACAACGAGATCGACCCGGAGTATGGCGAATCCGTCGCCGACACGATCGACGGCGAGCTCGCCGAGCGCCTGACCGAACTGCATCTGACCACCACTGATCTGACCACCTGGCGGCCAGCCCCCACCACTCGCGGACGAAGGGCCAGAAAGTCATGACCACCCTGTTGCGCGATGTCATCGACATTCCCGAACGCGTCGGCGCCGACGACTACGTTCTGCGCCTGACCGACAGCACCAATGACGACGCGCATCTCGCGGCTGCACTCGATCAGTACGTCGTCACCGACTCGCTGCGGCAGAACTTCCTGGCCGCCATCGACCTGGTGGCCGACGCTGTGCAGAAGGACACCTCCCGTGCGGCCTACCTCACCGGGTCGTTCGGCTCTGGCAAGAGCCACTTCATGGCGGTGCTCTATGCGCTGTTGGGCAATCACCCGGCGGTGCGCACGCAGAAGTTCCACGACCTCACCGGACGCTACGACGGGGAACTGGCCGGAAAGAAGATCCTCCGGCTGACCTATCACCTGCTGGGGGCGCGGTCTCTGGAGCAGGCGGTGCTGGGCGGCTACGTCGAACAGATCCGCCGCCTGCATCCTGATGCCCCACTGCCGGCGGTGCATGTCTCCGACGCGATGCTGGCCGATGCCGAAGCCCTGCGTGCCCAGATCGGGGATGAGGAGTTCCTGTCCCGGCTGGGTGGAGACGCCGGGAATGACGACGGCTGGGGGGGACTGCTCGGGGCGGGCTGGGATCTGCCGCGCTACCAGGCAGCGCTGCAGGCCTCCCCGGGTGAGCCGGCCCGCCGGGAACTGGTGTCCGCGCTGGCGGGCAGTTATTTCACGTCCTTCTCCGAGACCGCCGACTACATCGACCTGGACCGCGGGCTGGTGGCGATCTCCGAGCACGCCCAGTCCCTGGGCTATGACGCGGTGGTGCTGTTCCTCGACGAACTGGTGTTGTGGCTGGCGTTCTCGGTCCGGGACAACGAGTTCTTCGCCCGCGAGTCGCAGAAGATCACCAAGCTGGTCGAGTCGGCGGGCCGTCAACGCGCAATCCCGCTGATCTCCTTCATCTCCCGGCAGATGGATCTGCGGAAGTGGTTCGCCGACGCGGGCGCGTCCGGGGCCGAGCAGGAGGCGCTCGACCGTGCGTTCCAGTACCAGCAAGGCCGCTTCCGGGAAATCGCCCTGGGCGATGACAACCTCGCCGAGGTCGCCCACGCGCGGCTGCTCAAACCCAAGGATGATGCGGCACGGGCGGTGCTCGACCAGGCGTTCACCAACCTCACCCGCAGCCCGGAGGTGTGGGATGTGTTGCGCGACAGCCTCAACATCGACGACACCCATCGCGGGGCCTCCGAGGCCGAGTTCCGGCTGACCTACCCGTTCTCACCGGTGCTGATCTCGACGCTGCGCAACCTGTCCTCGGTGATGCAGCGCGAGCGAACCGCGCTGAAAGTCATGCAGCGGATGCTCGTCGACCGCCGCGACACCCTCACCATCGACGACCTCATCCCGGTCGGGGACGCCTTCGACTACGTCGTCGACGGCGGGGAACCCATCGACAGCCACGCCGGGGCGATGTTCCGGGCCGCCGCCGACCTCTACAACAACCGGCTGCTGCCCACGCTCTTGGAGAAACACTCGGTCACCGCCGACCAACTCCAGGAAGATCCCTCCTCGGTGCCACCGGGCTTCCGCGGCCAGGAGCGCATCGCCAAGACACTGCTGCTCTCGGCGATCGCCCCGAATGTGCCGGCCCTGAAGGACATCACGGCCGCCCGCCTGGCCGCGCTCAACCACGGCTCCATCAGGGCCCGGATCGCCGGCGGCGAGGCCCGGCAGACCCTGGCGGTGGTCCGGGACTGGTCGCAGAAGGACATCCCCGAGATCAGCGTCTCCGATGCTGCCAACCCGGTGATCCGGGTGCAGTTGGCCGACGTCGACTACCAGTCGATCCTGGATCGCGTTCGCGCCGAGGACAATTCCGGACGCCGCAAGGTGCTGCTGCGCACACTGATCCACAACGCGCTGGGCGTGACCGCCGGGCAGGACGACCTGGGCGGGGCGGTCACCCGCACCCTGATCTGGCGGGGATCGCGCCGCGAGGTCGACATCGTCTTCGGCAATGTCCGCGACGCCTCCTCGCTGCCCGAACAGTCCTTCGACAACCGGCCCGACACCTGGCGGGTGGTTGTCGACTACCCGTTCGACGAGGAGGGGTTCAGCAGCGCCGACGACGTCAACCGCATCGACCGGCTGCTCGCCAGCGGTGACCGGCACACGGTGGTGTGGCTGCCGCGGTTCTTCACCGCCGCGGCCATGGACGACCTGGCCCTGCTGGTCAAACTCGACTGGCTCTTCACCGGCAGCGGGGACCGCTGGACCGAGAACTCCGATCACCTCTCGGCCACTGACCGCGCCCAGGCTCGCGGCATCCTGGAGAACCTGCTCAGCGGCACCCGGACCAGTGTGGAGAACCTGCTCAAGCAGGCCTACGGCATCGAACCGGCCGACCCCAAGCGGATCACCGCCGATTCGATGCAGTTCGACGTGCTGACCTCACTGAGCCGCGACTTCGACCCTGAACTGCCCCCGGCGGCGAGCCTGCATGACGCCTTTGCCAACATCACCGCCCAGGCCTACGCGGCCACCTACCCGAATCATCCCGAGTTCGACCCGGGCGCCGATGAGGTCACCGCCCGCAATTTCCAGACCGTCCGGGACTACGTCGAGCAGGCCGCCACCCATCGCGACGGCCGGGTGCCCACCAACCCCCCGGACCGCAAGGTGGTGCGCCGCATCGCCGGCCCGCTTCGCGTCGGCAAGGCCACCGAAGACCACTTCCTGTTCGGCGAGGACTCGTTCGCGTTCTGGGCCGGTGAACTCGACCGCGCCGCCCAGGCGGCGTCCCCCGTCACCGTCGGAGCACTGCAGCACCACATCGACGCGATCAGCCCGGCGTGGGGGCTGCGTCCGGAGGCCCGCGATCTGGTGATCGCGGCCTGGGCGTTGCTGCGCAAGCGTGCCTGGTTCGAAGCGGGCTCGGCGATCCCCCCGCCCGTACTCGGCCGGCTTCGCCCCAACATCGAACTGCGCGCCGAAGAACTTCCCGAACAGCAAGCCTGGGATGACGCCCGGACCAACGCCGCCAAGCTGTTCGGCTACACCATCGCCCGGACGTATCTGACCGGCGCCAATGTCGCCGAGTTCGCCAACCAGGTCCGGGTGAAAGCCACCGAGTCGGTCGACGAACTGGGTTCTCTCATCACCGCACTCGACAGCGCCCATCGCCGGCTGGACACCGAGGCGGGAGCCGACGACCGGCTCGTCGCCGCCCAGGCGTTGCGTGACTTCGCCGAACGGTTGCAGAAGACCTCCTCCAACGTGGCTGTCATCGACGCGATGGCCGACGCGTCGCTCCCGGTGGCGCTGGAAACGGTCGCCCGAATCCGCACCGATGCGCCGACCGACAGCCGCAACCTCCGGGCGTTCAAATGGCGGCTGGTCGAGGCGTTGAACCGGCTCGCCGACCAGTCCGGCCAGATCGGTGACGACGCCCGCGCCGTCCGGAAGCGGCTGCGGGAGGCCATCTCCATTCCCGGACGGGCGCTCAGCGAGGAGTTGTCCAGCGCCGAGAACTCGCTGATCGCCTTGGTGGTCGAACCCGACCCCCCACGTGAGCCGGAACGGCCGCAGGGTAAGGCCCAGCTGCGCAACGCCGAGGACATCGGCACGCTGGTGCAAACATTCACCGACGCGGTGACCAAGGACAACAAGACCATTCAGGTGCATTGGTGGGTCGAATGACCATACTCACGCCGGGGCTGACTGCCACCGAACCGATCATCCGGGCCCGGCTGAGCAGAGCGCGCGCCAAGCGCTACCGCACCGGCGTTCTGGGCCTGCGCACCAAACCCTCCTGGGAAGGAAGCAGTTTCGACCACGACGGCACCCCGGTGACGGTGGTGCCCTGCCCGTCGGTGCTGTCCATCTGGGAGGCGATCGAGGCCCGCGACCCCGACCAATGGACGGTGGTGCTGACCAACGTCGCCGACGAGGACCTCGGCGACACCGTGTTGGCACATCTGCTCGACGGCAGGCTCATCACCCCCGACCCATGGGATGCGTTACGCAGCAACTTCTCCGCCTCGACCATCGAGCCGGCGCTGTACCGCTGCACCGACGACCGCGCGGTCGCCAACGGGCTGCTCGCCGCGCTGCCACCGGATAGCTACACCCCCGCTCCCGGCGGTGTGCTCACCCAGGACCACGCGATGTCGACCCTGGCCCGCGAGGTCCTCAAGATCGTCAAGGACCCGGCTGTCGAGGTCGACGCGTTGGCGGTGCTGGAGTGGAGCCGCTCCCCGCATGCCGGCGAGAGTCTGATCGAGGTGCGGTCGGCGGGCGGTGCGCCGCTCACCGCAGCCTTCCAGGCCTGGCTGGCCGGGCGGTGCGGCCGGCTTGCCCGGCCCGTGACCGCGCTGCTGGACACCGACCGGGTCACCGACCTGGTGCCCTTGGGTGTGGTGGCGGGGCTGTTCAACGACGGCCCCGACACCGACAGGGCGCAGGGAGTGTTCCTCGGCCGCTACGGCCTCAACGGTCTGTCCGATGAGGACCTCAGCGTGTGGAGCAACAGCGCCAGCGGCTTGCTGACCCGATCCCTGAGCCCCCAGCAGCAGCTCCGGGTGCTCGCCGAAGCCACCGCGATCGTCAACGCCCTCGGCATCGCCGAGGCCGCAGCGTCCTCCCCGCTGCTGCCGCACGGTCTGGATGCCCGCCTGGATTCCCTCGCCGACGCCATCACCCATGCGCTGCCCACGCCACTGCCGACCGACCTCACTGCGCCGCTGGTCTCCCAGCGGGCGCTGGCCGCGGTCGAGCAGCACTGGAGCGCCGTCGGGGCCCACTTTCTGGCCCCTGATTCCCCGACCTACCGGGCCTTCACCGGCGCGTTGCGGCTGCTGCGCTGGTTGGCCGCGCCCATGTCGGCGGTCACCGGTCTGCCCGCCGCCGTCGAGGACTACGTCCGCAACACCTCATGGGTCGACACCGCGCTGGTGACCGCCCGGCGGGGTGCGGAGAAGCCGATCCCCGCGGCCGCGCTGCGCCGGGTGATCGAAGCGGCGGCTGCCCGACGGGCGGTCGGCGACCGGGGGTTCGCCGCGGCGCTGGCCGACTCCCCCAGCCCGACCGTTCCGGTGGTCGAAAACCTGCTGCCGGACGTCGTGATTCCGCTGGCCAAACGCGACCCGACACTGCTTATCGTCGCCGACGGGCTCTCGCTGGCCGCCGCCAACGACCTGGTGGCGGCGCTGCAGCGCGACGGCTGGATCGAGGTGTCCGCCACCGCCGATCCGCTGCGCAGTGCTGCCGTGGCGGTGCTGCCCACGCTGACCCACCGCAGCCGGTGCTCGCT
This sequence comes from Mycobacterium sp., assembly GCA_020439025.1. GTDB lineage: Bacteria > Actinomycetota > Actinomycetes > Mycobacteriales > Mycobacteriaceae > Mycobacterium. The sequence goes on along the minus strand of JAGQTO010000160.1, from coordinate 10,843 downwards.
GCTCTGCGGGGAATTGAAGGAGGGCACCGACGCCGCCGAGCGGTCAGGATTTGTGGCACTGATCCGCACATCGCAGCTGCAGCCCACCGGCAACGTGCCCGACCCGATCTTCCACAAGGCAGCCCTGGATGCCGTGCCCAGCGGGCTGTCGCTGGCCACCGACGTCAACAACGCCATCGCCGACGTCGCCAACCAGAAACTCGTCGCCGTCGTCCTGAACTACGTCGACGACACCCTGCACCACACCGACCCCGGCCGCACCGACTGGAACCTCGACACCATCACCCACCTGCGGCCGCTGCTGCACGCCGCGCGCAACGCCGGCCGCACCGTGGTCATCACCTCCGACCACGGGCACATCATCGAGTACCTCACCAGCGCCAAGGTGGACCGCGCCAACACCTACGGCCAGCGTGCCCACGGCGATTTCGCCAACGTCGACCCCGCCCGGGAGGTCGTCGTCGAAGGCCCGCGGGTGCTCACCGCCGACAATCGGGTGGTGCTGGCCGTCGATGAGACCATCCGTTACGGCGCCCGCAACGCCGGCTACCACGGCGGCGGCTCCCCGGCCGAGGCCGTCGTCCCGGTGGTCGTGCTCACCACCGGCCAACTCTCCGCCGCGGTGGTTCCGGTCACCAGCGCTGAACCGTCGTGGTGGCATCCCGGCGTCCAGCCCGCCGACCCCGTCATTCAGCCTCGCAAGGGCAAGACGCAGCAGCAGCCGTCCCTGTTCGACGACGGGTCTGCGGGGACCGGATTGCCCGACAAGGTCATCGGGACAGCGATTTTCGTCCAGCAGTTCAAGCTGGCCGGGCGCATCGTGTTGCAGCCCGATCAGATCAGGAACCTCCTGCACGTCCTGCTGTCCGCCGGTGGCCACGAGATCACCGTCGGCCAGGCGGCGGGCGCACTCCGGGTGGCCGAGGCCAGCGTCAACGGGGCGCTGATGCAGACCAAGAAGGTTCTCGACGTCGAAGGCTATGAGGTGCTGCGGGTGGCTCGCGGGGTGGTCCGGCTCGACGTGGCGGCGCTGACCGAGCAATTCGGAGTGTCGTTGTGAGCGCGCCGGTCTCGGCGCGGCGCCGCCGCGAGATCCTCGACGCGCTGCGCCGCGGAACGGTGCCGTCCAACGGTCTGGACCAGCTCGCCGTCGGACTGGGGCGCTTCGAGGCCGAACTGGACGCCGAACTCGACGTCGTCGCCGCCGGCGGGGCGATGTTCAAAGCCGTGCGCGGTGAATACGGTTCCGGCAAAACCTTCTTCGCCCGCTGGCTGGCCGACCGCGCCATGAAGAAGGGTTTCGCGGTCGCCGAGGTCCAGATCAACGAGATCGACACCCCCCTGCACAAACTCGAAACCGTCTACCGCCGCAGCATCGAATCCCTGCGGACGTCCTCGATCCAGCCCAGCGCACTGCGCCCGATCCTCGACGCGTGGCTGTTCACCGTCGAAGACGATGCCCGCCAGCAAGGCGTCGACGTCGACACCCTGCTGGAACGCCGCCTGGCCGACGTCGCCACCAGCGCGCCGGTGTTCCCGATCGCGATCCGTTCCTACCGCCGATTCGTCACCGACGGCGATCACGACAGTGCTGATGCCCTGGTGGCCTGGCTCGGTGGGCAACCGCACATCGCCGCATCGGTGAAACGCAAAGCCGGACTCAAGGGCGATCTTGACCACTTCCTCGCTCTGGGCTTCCTGCGCGGGCTCCTGGCCGTCTTGGCCGACGCCGGAAACCCGGGTCTGCTGCTGGTCCTCGATGAGGTGGAAACCCTGCAGCGGGTGCGCAGCGACGCCCGCGCCAAGGCCTTGAACGCGTTGCGGCAGTTGATCGACGAGGTCCACGACGGGCACTTTCCGGGCCTGTACCTGTTGATCACCGGGACGCCGGCATTCTTCGAAGGCCGCCAAGGTATTCCGTTGCTGCCGCCGCTGGCCGACCGGCTGCACACCGAGTTCGCCAAGGACCCGAAGTTCGACAACCCCCGGGCGCCCCAAATCCGTCTCAGCGGCTTCGACCAGGCCCGGCTGGTCGAACTCGGCACCCGCGTCCGGGACCTGTACGTCTCGGGCGTCACCGACGCCGACCGGGTTTCGGCCGTCGCCGACGATGCTTTTCTGAAGCGTTTCGCCGCCGCGGTGGCCGGTGAACTGGGGGGCCGTGTCGGAATTGCCCCCCGGCTGTTCCTGCGCAAGCTCGTCGACGTTCTGGACAAGATCGAACAGTTCCCCGACTTCGACCCCTACACCGACTACGAGGTCACGATCGCCCCCTCGGAGCTCTCCGACGCCGAACGCGCCGAGTTGACCGCCGGCGACGTCGACCTCGACCTGTGATGGATGCCTTCGACCGGCTGCACCCTGGTGTGCAGTACCACCTGGCGAATACGTTGCGCTGGAACGGGCTTCGCCCCACCCAGGCCGACGCCGTTGGACCCATCCTGGAGGGGCAGGACGCCCTCGTCCTGGCCCCGACCGCCGGCGGAAAAACCGAAGCCGCGGTCTTTCCCCTGCTGTCGCGGATGGCGGCCGAGGAGTGGGAAGGGGTGTCGGTTCTCTATGTCTGCCCGCTGCGGGCGCTGCTCAACAATCTGACGCCCCGCATCGACGGCTACTGCCAGTGGTTGGGCCGCAGCGCCGCGGTCTGGCACGGCGACGTCGGCCAAGCCCAGCGACAACGCATCCTCGCCGCCCGGCCCGACATTCTTCTGACGACCCCTGAGTCCCTCGAGGCCATGCTGGTGTCCACGAAGGTCGATCCGCGTCTGCTGTTCTCGGGCCTTCGGGCGGTGGTGGTCGACGAGATCCACGCCTTCGCCGGTGACGACCGCGGCTGGCATCTTCTCGCCGTGTTGGAGCGGCTCTCCCGTATCGCCGGCCGCGATCTACAGCGGATCGGGCTGTCGGCGACCGTCGGCAACCCCGACGAACTGCTGTCCTGGCTACAAGGCGGCTTCCATGCCCGCCCGCGCACGGTCGTCTCCCCCACGTCTGCATCGCCGGTCAGCCCCGACATCACCGTCGACTTCGTGGGGTCCATCGGCAACGCGGCCACCGTCATCGCCGCCCTGCACTCCGGTGAGAAGCGACTGGTGTTCGTCGAGAGCCGCCGCCAAGCCGAAGAACTCGGCTCGGCGCTACGGGACGCGGGGATCGAGACCTACCTGTCCCACTCGTCGTTGTCCGCCTCGGAGCGACGCCGCTCCGAAGCCGCCTTCGCCGAGGCCCGCGACACCGTCATCGTCGCCACCTCCACCCTGGAACTCGGTATCGACGTCGGCGACCTGGACCGCGTCATCCAGATCGGCTCGACCCGCACCGTCGCTTCCTTCCTGCAGCGGCTCGGCCGCACCGGCCGGCGCACCGGCACCACCCGCAACTGTCTGTTCCTCTGCATCGACGACGAGAGCGTTCTCTTGGCCGCCGGGATGCTCAAGCGGTGGTCGGACGGCTGGGTCGAACCGATTGAGCCACCGGCACATCCTCGCCACATCGCCGCACAACAGTTGATGGCGCTCTGCCTACAGGAGCACCGGATCACCGGAGCCGCCCGTAATGAATGGTGGGGTGATCTTCCAGTCTTTGACGACACCGCCGACCAGATCATGGCGCACCTCATCAGTGAGGGATTCTTCGAGACCGACGGACCCTTCCTGCACATCGGCCCCGAGGCCGAACGGCGCTTCGGCCGCCGGTACTTCTCCGACCTGACCGCCGTCTTCACCGCCCCGCCCGAGTTCCTGGTCCTTGCCGGCCGCAACGAGGTCGGCACCATCGGCACCGACCTGTTGACTCAGGAGGTCGCCGGACCCCGGGTGCTGCTGCTCGGGGGCCGCTCCTGGCAGGTGACCCACGTCGACTGGGAGCGCCGACGCTGCTTCGTCGAAGCGGCCGACGGGGGCGGCCAGGCCAAGTGGTCGGGCATGAGCGGTGGGCTGTCCTATGACATCACCCGCGGGATGCGCGACGTCATCCTCGGCCGGCTGCCCGCCGGCGTTGCGTTCACCGAACGAGCTCTGCGAATCATCTCCGCCCTGCGCGCCAGCTACGGCGAGAACGCCGACGCCGACCGCCTCATCGTGCGATTGCCCGACGAAGCGGCCGGGCGTTGGTGGACCTGGGCCGGCACCGCGGCGAACCGAACCTTGCAGGCCTCGCTTCCCAAGCTGATCGACCCGCGGCAGCGGATCGACGAGAAGTCGGTGCGACTGCTGCCCGGGGTGAGCGTCGCCGAGTTCGGTGAAGCGGTCGCCGCAGTTTCGTGGCGTGACCCACAGGTCGATGCGAATGCGGCACGTGGGCTGAAGTTTTCGGCGGCACTGCCGGCGGACTTGGCGGTGGCGACGTTGGGGGCGCGGATTGGCGACGGCCAACACGCCAGAGCAGTGTTATCCGAGAACCGCTCGATGGCGCGAGGCGACTAACGTTCCTGCAGGGCGCTTATCTCACGACTGGCGCGGGTGCTTTAGAGCGGGAACAGCTTCAGAACTTGATTGGCAAGCTTCTCCGTTCGAGCATTGATTTCATCCTCGGTCCACTGCGCTGCCTCGACCACATCGGCGTTGAGCGCCAGTCCGTTTTTGAATCCTACGAAATTCCCCTTGCTGTCTTTGCGGTTCTTCTTCGAGGCGAAGGACCGATTGCTCAACGTGCTGTTATAGCCGGTAATCGTGAGGTTCCCGAGTCGGTGGACGTGCTGCTGCTGGACCGACGCGGCCGCGGCAGTTCCGCCCAACATTGAAACCCACTCCTTGGGAAGTGGCTGCCCTTGAGGCAATATGTGTTCGATCGTCCACTTCGGATGATTGCGTTCCCGCTCCCACAGGTCCCTGAATGTCTCGTTGGTCATCCCCGACTCTGCCAGTGCGACAAGGATGTACCGCGTCACGACCGCATTTTCATTGTAAAGGGGACCGGTGAGTTTGGCTTTGAAGGCCGCATCGTTGGACACGACGTTCTGAAGACGTTTCTTCACGACATTGACAATCTGTTGACCGGCCAAGTCAGACACCTCACCAATGATTGAAATGAAAAGCCGCTGTAGCAGGTTGGTCGCCGGATCGCCTGTGAGATTCCTACGGACAAAGAACCCGATTAGAGTCTCGGTGATGCTGGTGAGCTGGGAGTCATTGAGCTTCAAATCATTTCGGTAAACCATGAGATAGAGCAACAATGCCTCAGAAGGTGCGCCTTGGACGCGATAGAGGTTCGCCAGCGCTTGGTCGAGATGTGTGCGCGGCTCCTCAGCATCAAGATTGCCGACGATCCGTCGATAGGAGCGACCGCATAGAAGTATGTCTTCAAGTCGATCCTCAAGATCGGTGGCGATCAGCTTCTCGTAAATTCTGATGAGATTGGATCGGGTAGCGATTGGCGCTTTCGGGACGCTAGGCAACTCGTCTTTGAACGCGTTGTAGTAGTGACGGAAGAAGCGTTCCTGGATCGTGTAGTCGTCGCCGAGATCAGCGAGGAGTTCGTTCCACTTCTCGAATGCATGGTCGATGGTGAAGCTTCGGTTCGGCTTCTTGTCCGCAGCGGCGAGCAGAGAGTTCTTGATGATGTCTATCGGCGTGAGTTGCATGCCACGGTTGTTAAGCGACTCGAATAGCGTGAACGCGTCGGAAGTGCTCTGGACTTCGAGTTTGACCAGAATCGCATGTTTGACACGCTTGAGCAGTTCAAGAACTGGCCTCACGGACCCTTTAGCCCCAGCCTGCTGCTCGATCCGGCTGCCAAAGTGGTTGTAAGCCTTCATGATGCGGCGGTTCCCCAGGAACTTGACCCTTGGGGCCTTTACATCGATCCCACATGACTTCAGAACGTTCAAGTAGTCGTCATAATTGGAATTCTGAACCTGGGGCCGCACCCGTAAGCGGGTGGTACTCGGTAGGACCAGTTGCCTACGGAGCGTATTTAGCTCGAACTCTGCGTCTGGATCGAGCTGGTCCGCGTGCTCGTTAAGAAACCGATAGATCGCAGCCATGAGAATCGACAACGTAGTCATCCGTTGCTGACCATCGACCAGCTCAAGGATGTTCTCCTTGTTCGCGTTGGCGGTCCGGTTGATGCAGATGATGGTTCCGAGGAAATGACCTGACCTTGGATCTTCTTCCTCCAGCAGGTCATCAACGAGCTCATCCCATTGCTGCTTTGACCACGCGTACTCGCGCTGGTATTTCGGAACTTCGTAGACGACAGTGTCCTCTGAGTTGAGCAAGGTGAATACTGGGACCTGGTCGACAGATTTGATCAATGAAACCCCCGAAACCTGGCAACGTGGACGAGCCGCTGGCAATTCCGATCGAACCTAACACGCGGATTCGGTCGGAGAACCTTCCCTCAAGGTTGAACAAACAAAACCTTCTCAGCGGCGCCACTACTCGCCGTCAAACTCGAACCTTCCGCCAAAGCTGTGTCCGCACGCACCGCACCTCCACTTCTGCCCGGGGCAGCAGCCTGTATGCCAAATCCAGGGTTCCTTGACCGGCTCCGAGAATCCGGTAGCAATGGATCGCATGGTCCAGTGCGCTGAACACGCGGGACAGGCCGGGTGAAGACTGAAGCGAAAGTCGAGGAATCCGGTGAACCCGCCTGCGCGCATGCGGTCATGGCAGGCGTCGCACAGGACGGCCGGCCAATCCAAAGGAGGGGATATCGGCCGCCAATGATCCTCTGCCAAGCGAATTGAATCGGACCCGTAGCCCTCCTCATCGTCGACCACCTCCACGGGGGCCTCATAGGCGACGGGTATCAGCGGTGCCAGCGGGTCGACATCGACCGTGTGAATGTGAACGTGGTAGCGGGCGTTGACGCTTGCCAGGTCGAGCTCGCAGGCGCACCCCGTGCATCGGCCACCGGATCTGAGCAGACGTCGCGCAGCGGCCAGCGTGGTGTGACCATTCAGATACAGCTGGTCGTAATAGGCAGTGGCACAGTCACGCATCATCTCGACAAGGCGGTCAGCATCGCTGATCGTCACAGCAGCGGCCTCACGCGAGAAACTTATCCCGGCCAGGGCCCGCAGCGTTCCCAGTTCCAGAAGGACAGGCGGACCATTCCATTCGTCGCTGTCCCGGTCCATACAACCGGCGATGGCGTGATCTGCCCTGCCATCGGAGCCGACCTCACGGATTACGGCGATCACTGACGCCGGGTCGGTGTCAAGAATCGCGATGACCGCATCCCCTGGCTCGACGTCAGGAACGCTTGACCAAGGCTGGTACGGCGAATCGGGCTCCAGGAGCTTGATGACCACGTCCTTCCATGGCGCTCCCCGCACAACATGGACCTTGGTGTCGCTATTGATCTCCCCCATTCGACCATTGTCCCGGACACCTCCGACAGAACACGCCCTGTGAAGCGGACCGTCGGCAGGCCTAACCGTGGGGGTAAAGACCGCGGTCGCGAAGCCGCCCTTCAACGGCAGCGTCGCTTGCGTTGAAGTCGTCAACCACTTTGTCGGAGTGCATGATCAGCACTTAACCGAGCGCTTCCAGGTGCCCAATAGAACCGTCGGCCGATATAAGGACATGCCGGTCATTGTTGTGCCAGGTCGTTCCGGGGGCAGGGCAAGAGCAGTGCGGCGACCAGCTCGACGTCGGCCTCGCTGCTGACCAACTCGACACCGGACAGGCCGCGGGCAGTCAGCGACGGCGAGCTGGACGCTCCCGAGCCGGAGGTCAGATCTTGTTGTCCAGCAGTGCGTTGAACTCTGGTGGCAGGAAGACGTTGTCGGGCCTTTTGGCGAAGAGCGGGGCGATCTGGTCGGCGCGGTAGCCGGCGATGCCGGTGCCGATGGGTGTGACCAGGAACCGCAGCCGGGGGTGTCGGCGGGCGTAGTTAAGGAAGGTTTTCACTTCGGCGGTGAGTGTGGGGAAACCGCTCATGGTGTCGATGGCGTAGGAAGCGCCTTGGCGGCCGTGGCCGTTGCCCCATTCCGCGCCGAACTTCTCGAAGGCCTGGCGGGCCGCGCCGCCATTGTGGGTTCCGCGGGCATTCGAGCCGAAGACGAACACTTCGTCGGGTCCCAGGTGCTCGATGATGTGGCTGCTGGGCGCCAGGGAGCGCATTACGCGGAGTTGAATTTTGTTGAGCGCATCCACGCGCATCGAACCGGGCAGGCGCTCGATCTGTTGCGTGGCGGCCTCGACGACCATGTCGAGGATCGACGTCGTCGACGCCGAAGGGCTTGCCGTGGTGGCCAGCGGCGCCGCGCCCGGATGGTTCGGGCTGCCCGACACCGGCGGCGCCGTGGTGCTGCTCGGTGACGAGCCAGGCAGATCCTCCGGGGCGAAGAGGGCGTCGAGGCTGACGTCGAGTGCGCGGGCGATGGCGATCTGCGTGGGCAATGATGCGTCGCGGGACCCGGTCTCGAGTTGCGAGATGTAGGGGTAGGAGATGCCCGCCGCCTCGGCGAGTTCCCTGCGCTTCATGCCGAGTTCGGCGCGCCGACGCTTGATCCTCTCGCCGACCTCGCGAGAGTCGGGCTTGCCGCGGTCTGCCATGGACCACAAACTACCAGCAGCTACGCCCAGCGCATAGCCACGTCTATGCATATAGCTACTTTTATGCTATGCTCTCCGCATGTACAACTTTTATGCAGGCGATCTGGCGAGTGGGGTGCGCCGCAACGAAACCCCTGGTATCCCCCCTCTTCATGTGGGCAAGGGCACCCGGTACGGGGCCTTGACGCTCTTTCCGGTCTGGGCCGATGGTGGCGCCGCCAGCGGACTGAAGTGGGACCTGGACGGCCTGGACGTCGGGGAGCAACGCGATGGCGGGCGGGTTGATTCCCTGGCCGCTGTCAACCCCGGCCGCAAGCCGGTGGTGCTCGTCGAAGGGGATCTCCTCGAGGGCGGGTGGCAGACCCGGATGGTCGCCCGCTCGACCATCATCGGCCCGGGCGAGGCGGTGAACATCGCCGCGCTGTGCGTGGAGCAACGGCGGTGGGAGACCAACGCCGACCGCGGCCACCGCACCGCCGGCCGCCGCGTCTCGGCCCCGCTGCGGGCCGCCCGCGATCGCGCCTACCGCCGGGGCACGGATCCCCAGCACGCGGTCTGGCACGACATCACCTCGCGCTACGAGACGATCGCGCCGACGTCCACCAGCTCGTTCGCCGACCACCTCGACCGCGTCGCCGGC
>JAGQTO010000160.1:0-1551 GCA_020439025.1 Mycobacterium sp. | reverse complement strand
GCCCGCTTCGACGCCGAACGCGCCCCGGAGGTGGGAACGCCGGGCCAGCAGGCCCGCGACTTCGCCACCCGGGTCGAGGCAGCCCACGTCGCAAGCGACCCGGAGTCCCGCTCCTTCGTGGCGCTGGCCTCCGATCAGGGCTCGCTGCACCTCAGCGGTATCGCGCTGCCGGACCCGGAGCGTTCGATCGACGGCGAGTTCTGGCGGATCGTCCACCTCGCCGCCCGCGACCAGCGGCACCCGCTGCTCGCGGGGGTGTAGGCCCGCTCCCCTATCCCCCACCCACTACAGACAAGGAGGACCACCCATGAACCCGGCCCTGAAATCCCACCTCTACGACCGCGCGATCGGCGCCGTCATCGGCTCGGCCGTCGGCGACGCCCTCGGCTCCCAGTACGAGTTCGGCCCCGCCCACCCGGACACCTTCGAGCCGAGCTTCGGCCACTCGGTGTTCGGCCACGGCGTCGGCGAGTGGACCGACGACACCCAGATGGCGATGCCGATCCTGGAGGAACTCGCCCGCGGCGCGTCCCTCAACGACACCGTCACCCTCGGCCGCATCATCACCGCCTGGCAGCGCTGGCGCCACGACGCACTCGACGTCGGCGCCCAGACCTCCGCGGTGCTTGAAGCCCTCGGCGAGGACCCGACGGAAGCCTCGGGGCGCGCCGCCGCCCGGGCGGTGCATGACCGCGCCGGCCGCAGCGGCGGCAACGGATCCCTGATGCGTACCGGACCGGTCGCCCTGGGCTACCTGGCCGACGACCGGGAAGCCGACCTCGCCGACGCCGCCGGTCGGATCGCCCAGCTGACCCACTGGGAGACCGACAACCTCGACGCCGTCGTGCTGTGGTGCCTGGCGATCCGGCACGCGATCCGCACCGGCACGCTCGACCTCGAGGCCGGTCTGGACTTCGTCCCGGCCGGCGCCCGCCGTGCCCGCTGGTCGGACCTCATCGACCGGGCGAGCGCACCCGGCGCGCACCCGCGCGACTTCAAGGAGAGCAACGGCCGGGTCGTGGTCGCCTTCCTCGGCGCGGCCGCCGCGATCATCGGCGCGAGCGACTACCGCGGCGCGATCACCCGCGCCATCCAGGGCGGCGGGGACACCGACACAGTGGCCGCGATCACCGGGGCCCTGGCCGGCGCCCTGCACGGCGTGTCCGGCATCCCGCTGTCCTGGCAGCGCACGGTGCACGGCTGGCCCGGCTACGACGTCAACGACCTCAGCGCGCTGGCGCTCCTCGCCGCCCGTGGCGGCACGCCGACCCCCGACGGCTCTCTTCATGGACTCGAGGGGGCCGAACCCCTGGCCGCCACACTGCCAGGAAAGGCACAACCCCCGAACAGGCAGTTCAGGGTCATTTTGGCCTGTAGTTGGTGTTGTAGCGGGAGCAACTGTCATCAGGGTTGTCGTCAAAATTGTCGTCAAACCCGCCCCCAACATCACCGGCGGAGGCCAGTGGACGAGCAGTCGCAACGCGCGACGAAAACCCCCGCGACGTCTCCGCGTACGGCTCTAAATCTCAGCGAAGTACTTCGAGACAGCCA
>JAGQTO010000437.1 GCA_020439025.1 Mycobacterium sp. | reverse complement strand
GTTCGCCGTCGGCGAACTACCAGACGTCCCCGTCGCGCCAGTCGCAGGTCAGCTCCTCGACCGGGTCGACGTCGACCCCCACCGGCAGCACGAACACGCTGCCGTCGTCGTCGGGGGTGCGGATCACCCCGCCGGGTGAGAGCACCGAGGTGGGGCCACGCCAGCACAGCCAGCCCCGCGGGCGGTAGAGCCGCTCGCCGGCGCCCGTCGCGCTCAGCGCTCCGATCTGATAGGCGCCGCCGATCACCTGCTCGGCGGCGTCCATGACGGCGTTTCCGAGACCCTGGCCCCGCCAGTCCTGATGCACGGCAACGCCTTCCACATAGCCGCACCTCAGCGCCGAACCGCGGTAGAGCAGTCGGCGCTGGATTACCGCGGCGTGGGCGATCAACGCGCCGCGATGGGCGATGACGGCGTGCATCCCGCCCAGGGTGTGCTCCCAGTCGGTCTCGGTGAACTGTCCGCCGTAGGCCTCGGCGAGCAGCCGGTGCGCGTTGTCGATCGTCTCGTTGTCGAGGTCGCTGGTGTGGATCAGCCGGGCGGTGTGAATCGGCATGGTTCCAGCTTTACCAGTACGACGGCCGTGCCGCGGCGATACCGGTGGCGTTCCAGCGCAACCGGACCGCCCGGCCCGGCCGCAACTGCGCCAGCGCGTCGGTGTCGGCGTCGACGACCACCCCGATGACCGGGTACCCCCCGGTGACCGGATGGTCCGGGCCGAGGATCACCGGCTGGCCGCCGGGGGGTACCTGGATGGCGCCGCGGGCCGCGCCCTCGCTGGGTAATTGGCGCTCGGGCCACCGCTGGCGCAGCGGCGCCCCGGCCAGCCGGATGCCCACCCGGTCGCTGCGCTCGGAGGCCACCCATCGGGTGCGCACCAGGGCCTCGGGGTCGGCGAACCAGTCGTCGCGCGGGCCGCGGGCGACCCGCACCTCCAACGCCGCGGTACCGATCGGGGCGACCGGGACCGCATCGAGTCGGGGATGTTCCCGGTCCGGTTCGCCGACCGGAACACGGTCACCGGTCCGCAGCGGCGGCGGACCGATCCCGGACAGGCTGTCGTAGCTGCGCGAACCCAGCACGGCCGGTACATCGACTCCGCCTCGGACCGCGAGGTAACTGCGCAGCCCCGTCGCCGGTGTGGCCAGGGACAGCACCTGTCCCGGCAGCAGCCGGCGAACACTGTTGACGCCGAACGGGATTCCATCCACGGCAGGTACCGCATCGGCGCCGGTCACCGCCACCTCAACGGTGCCGCCGTGGATCCGCGCCCGGAACCCGCCGAGGGTGATCTCGACGGTCGCGCGGTCCTCGGGGTTGGCCACCAGACGGTTGGCCAGGGCGTGGGAGCGCCGGTCGGCGGCCCCGGAGCGGGTGACTCCGACGTGGGCCAGCCCGGGCCTGCCCAGGTCCTCCACGACGGCCAGTGGTCCCGGGTCGAGCACTTCCAGGACGGTCACGACGTTCCTGCGGCCCGGAACCGCACCCGCATCCCCGGCGCCAGCAGCGCCGGTTGCAGACGGTCGGCATCCCAGAGCACCGCATCGGTGCGGCCGATGATCTGCCAGCCGCCCGGTGAGTCGCGCGGATAGATACCGCTGAACTCCCCGGCCAGAGCCACCGCGCCGGCCGGGACCCGGGTGCGGGGTTCGGCCCGCCGGGGCACGGCAAGCCGGGGGTCCCCGCCCACTAGGTAGGCGAATCCCGGGGCGAAACCGCCGAACCCGACCCGCCAGGGCGTGTCGGTGTGGGCGGCCACGACTTCGTCGGCGCCCATG
>JAGQTO010000159.1:10767-11286 GCA_020439025.1 Mycobacterium sp. | reverse complement strand
GCCTTCTTGGCCGGCGCCTTTTTGGCGGCAGCCTTCTTGGCCGGCGCCTTTCTGGCGGCAGCCTTCTTGGCTGGCACCTTCTTGGGGGCTGCCTTCTTGGCCGGCGTGCGTCGGTAGATAGCCGCCGCGGGCACCTTGTCCAACGGCCAGTTCTTCAGCGTGTCGATATACAGCTGGCGGACCTCGGCGATCCGATCGGAAAGATTGTCCAACGTCCAATCCTGCAGCGAGATCGGCGGATAGACGACGACGTCGACCGTGCCGGGATGCAGCGTGGAGGAGTCCCGCGCGGAGATCTGCTCGGCATTGCGGATCACGATCGGGACGATGGGAACCCCGGCGGACATGGCCAGCCGGAACGGGCCTTTCTTGAACTGACCCACCGCCCTGGTATCCAGGCGGGTGCCCTCCGGTGCGATCACTACCGACAGGCCCTTCTTGGTGAGTTCCTCGGCCTGTTTGAGGGACTCAACCGCTTTCTTCGGGTCCTCCCGATCGATGAAGATGGTGTCGACGAGC
>JAGQTO010000159.1:0-10690 GCA_020439025.1 Mycobacterium sp. | reverse complement strand
ACCGGGTCGAAGTTGTTGCGGTGGTTGAAGATGAACACCGCCGGGCGCTGCTTCTTCAGATTCTCCTCACCGAGTATGTTCAGCCGAACCCCGTTGAGGGCCAGCAACATCTGCGGGAAGGCGGTGGTGAAGAAGTTCACGCCGCGGCGCCGGTTGAAGGTCAGCAGCCCCCAACCGATGGCCCCATAAGCGGCGGGCACGATCGAACCGACGCCCAGCAGCGTGCGAACCTGCCCGATCAGACCCCCGCGGCCGCGGCTGGAGAAGCGCAGGATCGGCCAGCCGCGCTTGCGCGCCACCTCGGCCATCTTCTCGCCAGGATTGGTCGGGCGCGGGTTGCCGACCAGGTGCATCAGCGCCAAGTCCTCGTCACCGTCGGCATAGAAATAGCTCTGCTTGAGGTCGATGTCGTGGTCGGCCGCGAACTTCTGCACGGCGTTGGCCTTGCCCGGTCCCCACAGGATCGGTGTGACCACCTTGCCGGTCAGCACGCCGTCCTGGTCGGTCTCGAACTGGTTGGTCAGCACGTTGGGGATACCAAGGAACCGAGCCACCGGCTCCACCTGAATGGTCAACGCGGACGAACTGAGGACCACGGTGTGCCCACGCTCGATGTGGGCTTGCACCAGATCCCGCATCTCCGGGTAGATCCGCTTCTCGATCTTGTCGGCGAACAACCGCTGCCCGATCTGCTGCAGGTCCGAGAGCGGACGGCCACGCAGCACATCGGTGGCTTTGTTGATGAGTTCCTCGAACTCCATGCGGCCGAACTGGTGGTTGAGGCCGGCCGCGACCATGCTGATGAGTTCGCCGACGCCCATATCACGGCTGCGGAACCGCTCACGGGTCAGAATCACTCCCGTGAAACCGGCGACCAGGGTGCCGTCGACGTCGAAAAACGCTCCGACCTGAGGCCCGGCCGGGCTGGCCATCACCTCGGCCACCGAACCAGGAAGGCGCAATTCCGCTGCGCCCTTGGCGGTTGTGTCGCTCATGAATAAGCCACCGATCTCTTCGTGGACGGGCGGGATCCGTCCGGACGGTCAGGGAACGACGCGGGCACCACCCTCGGGTGCGGGTCTCCGGCCAGGGCGAGAACCTCGTCGAAACCCTCACGCAGGCAACGGGCCCACAGGTCCGGTTCGGAGATGGCGGCCCGGTCGTAGCGGGTGGTGACGGTGGCGAAACCGCCGCGCGAGATCAGCACCACCATCATCGCGACTCCGGGCAGCGGGCCGATGCCGAACTGCCGCAACACTTTCGCACCGGCGATGTAGGTGTCGCCCGGATAGATGGGCACATTGCTGGCCTGGACGTCGGAGGCGATCACCGATCCGCTCATGGCCTCTAGAACCGGATCCGGCAGCAGGGTCAGCACCGGGGCCACCGCACCGATCAGGTCGATCGCGGCCTCCTCGCGCCGGGAGATCATCTGTTTACGGATCTTGCCGATGCGGGCGACGGGATCGGCGACGCCCACCGGGGCGGCGAGGTTGACCCCGGCGAACCGGTTTCCGCCGGCCGGATCGGCTTCCGCGCGCAGGTTCACCGGCACCGCCATGGGCAGCGAGTTGATCGGTACACCGAGTTCGGCGTGGTAGCGCCGCAGCGCGCCGCACAGGCCCGCCAGGTAGGCGTCATTGATCGAGCCTTCGGCTGCGTGCGCGGCACGGTGCAGGTCACCCAGCCTCATCTCGATCGCCTCGGTCCGGGTCGACAGGCTCCGGCGGCGCAGCAGCGGGGACGGTTCAGCGGCCCGGCGGACCATCCGGCGACCGGAACGCACGTAGTCGATGGCATCGAACAGGGCGGAACCCGGGCTGCTGACCACTCTTCCAACCAGTCCCAGCCCGCCGGCCACCGCTTCCGCGACCCCCTCGACGACGGCGCCCGGCAGATGACCGATTCCCTCCCGCATCAGGTCGATGCCGGTGATGTCCTCAGGAACCGGCAACGGGGGCGTCGGCCGCGGCTTCGCGTCACGCTCGAGGTCGTAGATTTCGGCAAACATCGCCGTGGCGCCCACCCCGTCGGTGACGGCGTGGCTCAGGTGCAGCAGGGTGGCCGCCTTGCCTCCCTCGAGTCCCTCGACGAGGGTCGCCGTCCACAGCGGGCGGGAGATGTCCAGCGGCGACTGCAGCATCACCTCGGCCAGGTCGAGAACGTCGCGCAGCGTCCCGGGTTCGGGGACCCGAACCCGGCGCACGTGGAAGTCGAGGTTGAAATCCGGATCGACCACCCACCGGGCGGGGGCCGTCGGCAGCGGAGGCATCACCACCTTCTGCCGCAACCGCAGCACCTTGCGCGAGGCGTTCTCGAAGAGCTCGCGGAACCGCTCCCAGTTCGGGGAGGTGTCGAGGACCTCCAGTGCCATGATCCCCGAGCGGGTCCGCGGGTTGGCCTCGCCGCGGTGCATCAGCAGATCGAAGGCACCGAGTTCGCAAGGCAGCCCGGAAGCGTCCACGGGGCCGCTCATCGAACACCTCCTCACAGCAAGCAATGCCCGGCGCCGGGCCGTCTGACCCCTAACGCTAGTCCGACCACCGCGGCAGCGGGGTCGATTGCCGACCGGGGAGGGTCAACCGGCCGAGCGGGCGGCCACTGCCCTGCGACCACTGCCGGCCAGGACGTAACGGCCGTAGATGATGCCGAGGAACGCCGCCACCGATTCGGCGGCCATCTGGCAGCGCAGCGTGGCGATGGCGTCGAAGAAGTGATGGGCGTTGGGGATCTCGGCGTAAGCCACCGTCGGAGCCCCGGCACTGCGCAGGGCGTTTGCGAACCCCTCGGCCTGGGAGCGCGGCACCACCGCGTCGTTCTCGCCGTGCAGGATGAAAAACGGCGGGGCGTCGCGGTGTGCGCGCAGGGTCGGCGAAGCGGCTTCGTACAGCTCCCGGTTCTCGGCCAGCCGGCGCTGCATCACCATGGTCTCCAGCAGCGGCATGGTCAGCTTGTGCATGGCGCCGTGGTCGGTGAGGTCGTAGACCCCGTAGTAAGGGGCGGCGGCCTGCACGCTGGTGTCGGCGCCCTCGAAGCCCGGCTGGAGCGTGCGATCCCCCGGGGTCAGGGCCGCCAGCGAGCTCAGATGTCCGCCGGCCGAGCCGCCGGTGACCGCGATGAATTCCGGATCGCCGCCGAAGTCGGCGATGTTGGCGCGCACCCAGGCGATGGCCCGCTTGACGTCGATGATGTGCGCCGGCCAGGCGTTGCGTGGACTGCGGCTGTAGTTGATCGAAACGCAGATCCAGCCGAGCTCGACCATCCGGGTCATCAGCGGATAGGCCTGTCCGCGTTTGTCGTTCAGCGACCAGCCACCACCGGGAATCTGGATCAGCACCGGCGCACGGTGACCCGCTGGCAGGTCCGGACGGCGCCACACGTCGAGCAGGTTGCTGCGCCCACCCGGCCCGTAGGAGATATTGGTGGTCGCCGCGGCATACCGGCGCCGGTGTCGCATCGCCTCCACCAGGCTGCCCAGGTTGGGCCTACGCGAGGTGTAGGACTCCAGCGGGTGATGGACCCCCGAGCGGTAGTCAGCGCCGAAAGCCTCGGTCAGCGCCTCGTCGAGCACGTCGTCGGCGCGCTGGGCGGCCAACCCGGAGGCCGCCCGTTCCAGCGGCGCGGGCAGCGCGGACAGTACGTGACCGGTCAGGACGTGCGGGGAGAACTCCGCGGCCAGCCAACCCAGGACCCAACTTGCGGCTGCCGGAGTCCCGCGCAGGACCAGCGTGCCGGCCCGCACGGCTCGAGTACATCGCGCACTGACCTCGTCGATCGCGCTATTCATTCCTGTCGGCTCCCTCGAGAAAACCCGGTCCTGACCCTGCCGGGCACCCTGTGCCCAGCGCCGAGGTCACGCTAGCGAATCACCTCGGTCACAATCGTGATTTTGGCCTTCCGGGTGTCCGGAGACGCGTAACCGCGCAGGCCAGAGGCCGAAAACATGTTGGCGCGACACGTCCGGATAGACTGATTCGCGCTTGCCTCCGTAGCTCAGGTGGATAGAGCAAGGGCCTTCTAATCCCTAGGTCGCACGTTCGAGTCGTGCCGGGGGCGCAAGCAAAGACCAGCTCAGGCTGTTCTTTCTCGGTTGGCCTACCACTCTTTCGGTGCGCCAGTCCGCGGGACCATTGCAGTCAAAAGCCCCTTGTCACCCGGGCGGCTGCCGAGCTACTTGTTGGCTGACATCCAGGTCACCCACTGTCGGACGTCGGTGTGGGTGGTATCGGCCAGCTGCACGTCTCGCCAACGGCAAACGATGACGACAAGCTGGTGCGCGGCCTCGTCCCCGACATCATCCGCAAGTCCGGGCGCGAGCCCGATGTCCGCCCGGCTCGCTGCCTCCGAAGGACTCCACGCGGCTCAGATGCGTTCCTGAACTTCATGGATTCTCTAGGTATGCGAATGGGGTCACCCAATTTGTGGTGCGCCGGTCCGGTCACGACCTCTCCGGCCGGGTCAGGGGTCAGCAAAGCGTGCGGAGTGTGAGTACGCCGATTGCGCCGAGAATGGCCGCCGTGGGCAAGGTGATGACCTAGCCCGGGGGTGATGCCGGGCGTGATCCGGTCCGAGACGGCGACGGGATCCGGCAGACTTCACCCGACGTTGGCTGCACGCTTCCTTCCCCGGGAGGCGCTGTGAGGCCCCGGGAGGCGCTGTGGGCAGTTCTCGGTCAGGATTCGTGAGGGTCTGCGAAACGGTTGACCGATGCCGGGGAGGTCCCTAGTAGCGGTGTTCCCGCCGACTTCGGGGCCCGGATGTCGATGGCTGAGCAGCACGAGCTGCATCAGGGCTATCTGCGCCGCCATCGGGTCTCTCGACGCAACCTTTTGCGCGGCCGGGGTCTCGCCGTTCGGGCGACGGGTCTACGCCCAGGACGCCCCGCTGGCGGTGGCCAAGCGCTGCGGTGCCAACGAATCCGAAGCCGGCCGGCCAACCATAGGCTGGTGCCCATGGGAATCGCCGGCAACGCAGAGAGTGGCGGGTGGCGGCCTGTCAGGGCGGTTTCAGCGCTTCTTAGATCTGCGCAGGCGGTAGCTGGGTAGCTGTGGGTAGCCGCGGACAGGGCGCGGGGTTCGCGTCGAGACGGTGAATGCCTTGGCATCGGCGAGCTCGGTCGCCATTGCATGGTCAACCCGGATGGTTCCCTTGCGGGCCAAGCTGGAGAGTCGGGCGGCGATATTCACTACTGGACCGTAGACGTCACCGCCGCGGAACAGCACCGACCCGAACGCCAGGCCCGCATGCATCGGTGGTAGGGCGTCGCTGGCGGCGGAATCGTCCATCAGCTGCAACGTCGCCTCCGCCGCCGATACCGGATCGTCAACGACGAAGAGAATTTCGTCGCCGAGATTCTTGATCACCCGGCCACCGTGCTCGACCACACGATCGAGCACAGCCGTTTCGAAACCATCAAGAAGCCTTGCGAGTTCGGTGAGGTCCAGATTGCGGGACAATCGTGTATAGCCGGTGATGTCGATGAAACCTACCGCCGCCAAACGGGTCTCGACAGGGATGCCAGATCCGACGGGAATCAACGCTCGTCCGATTTCAGCGGCGAGATGTCGCCGCCATGCGTACAGCGTTGCCCGCTCCAGCACCGGCAGCAGTTCCCGGGTCGTGATGATGGCTTGGGCGGCCAGCCGGTCAGGCAGCTGCGGGTCCTGCGGATCGAGACCGGCGGCCAATCGCGCACCAACCACCTCGGAGACGAAACTGGTCTGGGCCGCCGCCAGCCGGGACATCAGATTGCCCAAGGGGCGGGCCAGTTCCACCAGCGCGTCAGAGTCCACGATATCGGCGGTGACGAGGCCAGCCGCGTCGCTCAGGGCAGCGACATCGGCGTCGGTGAAAATTCGTTGATCGTCATCGACTTTCGGAAATCCCAGAGCCCGCCATAGTCGCCGTGCCTCATCGGCACCGATACCGGCGCGTTCGGCGACCTCCCAGCGGGTGTATTGCCCGTCGCCTGCCAGCAGTCCCCGGGTGATCACCTCCGCCGCCGCGAGATCGCCCTCCACGCCGAGGTCCGCATCCACCGCATCCGGAAGCTCCTCGGAAACATCGTCCCGGTCAGTCCTGCCCAGCCGGGCCAGCAGTGCTGCCAGCAGAAAGTCGCTGCCCAGCCGGGCCAACTCGTTGACCCCGGCCACCCCGAACTCGACAAACCGCGCAACGAGATTGGCCGAACCGCGCACCGGATCCACCACCAAAAGAGTCCTCCGCCCTTCCGTCACCGCCCGAAGGGCTGACCCTGCGGCTGAAGCGGACGGCCACCCTAGCTTTCGACGGCATCTTCTCCGGTCCAGATTCTGTCACCGATACCCACCAGCGGCCAGTCGGCGGCGGCGACGTGGGCAGCAACCAAATCGGTGTTCTCGGGACCGCCGTCCTGATGGGCCACGTCTTCGACCAAACTCTTGATCTCCTCGTAGCGGACAAGGTGCCCAACTGGCGCGTCGACGCCCGCCGCAGCGATCTACCGCGCGACTTCCAACTTACGCGCCGCTCAATTGTGCGGGTCCACGCAGTCAGACCGCTCCGACGCTTTTCACCACTTCCCGGACCTCTGATCGGTGTCGTCTCGTCGGGTGCCCGTCCGCTTCGATGAGCGCGCCGAAAGTCCTCCCCCGCCAGCTCGGCCGCCGACAGTGCCCCCAGTCTTCTCCACCGATCCCAACACCTGCTAGTTTGCCGCCATGAGCGTCATAGATAAGGGTCTTGGACGGCACCTGGGTGCGGCAACGGCCGGCCTCGCCTGTCTTGCCATTGCCGTGGCAGCACCGGCAGCTGCCGACAATCTCAACACCACGACGTGCTCCCAGCAACAGATCATGTCGTCCCTACAGCAGAGCGCGCCCTTGATCTGGGGCAGGATTAGTAGAGATCCGCAAACAGAGCAAAAATTGCGGGCGGCGCTTGATGTGCTCCTGGCCGTTCCGCCGGGCCAGCGCGAGCAAGAAGCGAACACGCTAGAGCAGGCTCTCGGCAAAGATCAGCTGACTGACATCAGCGATGACGTCCTCAACGCCTCTGGCGGTCCGATTGGCAGAGCTGTCAACGCTTGCCACAACTTCTGAGCCACTATCTCCGAGGGTCCGCCGTCGGCGAAGGTGATCGCGAAGGCGCTCGACGCAAGTTTCCAGCGCATGGTCCATCCTTTTGGCCGGTCGATCGGTGACCGGCCAACAGACCGCCTCGACGATGTCGACAACAACCACATTGACGCCGACACCGGCGGCCCAGGAGGAGCCTCCCATCGCGGCTTTTTTCCGACAGATATTCCAGTTCTTCGGTTTCCGGTGGTGACCTCGGCGCACGAGAGGCGCTAACCGCACCAAACGTTGCTGACCCTCCGCCAGGGTTCGCACCGCGTTGGGGTTTGCCGAAACTGAGCCCAGGTTGACGCTGTCCCCCGGCCCACACGCATCTGACCCAACGCCGTCCGCAGCATGCGCACCGGGAGCGGCTACTTCAGCGCTCGGATGGCCGCGGCCCTGCGGGAGAAGCAGGTCCTGGCTGGGCACGGAACGCAAGGATGACGTGGGCGATCTGCTGCGCATCGCGCCGGCAACGGTGCGAACCCATCTGCAACGGGTGCGCGCCAAGTACGCTGCGGCGGGCCGGCTCGCCTCTACCAAATCCGCATTGCCGGCCAGGGCGCTAGAGGACGGCCTCATCGGCCTGGCGGATCTGGATCGGCCGGGATAGGCGGTCCTGCGGGCGTGGCAACCCCGCCGAGGGCTGCGGCGGTACCACACTGGTTCTGGTTGCACCCGAGGGAGGAAGCCGGAAACCGTGTCTGTCGCCGACGTCGAGGCACGCCGAAGAGCTCAGCAGCGGCCTCCCCGACGCCGGCCGCGGCCGGACTTCCGCCCTGACATCGAGGGCTTGCGTGCGGTGGCGGTGCTGGCCGTAGTGGCCTTCCACGCCGGCGCGATCGGCGGTGGGTTCATCGGCGTCGACGTCTTTTTTGTCATCTCCGGATTCCTGATCACCCGCATGCTGTGGGCCGAGCGGAACGCGACCGGCCGGGTGCGACTGGCCCGCTTCTACGGGGCCCGGGCCCGTCGGCTGCTGCCCGCCGCGGCGACGGTGCTGGTGGTGACCGCGGTGGCGACCACGGTGCTGTTGCCTCCCCTGCAGGCGCGTTTGGCGCTCGACGACGGTCTGGCCAGCGCGCTCTACGTCGGCAACTATCGCTTCGCCATCACCGGGACCGACTACCTGGCCCACAGCGCCCCCTCGCCATTCCAGCACTACTGGTCACTGGGCGTGGAGGAGCAGTTCTACCTGCTGTGGCCGGTGCTGCTACTCGCCATCGGGCGGCTATGGAACCGCGGGAAGACCCGGCCGTCCGCGCTGCCCTACCTGGTGACGCTGGCCGCGATTTTCGCCGCATCGTTGACCCTCTCGTTGGCCTGGACCCACTCCCTGCCCCCGTGGGCGTTCTTCTCCCTACCGACCAGGGCGTGGGAACTGGCCGCCGGCGGTCTGATCGCGCTGTCGGCCCCGCTGTGGCGGCGTCTGCCGCCCGGGTTCGCCGCGATCGCCGGCTTCGGCGGGCTGGCGGCGATCGGCTGGGCGGCGACCCAACTCGACGACCGGATTCCCTACCCGGGCACGGCGGCTTTGGTACCGGTGATCGGCACGGCGGCCGTTATCGTGGCCGGCTGCGCGACCCCGACCAGGGCGGCCGGACGGTTACTGGCGATAGCGCCGTTGCGGGCGGTGGGCCGGCTGTCCTACTCGTGGTATCTGTGGCACTGGCCGCTTCTGGTGCTGGCGCCGGTGGCGGTCGGCCACCCGCTCGGCTGGCCGGGCCGGCTGGCGGCGGTGGCCGCATCGTTAGCGTTGGCCGTGCTCACCCTGCACTACGTCGAGCGCCCGATCCGCTACGCGCGGCCGCTGCGCCGCTCGGCCGGCGGCAGCCTGGCGATCGGCAGCATGGTCACCGCGGCGGCGGTGAGCGCAGCCCTGCTCCTGCCGCTGCTACTGCCGGTGCCGAACGGTCGCGGGACGCCCGCCGCCGCGGCGATCACCCATTCCGCGCAACAGCCACAGTCGGCGGCCCCCGACCCGCTCGCCACCGCCCTGACCGCGGTCCGGTCCGCCGTCCTGGCTTCCAGCCGGCCCGGCCCGGTTCCGGCCGACTTGACCCCACCTCTGGCCGACGCGGCCTGGGACAAACCCGCGGGTTTCTTCGACGGGTGCGTGCGAACCTGGCTCGAGGTGGGCGTGCCGGAGTGCGTGTCCGGCGACCCCGACGGGCCGACGACGGTCGCCCTAGTCGGGGACTCGCATGCCGCGATGTGGCAGCCGGCACTAGAACCTCTTGCCGCCCACCAGCACTGGCGTCTGGTGACGATGGCCAAGGTCACCTGCCCGCTGCAGGATCTGCCCATCCTCAGCCCGTACCTCGGGCGGGACTACTCTGAGTGCCGGCAGTGGCGTACCGAGGCGATACAGCGGCTGCGGGACGAGCAGCCGAAGCTGATCGTGCTGAGCATGTCGCGGCGCTACGGCGCTGATTTCGGCTTCACCGCCTACGACCCGGCGTGGATGACGAGCCTGACCGACCTGGTGGCGACCCTGCGAGCGGACACCGGGGCGCGGATCCTGGTGCTCGGTCCGGTCCCCGACCCGCACTCCGATGTGCCGGTCTGCCTGTCGGCCCATCTCGACAACGCTCTGACCTGTGCACCGGAACGCCAGAAGGGGTTGTACGCCGACGGCATCGCCGGCGAATCCGCGGCCACCGGGGCGGGCGGCGGCCAGTATGCGGAACTCTCGCAGCTGTTCTGCACCGACCGGGTGTGCCCGGTGATCGTGGGTACCGACGTGGTGTTCCGCGACGACAACCACATCACGGTGTCCCGCGCGCGGACCCTGGCGCCGGTGCTGGAGATCATCACCGAGCAGGCCATCGCCCCGCGCAGCTGATGTTAACCTCGGCGTCCGTGGCGGATCAGGTTCTCTACGAGGTGATCGACCGGGTGGCGCTGATCACGGTCAACGATCCGGACCGGCGCAATGCGGTGACCGAGGCGACGTCAACGCTGCTGGCCGAGACGGTGCAGCGCGCCGAAAGCGACGACGGCGTTCACGCGGTCGTCGTCACCGGGGCGGGCAAGGCATTCTGCGCGGGAGCCGATCTGTCCGCTTTGGGGGCGGCGGCCACAGAAGGCCTGCAGCGTCTTTACGCCGGTTTCATGGCGCTCGGCCGCTGCTCGCTTCCGACGATCGCCGCGGTCAACGGGGCGGCCGTCGGCGCCGGGATGAATCTGGCCCTGGCCGCCGACGTGCGTATCGCAG
The DNA here is from genome assembly GCA_020439025.1 of Mycobacterium sp. GTDB lineage: Bacteria > Actinomycetota > Actinomycetes > Mycobacteriales > Mycobacteriaceae > Mycobacterium. Next base: position 376 of record JAGQTO010000159.1, on the reverse strand, counting down.
GCCCGCACGCCGTGTTCGATCCGCGCTTCCAGAAACTCGGCATTCACCCCGGCGGAGGCGCCACCTGGATGCTGCACCGGGCGGCCGGACCCCAAGTCGCCCGCGCGGCACTGTTGTTCGGGATGCGGTTCGACGCCGAGGCCGCCGTTCGGCATGGTCTGGCGCTGCACCTCGCCGACGACCCGGTGGCAGCCGCCCTGGAACTTGCGTCCGGCCCCGCCGCAGCCCCGCGTGAGGTGGTGCTGGCCACCAAGGCCTCGATGCGGGCCACCGCGATCCCCGGCTTCAACGACGCCGATCACCACGAGGCAGCCAAGAACATCGAACTGGGGCCGCAGGCGATCACCATCGAGTCGCCCGAGTTCAGGGCCCGCCT
>JAGQTO010000158.1 GCA_020439025.1 Mycobacterium sp. | reverse complement strand
GATCTCCAACGGCTGAAGGGTGTGTCCGATCCGGTCCAGTTCGCCGGCGACGTCGGTGGCCGTGGCCACATAGCCGTCCGGCAGGTGGCGGAAGTCCAACTTCACCGCCGGCTGCATGCACCACTCGAGGGGCACCTCGTCGATTGTGATCGCACGCCTGCCGCCGTCCATGGTCGAGGCGTAGTGGTACGGAGCGTCGAGATGGGTGCCGTTGTGGGTGGTGATGCGAACCCGCTCGATCGCCCAGCCCTCGCCATCGGGCAGGTCATCCACACTCGCGCCCGGGAAGAACGACACCACCTCGGCCGCGGTCTGGCGGTGGTCGTAGTAGTCGACCTCCGGAAGGTGGCCCGGTGGATCGGAGGCGATCCCGGCCTGCAGCGATACCGAGAGGTCGACGAAGCGGCGCCGGGTCATGGCGGCTGATCCTATCCAGTGGTCTAATCGGCGGCATGGGCCCGGAAGTGCCGATCCCCGGTTCGCCGGCCGAGGTCACCCCGCGGTGGCTTTCGGAGGTGCTCGGCGTCGACGGTCGCCAGGTCAGCGTCACCGACGCCGTTCTCACACCGATCGGCACCGGCCAGACCGGCGCCACCTATCGGATCGGTGTCCGCTACGGCACGCCCGCGCCGGGGCTACCGGACTCCTTCGTCGTCAAGCTGTCCGCCCAGGAGGCGGCCGTGCGCGACAGGGTGGCCCTGAGCTACCGATCCGAGCACGCGTTCTACACCGAGGTCGCCGACACTCTCGCGGTACCGCTCCCCCGCTGCTATCACTGCGCGATCAGCGATGACGGCACCCGGTTCGTACTGCTGCTCGCCGATATGGCACCGGCCCGCCAAGGCGACCAGATCCGGGGCTGCTCCCCCGCCGAAGCCCGCCTCGCCGTCACCGCGCTGGCAGGACTTCACGGACCCCGCTGGTGCGATCCGGACTGGCTCGGCTTCACCGGGACGGTGATGCCCAAGGCGGACGAACCGACCGCCCGTGGGCTGGGCGAGATCACCATCATGGCGGCAGGCAGCACGGTCGAGAAACTCGGCGACCGGATGACCCCCGCCGACCGTGAGACGGTGCTGGAGTCCGCCGAGCGCATCGCCGACTGGCTGCTCGCCGCCCCGGAACGCTTCAGTCTGCTGCACGGTGACTACCGACTCGACAATCTGCTCTTCGACCCGAGCCGCTCCGCCGTCACCGTGGTCGACTGGCAGACACTGGCCGTCGGACTGCCGGCTCGGGATCTGGCGTATTTCGTCGCGACCAGTCTGCATCCCGATGAGCGCGCCGCTGCGGAGCGCGCGCTCGTGCAGAACTATCACTTGGCCCTGACCGGGTACGGGGTGGGCGATTACGACGCCGAAACCTGTTGGCAGGACTATCGCTCGGGAATGTTGCAGGTGCCGCTGATCACCACGCTGGGGTTCGCCTTCTCCGCGACCACGGAGCGGGGCGACGAGATGTTCCTGACGATGCTGCGCAGGGGCAGCCGGGCCATCAGGGATCTCGGCACCCTGGATTCGTTCGGCTGAGGCCTCAGTCCGCCCTGGCGTTCGACGACGGCCCGTTGGGATCGGTGGAGATATCCGGGGAGAACTCGTCAGGCTTGAGCGGCGAGCGTGAGGTGTCGATGTCGAACTCCTCGAACGGGGGCGGCCCGGAATCCTCCTCCAGCTGGTTCCCCTCGCCGCGCCAGTTGCGCATAAGCACGACCAACCCCGCGATGGCCAGGCCGACCACTACCAGGGCCATCCAGGTACTGCCGGTGAAGAGGGCGAGCAGCAGCGCGAACAGACCGGCCAATGCCAACAGGACGACGGGACGCACCAGACCAGTCTGCTCCCGGTCGGGCACGTCGGCCCGCAGGCTTATCCGAAGCGTCACGCCGCCGTAACCGGACGGGGTCCGACGGGGACATGAACGACGGTGTTGGACGGCAGTCCGACCGGCTGCGACTCCGCGCGGGACAACAACTCGGCGCTCTCCGGCAGCTCCCGCGGATTGACCAGGCCCTCGGCGATTAACAGCAACACGGCGTGAGCATGGGCCAATTCATGCCGCTTGCGGTACTGCCCGCCGGGCAGCTTCACCCCGGCCCAGACCCCATACTCCTCACCGGCCTCCACCGCCCGGCGGGCGCACTGCCGTTGCTGGGCCAGCGGGCACCGGCGCAGACAGATGGTTCGGGCCTGGATGGCCGATTGCTCGTAGACGCGGGCCTTGGCGGCCCCGTCGCTGGTGTCGTCGTCGGCGTATCCGAACCACAGGTCCGGATCGGCGGAGCAGGGGCGGATGTTCACGAGGGCCTCCTCAGTAGAATCGTAGACAGAAGCGTATATGCAACGCCGTCGAGACAATAACAAAACCTAAACAGAAACGTATACGCACAGCGGTCTGTGTACGATTCGGCCATGCCCGGAGCAGCACGGTGAGCCGCGAGGAGGCGGGTGCCGCCCTCCGGGCTCTGCGGGAGTCGCGCGATTGGTCGCTGGCGGATCTGGCGGCGGCGACCGGAGTCAGCATCATGGGGTTGAGCTACCTGGAGCGCGGTGCTCGTAAACCGCACAAAGGCACAGTTCAGAAGGTTGAAAACGGCCTCGGACTGCCCCCGGGCACCTACGCGCGGCTGTTGGCCGCCGATGATCCCCGGGCCGAATTGGCCCAGCTGACGGTGACCGCGGGACCCGCGCAGCCCGGTCGCTCAGACTCCGGCCCCGTGGTGGTCACCCGGCACAGTGATGCCGACGTTCTCGAGGCCCATGCCCAGGCGCACATCGATTCGCTCACCTCGTTGATCGACCATCTACCGGCGGAGACGTCAAACGAATACGAGACATATATTCTTTCTGTGATTGGACAGTGCGTTACCGCCGAGATGCTCACCGCCAACTCCTGGCGGGTGGCCGTCAACGCCGGAGCGGATACCACCGGCCGCCTGATGGTCCAGCTCAGAACGCTCGAGGACATCCGCACCCGGCTTCTCGAGCGGATGCCCTCCGGGATCGGTTCCCGGTTCGACCGCGCTTGCCGGAACAGCGGATTGCCCGCGATGGTCATCGCGGGCCTGCTGGGGGTGAGCGCCGAAGAGATGTGGGACATCCGCAATCGCGGGCGGGTGCCGCCCGGCGTACTCCCCAGGGTGCGGGCGTTCGTCGAGGCCCACCCGTGACCGGCGAACTGGAGATCCTGAGCCGCGCGCATGCGCTGTTCCCCGACGTGGGGGAACTCCGTGCGCTGGACGGCGTGACCGCCCCGACGGCCGGTGTTACGCAGTCCGTCGGTGCGACGGTCGCCGCCTTTCGGGGGGAGAGCGCGGAACGCCGAGCGCACCTCGACACGGCGCGCAGGGTCGATGCGGAGTTGAGCGGCATCATCGACCGAGCCCGCCGCGATCACCTCGATGCCCGTCGAGCCACGGCGGCGGTGCTGGCAGCGGCCCGATCCGACGCCGGTGCCCTACCCGATAACCCGATCGCAGCGCGGGAGTTGTTGCGCCGCAGGGTTCACCGGTTGCGCGCCCAGCGCGCCCACGTAGTGGCCGCCCGCCGGCGCGCCGCACGGCGCCGCGCAGCGCTGCGCCGGCTTCGCTACCGGATGACCGGACGTCCCTTGAGGGCGCGGGACGGGCGATCGGCGGCCGCGGTACGCGCGGCGCTGGGCAAACTGGGCCGACCTTACGTTTGGGGTGCCACCGGGCCCGACCGCTTCGATTGCTCGGGCCTGGTGCAGTGGGCCTACGCCCAGGCCGGGGTGCCGTTGCGCCGCACCACCTACGAACAGATCCTCGACGGCATGCCGGTCGCCCCGTCCCGAGTCCGGGCGGGGGATCTGGTGTTCCCGCACACCGGTCACGTTCAAATGGCGATCGGTGGCGGCCTGGTCGTGGAAGCACCGCACGCCGGTGCCACGGTTCAGATCAGCCGTCTGGGTCGGGCCGTGGCGATCCGTCGACCGGTGTAGCCGACTGACATCGCACACCTCGCGACAGTGAGTTGTCGGCCGGTGGGGACCCTCGGTACGGTCAAGCCCATGGCGGGGGAGTCGGGCGAGGCGCTGCAGTCTGCCGGCTCGGCGCTGTTTGCGCGCGCTGCAGAACTCGCCGAGGCCGATCGGGTGTTGGCAGACGTCGTCGATTCGGCGTACCGATCGGCCACGGAGTCGATCAGCCGCATCGAGGCGATCCGCGCCGAGATCGAGACGGCCGTATCGGATCGGTTCGTGGACCACTCGGCTGCCGGCCGCGAACTCAGCCGTTTCCTCATCGGCAGACAGCGCGAAATCGCTGCTGTCGTGGCTGATGCGCAGGCATTGGCACACGCGAAAACCGTTGTGCTCCAGCAGCTCATGCAGAGCTATCAGAGTCCTGCGACAGGTTGATCAGCGCCGCCGCGATGGTGAATTGTCCGTGGCCGCAGTGCTGTCTAGAGTCCCGGGCATGGGAGGCGAACGGTGGCCACACACCACGATCTGCTCGACGCCATAGCGCGAATCAAAGCGGCCACCGGTGATCCGGACGGCTGGAAGACCGGACTATCCGGTGCGGACATCGCGGTGGTGACCAACCCGTTGAGCCCGCAAGGTGAGATTGCTGCAGTGCTCGCCAAGATGATTGCCGCC
>JAGQTO010000157.1 GCA_020439025.1 Mycobacterium sp. | reverse complement strand
GGGCGAAGTTGAGGCTGATCATCAACACGGCGATCACGATCAGCGCGGGAACGTAGTTGCCGTAGGTGGATCCGATCACCGTTCCTTGGCGCACCATCTCCAGGAAGGTGATCTGGTAGCCGATCGCGGTGTCCTTCAGGGCCACGACCAGCTGCGACACCAGCACCGGCAGCATCGAGGTGATGGCCTGGGGCAGCAGGACCGAGCGCATCGTCTGCCCCCAACTCAGCCCGAGCGCGGCGGCGGCCTCGCTCTGACCGCGCGGCAGCGACCCGACACCGGAGCGGACGATCTCGGCGATGACCGCGCCGTTGTAGAGGGTCAATCCGGTCACCACGCCCGCCAGTGCCAGTTGCTTGGACGGGAACACGTCGTAAAGCGCGAAGAGGAAGTAGGCGAAGATCATCATGATCAGCACCGGAACCGCTCGGAAGAACTCGACGATCACCCCGCAGATGCGGTTGACCCACGCCGACGGGTGCAGCCGTCCCACACCGAGCAGCAGACCCAGAATCAGCGCCAGCACGATCGACAGCGCGGCGGCGGTCAGGGTGCCGACGACGCCCGGCAACACATAGGTCTTCCAGAGGTCGCTGGTGGTGAACGGCTGCCACTTGGCGGCTGTCAGCTGACCCCGGTCGGCGAGCTTGGCGATGATCGCCCACACCACCAGGGCGGCAAGGACGACCGTCGTCGCCGAAATGATCCGGTTGCGCACCCGGGCCCGGGGACCCGGCGCGTCGAAGAGGACTGAAGCGCTCACCGGTGTCGTCCGTTCCTCGTCATCACCGTGGTCGTCATTACCGGGGTCGTCCATACCGGGGCCATCACCGTGCCACCGCCCAACGGTTGCCCAGCCAGCCGAACAGCAGCCCCAGCGGCAGGGTCAGCAGCAGGAATCCGAAGGCGAAGATTCCGCCCACCACCAGCAGCGCCGCAGTGTTCTCGATCATCTCTTTCATCAGCAGCGCAGCCTCGGCCACGCCGATCGCCGAGGCGATGGTGGTGTTCTTGGTGAGCGCGATCAGCACCGAGCCCAACGGGATGATCACCGATCGGAACGCCTGCGGAAGCAGGACGATCCGCAGGTTCTGTCCGAACGTGAGCCCGAGTGATCGGGCCGCCTCGGCCTGACCGACCGGGACGGTGTTCACCCCCGCCCGCACCGTCTCGCAGACGAAGGCCGCCGTGTAGACCGCCAGGCCGAGCACAGCCAGCCGGAAGTTGCTGTCGGCGATCGACGTCGGTGAATCCGGATCGGCCAGCGTGATGCCCAGAGTCTGGGCCAGGCCGAACGAACAGAACAGGATGATCAGGGTCAGCGGGGTGTTGCGAACGACGTTGACATAGGCGGTGCCCAGCCAATTGAGCATTGGAACCGGGGACAGCCGCATCGCCGCCAGCACCGTGCCGAGGATCAGTGCACCGATCGCGGCGAGGACGGTCAGCTTGATGGTGGTCCAGAACGCCTTGAGGATCAGGCCGCCGTATTCGCCCAGAATGTCAACCCGCTCCGAGTCGGCGCCGGCGGTGTCGGTGTCCAACGGCGGGGGCGGCGGTGCGCTGATCCCGGCCGGACCGAGGTTGCGGTCGAAGGCGTCTTTCCATTCGCCGTCCCGCTGCATTTTGAGGATCGCCTCATTTATCTTGGCCCGCAGGTCGAGATTCTCGCGCTGCAGTCCGATGCCGTAGTGCTCCACCGAGAACGGCTTGCCGATGATCTTGAATGTGCCTGGCGACTGCGCGGCGAACCCGGCCAGGATCACCTCGTCGGTGCTCACCGCGTCGATCGCTCCGTTGCGCAGCGCCTCCACGCAGGCCGAGTAGGTGTCGTACTGCTGTAGCTGCACACCCGGGTACTTGTCCTTGATCCGCTGGGCCGGGGTGGAACCGGACACCGAGCAGAGTTTCTTGCCGTTGGCCAGTGACTCCGGTCCGCTGATGTCGGTGGTGTCGGCCCGGACCAGCAGGCTCTGACCGGTATCGAGGTAGGGCCCGGCGAAGGCCACCTTCTGTTTGCGGGCGTCGGTGATCGAGTAGGTGGCCACGATGTAGTCCACCTGCCCGTTCTGGATCAGCGTCTCGCGCTGTCCGGACGGGGCTTCCTTCCAGTCGATCTGGTCGGGGTTGTAGCCAAGTTGCCCGGCGACGTAGGTCGCGACGTCGACGTCGAAGCCGGCCATCGTGCCGTCCGGTTTCTTGACCGCCAGTCCGGGCTGGTCGAACTTGGTGCCGATGGTGATCTTGTCGCCGCCCCCGCCGCACCCGGCCAATGCCAGCGGCAGGCCGAGGACCAGCGCGAGGATCACGACGAGGCGAAGGGGCAGCGACCGCATGGTTCCCGTGGCCTCTAGTGGCTGAGGATCTTGCCGAGGAAGTCCCGGGCACGTTCGGAGCGCGGGCTGGAGAAGAAGTCCTCCGGCGCGGCGTCCTCGACGATGGAGCCGTCGGCCATGAAGACCACCCGGTTCGCGGCCCGCCGGGCGAATCCCATCTCGTGGGTGACCACCACCATCGTCATGCCCTCACCGGCCAGCGAGGTCATCACGGCCAGCACCTCGTTGACCATCTCGGGGTCCAGGGCGCTGGTGGGTTCGTCGAACAGCATCACCTTGGGGGCCATGGCCAGGGACCGGGCGATGGCCACTCGTTGCTGCTGGCCACCGGAGAGCTGGGCGGGGTACTTGTCGGCCTGGCTGGCCACACCGACCTGCTCCAGCAGCGACATCGCCTGCGCGCGGGCCTGGTCCTTATCGATCTTGCGCACCTTGATCGGCGCGAGCATCACGTTTTCCACGATGGTCTTGTGGGCGAAGAGGTTGAAAGACTGGAAAACCATGCCCACGTCGGACCGCAGCTGGGCCAGCTTGCGGCCCTCCGAGGGCAGCACCTCCCCGTCGATGGCGATCGTCCCGGAGTCGATGGTCTCCAGCCGGTTGATAGTCCGGCACAGCGTCGACTTGCCCGATCCGGACGGTCCCAGGACCACCACGACCTGGCCCCGGTCGATGTCGATGTTGATGTCCTTGAGAACGTGCAGGGCGCCGAAATGCTTGTTGACGCCCTTGATCGAGATCATCGGGACGGCCCCGCCCTCAGTCATGGATCCAGACCCTACCCACCTGCGGCGGGTTCCGCCTGCCGATAACAGTGATCCGCCCAGGCCGCGGTTTCCAGCGCGTCCGTACCATGGATGGGTGACTTCGGTGCTCGGCCAGGACCTCAACGGGGATGGCTACGTGCTTTCGGCGCCCGCTCGGACCTACCAGGTGCGCACCTATGGCTGCCAGATGAACGTCCACGACTCCGAACGGCTGGCCGGTCTGCTGGATGCCGCCGGCTACCGGCGCGCGCCGGAGGGCGCCGACGCCGACGTGGTGGTGTTCAACACCTGCGCGGTGCGGGAGAACGCCGACAACAAGCTCTACGGCAACCTCAGCCATCTCGCGCCGCGCAAGCAGGCGGACCCCGACATGCAGATCGCCGTCGGTGGTTGTCTGGCCCAGAAGGACCGGGACGCCGTGCTCGCCCGGGCCCCGTGGGTCGACGTGGTGTTCGGCACCCACAACATCGGCTCGCTGCCGACCCTGCTGGAGCGGGCCCGGCATAACCGCACGGCGCAGGTGGAGATCGCCGAGGCGCTGCGGGAATTCCCCTCGGCCCTTCCTGCAGCGCGCGAATCCGCTTACGCCGCATGGGTTTCGGTCTCAGTGGGGTGCAACAACACCTGTACGTTCTGCATCGTCCCGTCGCTGCGGGGCCGGGAACTGGACCGCAGCCCGGCCGATATCCTCGCCGAGGTGCGCGCCCTGGTGGACCAGGGCGTCCTGGAGGTCACCCTGCTGGGGCAGAACGTCAACGCCTACGGCGTCTCCTTCGCCGACCCGCAGGCCCCGCGCGATCGTGGGGCGTTCGCCGCGCTGCTTCGGGAATGCGGCCGTATCGAAGGACTGGAGCGGGTCCGCTTCACCTCCCCGCACCCGGCCGAGTTCACCGATGACGTCATCGAGGCCATGGCGCAGACCACCAATGTCTGCCCGGCGCTGCACATGCCGCTGCAGTCCGGATCCGACCGGGTGCTGCGGGCGATGCGCCGGTCCTACCGGGCCGAGAAATACCTCGGGATTCTCGAACGCGTTCGGGAGGCCATGCCGCACGCCGCCATCACCACCGACATCATCGTCGGCTTCCCGGGCGAGACCGAGGAGGATTTCGCCGCCACCCTCGACGTGGTGCGCCAGGCCCGGTTCTCGGCGGCCTTCACCTTCCAATATTCGCGGCGGCCCGGCACTCCGGCCGCGGAGCTGGACGGACAGATTCCCAAGGACGTCGTCGCCGACCGCTACCGCCGGCTCATCGAGCTGCAGGAGTCGATCTCCCTGGAGGGGAATGCCGCGCTGGTCGGCCGCACCGTCGAGGTGCTGGTGGCGGCCGGGGAGGGCCGCAAGGACGCCGCCACGGCGCGGATGAGCGGACGTGCCCGAGACGGTCGGCTGGTGCACTTCACGCCCGGCGCGGCCGAGGTCCGCCCCGGCGATATCGTCGAGACCACGCTGACCGGCGCCGCGCCCCACCACCTGATCGCCGACGCGCCGCTGCTGTCCCACCGGCGCACCCGCGCCGGTGACGCCCACGCCGCCGGGCGCCGCCCGCGCACCGTGGGGCTGGGCTTACCGCCGGTGGGCGCCCCGCCCGCCGAACCCGAGCCGACCACGACAGGATGTGCGCGATGACCGGAGCGCCGGACGAGTTCGAGGCCTACCGGGCCGAGCTGGAGGCGGCTGAGAAACGGGTGGCCGGCGAGATCGACCCGGGTGCAAGGGCTTTGGTGGTCGCGATCCTCGTCTTCGTGCTACTGGTGTCCTTCATCCTGCCGCACACCGGCGGCGCCCGCGGCGTCGACGTGCTGATGGGTGATGACAAGGCCATCAGCGTGGGCATCGCTCTGCCGTCGCGGCTGTTCTGCTGGTTCGCCCTGGTTTTCAGCGTCGGTTTCTCGATGCTGGCCCTGCTGACCCGGCGCTGGATCCTTGCCTGGATCGCGCTGGCCGGCAGCGCCATCGGCAGCGCGCTGGGGATGCTGGCGGTGTGGTCTCGTCAGACCGCCGCCGTCGGCCAACCCGGCCCCGGCATCGGGCTCATCGTGGCCTGGTTCGCGGTGATCCTGCTGACCTTCCACTGGGCGCGGGTGGTCTGGACGCGCACCGCCCTGCATCTGGCCGCCGAGTCCGAACGTCGTCAACAGGCGGCTGAACAGAAGCAAAGGTCACTGCTCGACGGTCTGGATTCGCCGGGCGCGCAGAAGCCGACGGAGCCCGGGGAGCCGTAACACCCCGACCCGGTCAGCGCCGACCCGGTCAGCCCCGCTGTGGTCAGCGCCGTCTGGTGAGAGCCTTCGCGGCGGCGTCGGCCCATTCGCGCCATTGCGCGGCGCTGGCCCGGGCCTGCTCGGCTTCTTTGTCCCTGCCGCCGGCCGCGGCCTTCTCGGCCTGGTGTTCGAACTGTTCGGCCCGGTCGCGGAACTGCTCGGCGCGGGCCTGGGCCTCCGGGTCGATCCGGGTGGCGTCGACGGCGTCGCGGACTTTCTTCTCCACCGCCTTCAAACGCCGCTCCAACTCGGGGGCCTGGTCCCGGGGTGCCCTGCCGATGGCGTCCCACTTGTCGGTGATGGCGCGCAGTGCTGCCCGGGCCGCCGCCGGGTTGGCGACGTCGATCTTCTCGGCCTCGGCCAGCAGCCGTTCCTTGGCCTCGCCGTTGGCACCGAACTCGGCATCACGCTCGGCGTTCATCGCGTTGCGCGCGGCGAAGAACGTGTCCTGGGCGGCCTTGAACCGCCGCCACAGCGCCTCGTCGCCGTCCTTCGACGCGCGGCCGGCGGACTTCCACTCGGCGAGCAACCCGCGGAACGCCGCCGCGGTGGCATTCCAGTCGGTGGATACCGACAGCTCCTCGGCGCGGGCGCACAGCTTCTCCTTGGTCTCCCGGATCCCGGCCCGCTCTCGGTCGAGTTCGGCGAAGTGCGTGCCGCGGCGGCGGTTGAACGCGTCGCGGGCCGCCGAGTACCTCTTCCACAGCGCGTCGTCGGTCTTGCGATCCAGGCCGGTGATGGTCCGCCACTCCTCGAGGATCGCCCGCATCCGGTCCCCGGCGGACTTCCACTGTGTGGCGTTGGCGGCCAGTTCCTCGGCTTCGACGGCCAGCGCCTCTTTGCGCGCGGTCTGCTCGGCACGGTGTTCGTCGCGGCGGGCCCGCTCGGCCTGGGCCGTCTCGTCGGCCTGTTGGGTGATCGCGGCCAGACGGCGGGCCAGCGCGTCGACGTCACCGAGAACGCTGGCGGTGGAAAGGGATTCGGCCAATCCCGCCGCGGCGGCCTTGATCTTGCGGGCGTCTCCGGTGCCCGATGCCAACCGGGCCTCCATCAACGCGACTTCGGTGGCCAGGTCATCGAAGCGCCGGCCGAAATGGTCGAAGGCGGCCTCGGGGTCACCGGCCTGCCAGGACCCAATGACCCGCTCGCCGGTGGAGGTGACCAGGAAAACAGTGCCGTCCTCGGCGACCCTGCCGAACTGCTTGGGATCGCTGTGGGCCGGCACCGGGACGGCGGGCGGGTGCGGACGGGGGACCGGCCGCGCCGGGCCCGGCCGGGGAGCGGGCCTGGGGGTCTCGTCGGTGCGTGTGTCATCACCGGTCATGGCTCACCTACCCTCCGCGCGGCGTCGCCGCGCTCTGCCGCGCGAAGCGGCTCCATTGCGTCGCCACCCGCCGGGATCCGGCGAGCGACGTGGTTTATTGAACCAGTTAGCCGGTGGGCGCGCCGACGGGTTCGGCGGTTGACGCTGCCGGGACGGTGATGGTGCGGGGCCGTCGACCCTGAAAGGGATAGGAGGGCAGGTGGCCAGGTCCGACATCGCTGCTCTGCTGGCGCTGGGCGCGGCCCTGTTCATTGCCTTCGGCGATGTCATCCACCAGCGTTCGGCCCATACGGTCACCGACGAGCCGGTCGGGTACCTCGATTTGTTCCTTCGGTTGCTCAAAGACCGCCAGTGGTGGCTGGGCAGCGCGATCTCCGCGGTCGGGTTCGGCTTGCAGGCCGCGGCCCTCGGCCTGGGTTCGGTGCTGCTGGTGCAGGCACTGCTGGTCACTTCGCTGCTGTTCGCGCTGCCGATCAACGCCCACCGTGCCGGTCGGCGGGTCAGTCGCCCGGAGTGGCTGTGGGCGGCACTGCTGGCCGCCTCCGTCGCGGTGATCGTCACCGTCGGCAATCCCACCGAGGGGCAATCCCGCGCGGGGTTCGAGGTGTGGGCCGTGGTCATCGCGGTGATGGCCCCGGCGCTGCTGGTGTGCGTCGCCGGCGCCCGGGCGCTGGCCGGCCGCCCGGCCGCCGCGGTGCTGCTGGGCCTGGTGTCCGGCTCGTTGTGGGGGGTCTTCGCCGTGCTGACGAAGGGCGTGGTCGGGCGCCTCGAGCACGGACCGATGGCGGTGCTGGCCGCGCCGGAGTTGTATGCGTGGGCCGTGGTGGCCGTCGCGGCGACGGCGTGGCAGCAGTCGTCGTTCCGGGCCGGTTCTTTGGCCGCCTCGCTGCCCACCATGACCGTCGCAGAACCGGTGGTCGCCTCGGTGCTGGGCATCGCTGTGCTCGGCGAGTCGGTGCGCCCCGGCCCGGACGGCTGGGTGCTGCTGCTGGCCGCGGTGGCCATCATGGTGGTCGCCACGGCGGCCCTGGCGCGAAGCGAGGCGACGGGGGCATCTCCGCTTGGCGCTGCCCAGGGTTCGGCAGCGGGCCGCTAGCGTGGAGGCCGTGCTGGCGGCCATCGCAATGACTCCCTCCGCTCCCGTCCTGATACCGGAGTTGGCCGGTGCGGCCGCCGCCGAGGTCGCCGGTTTCCGCGACGCGGCGGTGGCGGCTGCGGCCGCCCTGCCGCAGTTCTGGATCGCGCTCGGGGTGGGAACCACGGACGCGGTGATCGGTCCCGAATGCCGCGGCACTTACGCGGGTTACGGCGTCGACGTCCCTGTCGCGCTGTCGCCGGAGGCCGACTCGGTGGTCACCGCGTTGCCGTTGTGCGCGCTGTTCGCCGGCTGGCTGCGCGGGCGGGCCAACCCCTCGGCCGCCGTGCAGGTTCGGGTCTACGCGGCAGCCCACGATGCCGAGGCCGCACTGGGCTTGGGCCGGGCCCTGCGGCAGGAGATCGACGCCAGTGACGTTCCGACCGGAGTCCTGGTGGTGGCAGACGGGGCCACCACGCTGACCCCGCCGGCCCCGGGCGGCTACGACCCGGACTCCGGGCCGTCGCAGACGGCCCTGGACGACGCGTTGTCCGCCGGGGACGCCGAAGCGCTGGCGGGGCTGTCGGACCGGATTTCCGGGCGGGTGGCCTACCAGGTACTCGCCGGATTGGCCGAGCCCGGGCCCTCGGCGGCAAGGGAATTCGCTCGCGGCGCGCCCTACGGGGTCGGGTACTACGTCGGTACCTGGACGCCGTGACACGGCCGATCGCGATCGTCGGACCGACCGGCACCGGAAAGTCCGAACTCGCGCTCGAGTTGGCCGAGCGATTGAGCGGGCGGATCGCGGTGGAGGTGATCAACGCCGACGCCATGCAGCAGTACCGCGGGATGGATATCGGAACGGCCAAGGTGCCGCCGGCCCACCGTCACGGGGTCGCCCACCACCAGCTCGACGTTCTGGACGTCACCGAGACCGCCACCGTCGCCCGCTATCAGCAGGCCGCCGTCGCCGACGTCGAGTGCATCGTGGCCCGCGGCGCGGTGCCGGTGATCGTCGGCGGCTCGATGATGTACGTGCAGTCGCTGCTGGACGGTTGGGAGTTCCCCGCGACCGATCCCGAGGTCCGGGGCCGCTGGGAGCGGCGCCTGGCGGAGATCGGCACGGCCGCCCTGCACGCCGAACTGGCCCGCCGCGACCCGGTCGCCGCCGAGTCGATCCTGGCCACCGACGGCCGCCGGATCGTCCGGGCACTGGAGGTCGTCGAATTGACCGGTCGGCCCTTTGCCGCCTCGGCTCCGACCATCGGGGCACCGCGATGGGACACCGAGATCGTCGGACTGGACTGGGCCACGGAGGCTCTCGACGACAGGCTTTTGCGGCGTACGCAGGCCATGTTCGACGCCGGCCTGGTCGAGGAGGTGCGCGCGCTGCTGGGCCGCGGATTGCGCGACGGGGTGACCGCGGCCCGCGCGCTGGGCTACGCGCAGGTGATCGAGGCGCTGGACGCCGGCGGGGGAGACGCCGAACTCGACCGGGCGCGGGAACTGACGTTCGTCGGAACCCGACGATACGTGCGACGGCAGCGGTCGTGGTTCCGGCGCGACCACCGCATCCGCTGGCTGGACGCCGCCTCCGGCGGTCTGGCCGAGGCCGTGCTGATGCACTGGCGGCACGTATCCTGATCAGGTGATCTTCGCCAAAGGGCACGGCACCGAGAACGATTTCGTGGTGCTGCCCGATCTTGACGCTCGGCTCGATCTGAGTGTTCCGGCGGTGAGCGCACTGTGCGACCGGCGGCGCGGTCTGGGCGCCGACGGAGTTTTGCGGGTCATCACCGCCGGTGCTGCCCGGGATGCGGGGATCATCGAACGGTTGCCCGAGGGTGTCGAGGCCGACAACTGGTACATGGACTACCGCAACGCCGACGGTTCCGTGGCGCAGATGTGCGGTAACGGAGTCCGGGTGTTCGCGCACTACCTGCGCGTGAGCGGACTGGAGGGGAGCGACGCGTTCGTGGTGGGCTCGCTGGCCGGACCGCGGCCGGTGGTCGTGCACGCCGCCGACGATCTCGCCGCCGAGGTGACCGTCGACATGGGCAAGGCGAAACGGCTCGGTCCCGGTGCGGCGACGGTCGGCGGGCGCCGGCTGTCCGGGCTCGGGGTCGATGTCGGCAATCCGCATCTGGCCTGCCTGGTACCCGACCTCACCGAGGCCGGCCTGGCGGCCTTGGACGTCGGCGCGCCCGTCGAGTTCGACCGCGGGCAGTTCCCGCAGGGCGTTAACGTCGAGGTGCTCACCGCGGTGCGCGACGGCGCGGTGGCGATGCGGGTCCACGAACGCGGGGTCGGCGAAACCCGGTCCTGCGGAACCGGCACCGTCGCCGCGGCGGTGGCGGCACTCGACCACCAGGGCGAACGGACCGGCGCCCTGCGGATCCGGGTTCCCGGTGGTGAGGTAGGCGTGGAGATCACCGAAAGCGGCAGTTTCCTGCGTGGACCCTCGGTTCTGGTGGCCCGGGGGGAATTGTCCGATGCCTGGTGGGCGGCCCAGGGTTGACTCTGCGGGACGCAAAACAGGGTGCGCCGCGTTGTATCAGCGTGTCACCATGTGAAGACCAGCCATGACAGATCCTGATCACACCGGCCCCGCCGTCGGCGCCGAGCCCAGCCTCGGCGAACTCGCGCTCGAGGACCGCGCCGCGCTGCGCCGCGTCGCCGGACTGTCCACCGAACTCGCCGATGTCTCCGAGGTCGAGTACCGGCAACTGCGCCTGGAGCGGGTGGTGCTGGTCGGGGTGTGGACCGAGGGCAGCGCCGCCGACGCCGACGCCAGTCTCGCCGAACTCGCCGCGTTGGCCGAGACTGCGGGCTCGGAGGTCCTCGAGGGCATGATCCAGCGCAGGGACAAGCCGGACCCGGCGACCTACATCGGTTCGGGCAAGGCCACCGAATTGCGCCAGACCGTCATCGCCACCGGCGCCGACACCGTCATCTGCGACGGCGAATTGAGCCCCGCCCAGCTGACCGCGCTGGAGAAGGTCGTCAAGGTAAAGGTCATCGACCGCACCGCGTTGATCCTGGACATCTTCGCTCAGCACGCCACCAGCCGGGAGGGCAAGGCGCAGGTGGAACTGGCGCAGATGCAGTACATGCTGCCGCGGTTGCGCGGTTGGGGTGAGTCGATGTCCCGGCAGGCGGGCGGCCGGGCCGGCGGAAGCGGTGGTGGCGTCGGCACCCGCGGGCCCGGCGAGACCAAGATCGAGACCGACCGCCGCCGCATCCGGGAGCGGATGTCCCGGCTGCGCCGCGAGATCAAGGACATGAAGCAGGTCCGCGACACCCAGCGCAGCCGGCGGCTGCACGGCGAGGTGCCGTCGATCGCGATCGTCGGCTACACCAACGCCGGCAAGTCCAGCCTCCTCAACGCCTTGACCGGGGCCGGGGTGCTGGTGCAGAACGCGCTGTTCGCCACCCTGGATCCCACTACCCGCCGCGGCGAGTTCGACGACGGCCGGCCGGTGGTGTTCACCGACACCGTCGGATTCGTCCGGCACCTGCCGACCCAATTGGTCGAGGCGTTCCGCTCGACCCTGGAGGAGGTGCTCGACGCCGACCTGCTGCTGCACGTCGTCGACGGCTCCGACGTCAATCCGATGGCGCAGATCGAGGCGGTCCACCGGGTCATCCGCGAGGTCCAGGCCGACCACCACGCCCCGCCGGCAGCGGAGCTGCTGGTGGTAAACAAGTCCGATGCCGCATCTCCGCTGACCCTGGCCCAGTTGCGCAGCGCCCTGCCCGGAGCGGTATTCGTCTCGGCGCGCACCGGCGAAGGTCTGGACCGGCTGCGCACGCGGCTGGGGGAACTGGTCGAACCCCGTGAGGTCGCCGTCGACGTCACCATCCCCTACTCGCGCGGTGACCTGGTGGCCCGGCTGCACGAGGAGGGCCGCATCGACGCCACCGAGCACACCGCGGACGGAACCCGGGTGAAGGCCCGGGTGCCGGCCGCGCTGGCCGCGGCAGTGGCCGGGTACGGCACGGCCTGATCGGTCGCCCACCTGAGAACGACGGTCGGGGACGGTCGGGCGACCAACCATCCGGTTGGTCTATCCTCGAAACAGGTCCAGTGCAGCATCGTCGTCGGAGGTCACCGTCATGGGCAACGCCGTCAAGTACACCCGTACCATTTTCGAACCCGAGCACGAGTTGTTCCGGGAGTCCTACCGGGCTTTCCTCGACAAGCACGTCAAGCCGTTCCACGACCAGTGGGAGAAGGACAAGATCGTCGACCGCGGCGTCTGGCTCGAGGCGGGCAAGCAGGGATTCCTCGGGATGGCCGTACCGGAGCAGTACGGCGGCGGCGGGGATCCCGACTTCCGGTACAACACCGTCGTTGTCGAGGAGACCGTCGCCGGCCGCTACAGCGGACTGGGTTTTTCCCTGCACAACGACGTCGTTGCGCCCTATCTGCTGCACCAGACCAACGAGGAGCAGAAACAGCGCTGGCTGCCGCAGTTCTGCACCGGCGAGATGATCACCGCGATCGCCATGACCGAACCGGGGACCGGTAGCGACCTGCAGGGCATCAAGACCCGGGCCGTCCGCGAGGGTGACCACTACATCCTCAACGGGTCCAAGACCTTCATCACCAACGGGATCAACGCCGATCTGGTGATCGTGGTCGCCCAGACCAGCCCCGAGAAGGGGGCGCAGGGCTTCTCGCTGCTCGGTGTCGAACGCGGAATGGCGGGCTTCGAACGAGGCCGTCATCTGGACAAGGTCGGCCTCGATGCCCAGGACACCGCGGAGTTGTCCTTCACCGACGTGCGTGTGCCCGTCGAGAATCTGATCGGCGAGGAGGGCATGGGATTCATCTACCTCATGCAGAACCTGCCGCAGGAACGTCTGTCGATTGCCGTGATGGCCGCCGCCGCGATGGAGGCCGTCCTTGATGAGACGATTAGCTACGTCAAGGAAAGAAAAGCGTTTGGCAAGCCTATCGGCTCGTTCCAAAGCAGCAGGTTTTTGCTGGCTGAATTGGCGACGGAGGCCACCGCGGTGCGGATCATGGTCGACGAGTTCATCAAATTGCACCTCGAGGAGAAGCTGACCGTCGATCAGGCGGCGATGGCAAAGTGGTGGACCACCGAGGCTCAGGTCCGCCTCGTCGACCGGTGCGTGCAACTCCACGGCGGGTACGGCTATATGCGTGAATATAACGTTGCCCGTGCTTTTCTGGACGCCCGCGTGCAGACCATTTACGGCGGGACCACCGAGATCATGAAGGAGATCATCGGACGCAGTCTCGGGGTCTGAACGCTGCACTAGAGGCCTCTGCCCGCTATCTCGATTCAATCCGGATTTTATCTCGATTCGGATTCCGGCTTAGGCCCGCCCCGCGTGTCGTGGTTAGCTGGCGCGGAAATATGTGACGCTAAGCACCATTATCGAGTTTGTGGCCAATCTCGACCGAACGCGGGAGAAAAGTGCATGACGCGGGTAGCTAATCGGCGGAACCGGGCCCTGGGGCGCCTCACGTTGGGGGCGGTCGCCACCGTCGCCGTGGCGGCCCTCGCGGTGCCCAGCGCGCTGGCGACGCCGGAGAGCGATGCGGCCGACGCGATCAATCAGGCCTGGGACGCCGCCGGTGGCACTAATTCGGTGCTGGGCGGTAAGGACGGTGAGGTCTACGAGGTCGGGGCCGGTTACGGCCAGAAGTTCACCGGCGGCAAGATCTTCTTCACCCCGGCCGCCGGGGCGCACCTGATGTACGGGGCGATCCTGGACAAGTACGAGTCGCTCGGCGGGCCCGCCGACAGCGATCTCGGATTCCCCAACATCAACGAGGTCCCCGGTCTGGTCGGTCCGGACAGCCGGGTCAGCACCTTCGACGCCAGCGACAAGCCGGCCATCTTCTGGACCCCGGACACCGGCGCCTGGGCGGTCCGTGGCGCCATCAACGCGGCCTGGGACAAGCTCGGCGGTTCGGCTGGCGCTCTGGGCGTTCCGGTCGAAGACGAGCGCTACGACGGCGATCTGGTGAGCCAGAAGTTCACCGGTGGCGAGGTGACCTGGAATTACGTCACCAACACGTTCACCACCGATCCGGCCGGTCTTGCCGACAGCCTCGCCGGCCTGGAGGTTCCGGCCGATCCCACCACGATGATCAGTCTCGCGTGGCGGGCCAGCGGTGGGCTCGGCGGCCCGCTCGGCGCGCGGCAGGGCGAGCAGTCGGCGATCGGCGACGACGGGGCGGCCCAGGGCTACGCCGGCGGCAAGATCTTCTACTCTCCGCAGACCGGTGCGCATGCCGTGACCGGCGCGATCCTCTCCGAGTACGAATCGCTGGGCGGTCCGACCGGTGATCTCGGCTACCCGACCGGGACCGAGGTCGACGGCGGCGTGCCCAACAGCCGGATGAGCGCTTTCAGTGCCCCGGACAAGCCGGTGATCTTCTGGACGCCGGACACCGGCGCGGTCGTGGTCCGCGGGGCCATCAACGCGGGCTGGGAAAAGTTGGGCGGGGCTACCGGTGCACTGGGTGTGCCGACTGGTGAGCAGACCGTCAAGGGAGACACGGTCACCCAGAAGTTCAGCGGCGGCGAGCTCTCGTGGAACATGGCCACCAAGGAGTTCAGCTCGGATCCCGCCGATCTGGCTGCGTCGCTATCGGAT
Organism: Mycobacterium sp.; assembly: GCA_020439025.1. Lineage (GTDB taxonomy): Bacteria > Actinomycetota > Actinomycetes > Mycobacteriales > Mycobacteriaceae > Mycobacterium. The sequence goes on along the minus strand of JAGQTO010000157.1, from coordinate 7,184 downwards.
CTGGAAATGCCCGAGGCTGTGGCCGAGACGCCGGCCGCCCCGTCTTCCGGTGAGGCCGGCAGCGAGGGCGGCTGGGGCTGGTGGTGGCTGCTGATCGCCATCCCGCTGCTGCTGCTGCTCGGTCTGCTGGGCGCCCGGGTGTTGCGCAAGCCCGGTGCGGGCAGCCAGTCCGCGACCAGGGAGACCTACGCGGCCGAGTCCGGCGACGACCGCTGGCCGTCGGGTCGGGGGGCTGATTCCGGCTACGGGGCTTCCGGATGGTCCCAGCCGTCCGGGGAGACCACCGAGGAGCGGACCGGTTTCGAGTCCGACGAGGACGCCATCGACACCGCCCCGACACGAGTTCCGACCGAGGCCGAACTCGCCGAAGTGCGCCCGGAGGCGGCGGAGTCGGACGACTGGTTCTCCCCACTGCCCGAGTTCGGGCGACATTCGGTCAGCGACTCGGGGGCGAACTGGCGGATGGATCTCGACGAGACGGATGCTCCCCGTCGTCGGCATTCCTCCGAGGAGGTCAGTACCTGGACCGCTGCCGTCGATGAGGCGGACGGGGCCGTCGAGATCGTCGAAGAGGTCGTCGAGGTGGAGTCGGTCGTCGAGAGCGAAGGCCAGGAGGCCGGTCGCGAGGTGCCTGCCGAGGAGCCGTGGCGGCCCGCGATTCACCTGCCGATGGCCGACCCTTACCAGGCGCCGGAAGGCTACTCGATCAAGGGCAACACCCATTCGGGCCTGTACTACACCCCGGATTCGGCGTTGTACGACAACACCATTCCTGAGGTGTGGTTCGCCAGTGAGGAACTGGCCCAGGCGAACGGCTTCGTCAAGGCGCCCGAATAAGCGCCGACGCCCCGGTCGTTCAGGGCCCGTCAATCCGGACGGCCGTTCTCAGATCTTACGGATGACGGTGACGACCTTGCCCAGGATGCCGGCGTCATTGCCCGGGATGGGGTCGAACGCCGGATTGTGCGGCATTAGCCAGACCTGTCCGGCGGTGCGCTTGAAGGTTTTGACGGTCGCCTCGCCGTCGATCATGGCGGCGACGATATCGCCGTTGTCGGCTACGTTCTGCTGACGGACCACCACCCAGTCGCCGTCGCAGATGGCCGCGTCGACCATCGACTCGCCGACCACTTTTAGTAGGAACAGCGAGCCCTCGCCGACGAGTTCACGCGGCAGTGGGAAAACCTCCTCGACCGCCTCCTCGGCCAGGATCGGGCCCCCGGCGGCGATCCGGCCGAGCACCGGGACGAACGTCGGTTCCGGCAGCGCATCGGAGCCGGCCACGTCGGTGACCACCGGGGGGGCCGTTTCATCGGTGCCCCGCACGTCGACCGCGCGCGGGCGGTTCGGGTCACGGCGCAGATAGCCCTTGCGTTCAAGGGTGCGGAGTTGGTGAGCCACCGATGACGTCGAGGTGAGTCCCACCGCGTCACCTATTTCCCGGATGCTCGGCGGGTAGCCGCGGCTGGTGACCGATGCCCGGATCACTTCGAGGATGGTGCGCTGCCGCTCGGTGAGACCAGTGCCCGCCCCGTGGGATCCGGGCTGCGGCCCGGGAGTCTTCGTGCTGTCGCTCATAGCGGCGAATCTAACCCGATCCGAGGCAATTATCAAACATGTGTTCGACCGTGTCGCGTCAGTGGGGATCAGCTGGGCGCTGGTTGTCGGTGGGCCTTCGTACCATCGGACACGCCCGATCAAATGTTCGAATATCGAACACGTGATCGAGTACATTTTCGAACATCGGAGCGAACGCCCGCAGGAAGGAATCGACATGACTCTCCTTGACGACCGGCACTTGGTGGACTGGAGCTCGGCCTGGGCGTCTCCGGCGCGCCCGTGCCGCCGGCCCGTGGTTCGGGACGGATCCCGACCGTCGCCGTCTCACCGACCCGGTCCGGCCCGGCCCGGGGTGGCCCCGCTGCGCTACCGGGGCAGCGGGGTCGCGGTGTCCCGGGCCGAGCACACACGCCGACCGGTGAGCACGGCAGCCACCGTGGGTCTCGCGGGACTGGCGGCGCTGATCACCCTGTGGCTGGGGCTGCTCGCGCAGGCCGGCTCCGATCGCCTGGCCGCGCCCGTCGCCGTTCCCGACCAACTGGCGGTGGTCCAGGTGCAAGCTGGCGAGAGTCTTCAGCACCTGGCCGCAAGGGTGGCTCCCGAGGTGCCGGTCGGCCAGGTTGTCGAACGGATCCGCGATCTCAATCATCTCGATTCCGCTGCGGTCGACGCCGGGCGGACCCTGATCGCCCCGGTCGGCTGATCCGCGGGGGCCTTCCGCATGTTCAAAGCCGGGGTTGTGGCGACCAGTGCGGACCCCGTGGCGCGTGGGTGCCGCGGCCGCGTGGCGACGCCCGCCGCCATCGGCGCGCGGGTAGTCTCGGAGACGGCTCAGCCGGTCGGTAGCGGAGAGGAACGTGTCATGCACTGTCCCTTCTGCCGCAACCCCGACTCCCGGGTGGTCGACTCCCGCGAGACCGACGAGGGGCAGGCCATTCGCCGACGGAGGTCATGCCCGGAGTGCGGCCGGCGGTTCACCACCGTCGAGACCGCCGTGCTGGCCGTTGTGAAACGGAGCGGTGTCACCGAACCGTTCAGTCGGGAGAAAGTGGTCAGCGGGGTGCGTCGGGCCTGCCAGGGACGGCAGGTCGATGACGACGCGCTGAATCTCCTGGCTCAGAAGGTCGAGGATTCCGTCCGCGCGGCGGGCTCGCCGGAGATCCCCAGCCATGATGTCGGGCTGGCCATCCTGGGACCGCTGCGGGAGTTGGACGAGGTCGCCTATCTGAGGTTCGCCTCGGTGTACCGGTCTTTTTCCTCAGCGGAGGACTTCGAGCGGGAGATCGAGGCGCTCCGGGCTCACCGCGAGGTTGACGCGTCTTCCTGAACGGCGTCGCCCTGAACGATGTGCCGCCGGGTTCGGTGTCATGGGAGGTGCCGTACCCCGTCATCGACCACTCTGCCGGCGACCTCGACCCAGCCCTCCGGGTTCCATTTGGTGGAGATGCGTGATCCCCGGCCCTGAGTGATCATCAGGTCGCGGCTGAGATGGTCGGTGATCCGGATCGCTGCCGAACCGGTCGCCTCGTCCTCGGGTACGCCGAGGTTCACCGCGAACATTCGCGAGCGCAGCCGACCGGCCTCTTGGTCGATCCATGTCCACAGGTAATGCTCAGTGCCGTCTGGGAAGTCTCCGGGCTCGGCGGCATCGAGATCTGCCGTGGAGTCCATCTGATGGATGGCGAACTCCGGTCCCCACTCCGAGCGGGCGACGACAGCCGTCTGCCCGTCGTGGTAGTGCACCTGCACGATGCCGGCGGGAACCTGCAGGGTGTTGACGGGTGTGCCCCGTTGGCGCAGCCACCACGCCGCCCCTACGGTGGGGTGGCCGGCGAACGGCAGTTCGGTAACGGGGGTGAAGATGTGCCCGTGCGCGGTGGTCGAACCGTTCCCCGGCAGGTCGATGAAGATGGTCTCGCTGAACCCCAGCGCTGCGGCTATGGCCTGGCGCCCGGAAGGCGGGACAGCGGCTGCGTCGACAACCCCGAGTGGGTTGCCGAAGTGACCGTCGGCATCGGTGAATACCCGAAGGACGGTGACGTCGATGCCCATAACTCGACAGTACGCCGGTGGCGTCAGTTCCCGTCGTCGCCGGGGTGCTCGAAGTCGTCGGCCTGCTCGGCCAGGAAGCGCTCGAACTCCGCGCCCAGTTCCTCGCCGCTGGGGAGGTCCTCATCGCGGGCCAGTAGTGATCGGTTTTCCTGAGCGGCGACAAAAGCGTCGTATTGGCGTTCCAGCGCGCTGACCACCCCGGCGACTTCCTCAGAGGCCTCGACCTGCTCATCGATCTTGCCGCGAACCACCGCGGCGGCCTCGCTGAGCGCCTGCATCGGAAACTGCAGGGAGGCGGACTCGGCGACGTTCTCCAGGAGTGCTTCGGCCGCGGCGGGATAGTCGGTCTGGGCCAGGTAGTGCGGAATGTGCACGGTGAATCCCACAGCCTCGTGCCCGTGCTGTGCCATCCGGAACTCGAGCAGGTTCGACACGCTGCTGGGCACCTGGACCTCGCCCACCCACGGTTGATGGTCGGCGATGAGTTCACGATTGTTCGAATGTGCGGTCAGCGTCACCGGCCGGGTATGCGGGACCGCCATGGGGATGGCCCCCAAACCGATGGTCCGGCGAACGCCCAAACGCTCGGAGAGCAGGCGCACCGCGGTGATGAAACGTTCCCACTGCAGGTCGGGCTCCAGACCGGCCAACAGCAGGAAGGGGGTGCCCACACTGTCGCGCAGCGCATAGAGGTTGAGCTCGGGATCCTGGTAGTGAGTGAAGTGGTCGGTCTTGAAGGTCATTATCGGTCGCCGGGACCGGTAGTCCAGCAGATCATCGATGGCGAAGGACGCGACGAGTTCGGTGTCCAGGGCGTTCTTGAGATGTTCGGCGGCCAGCCGGATGGCGTGCCCGGCGTCGGAGAACCCCTCGAGGGCGTGGATCAACACCGGCCCCCGGCCGTCGGAAGCGGCCAGCTGAGGACCCGGAAACTCCAATTCGTACATTCGGTCGGGACGGTGGTCCTGGCCTTGCTCGCCAGTCAACGCTTACCTCCTCGCTCAATGCGGTCATGGCCCGCCATCGCACCAGATTCGTGGTCGCGCGCCGTCATCACAACGCGCGGCAGGCCGTGGTCGTTCCCGGAGATGATTGTCCACAGTCTCCGGTTGATGCACAGCGATACGGTCGGCAGACCCCGGCGGTGGCCGTTTCGACGGCCGCCGGTGACAACGTCGGGGCATGACCACACACCCCCCTGAATTCCGTTTCACCAATCCCGGCACGCTGATCGCCGCCCTGCCGGCCGTGCTCGGCTTCGTTCCGGAGAAGTCCCTCGTCCTGGTATCCCTGGAGGACGGTCGGATGGGCGCGGTGATGCGGGCCGACCTCTCCGCTGACCTGTGCGAGAACATCGGCCGCCTCGCCGAGGTCGCCGCCGGAGGGGGTGCGGATCGGGTGATCGCCGTGATCGTCGACGCCGACGGTGCGGACTGCCCCATGTGCGGGTCCGACCACCGCCGGCTACACGACGCTTTGATCGCTGCCCTGCGCGAGCACGGCATTCAGCTTTACGCGGCCCACGTGGTCGACCGGGTGGAATCGGGCGGGAGCTGGCATTGCGTCGACGGATGCGGTGATGGGGGAGCCGTTGAGGACCCCGGCGCCTCGCCATTGGCGGCGGCCGCGGTTCTGGACGGCCGGCGGCTGTATCCGCGCCGGGCGGATATGCAGGCCGTCGTCGCGATCGCCGATCCGGCTCGCACGGCGGAGCTGGTCGGGCCGATCCGGGCCGCGGCTGCGGCGCGTCAGTCCGACTGGGAGGGCGATCCGGACGATTGTGGGCGGCGCGACGTTGAGGCCGCGATGGCGGTTGCCGCCCGGTTGGCCGGCGGCCGGAACCCCGATGACCAGGAGTTGGCGCGGCTGGCCTGCGCCGTCACCGATGTGGCCGTTCGTGACACCCTCTACGCGCTGGCCGTCGGAGCCGACGCCGCCGCGGCCGAGTCCCTGTGGGCGATCTTGGCCCGCACCCTCCCGGAGCCGTGGCGGGTGGAGGCGCTGGTCCTGCTGGCTTTCTCGGCCTATGTCAGAGGCGACGGACCGCTGGCGGGGCTGTCGCTGGAGGCGGCGTTGCGCTGTGACCCCGACCATCGAATGGCGGGCATGCTGGACACCGCCCTGCAGTCCGGTATGCGGCCCGAGCGGATTCGCGAGCTCGCGGGTACCGGCTACCGGCTCGCCAAGCGGTTGGGTGTCAGCCTGCCGCCCCGGAGGGCGTTCGGCCGCGCCGGCTAGACCTTCTCGACCTTGACGGCGTGGGCCATCTCATGCGGAAGGTCGACGTTCTGGTGGCCGCCGACGACGATCGTCACGTCACCGTCGGGACTGGTCTGGACCAACACCCGGGCATTGGGCACCACACCTGCCTCTTTGAGGCGCCCGATCAGCGCAACGTCGGCCTGGACGTGTTCGGTCAACTGGCGCACCACCACCGCCACCGAATCGCCGACCGGCAGCTCGGTCAGCCGGACCAGGTCGGTGTCGTCACGCCGCGGGCCGGCCTCATCGAGGCCGAGCAGCCCCAGGCCCGGGATCGGATTGCCGAATGGTGAGACGGTGGGGTTGTCGAGAACCTGAACAAGGCGGCGCTCGACCTGCTCGCTCATGACGTGCTCCCACCGGCAGGCCTCGGCGTGCACCTCCTCCCAGGGCAGACCGATCACGTCGACCAGTAGGCGCTCGGCGAGGCGGTGTTTGCGCATCACCGAGACCGCCAGCAGCCGGCCCTTCTCGGTGAGTTCGAGGTGCCGGTCGCCGGCCACCCGCAGCAACCCGTCACGTTCCATCCGCGAGACAGTCTGGCTGACCGTCGGCCCGCTTTGCTCCAGTCGCTCGGCGATACGAGCTCGCAGCGGGATCACGCCCTCCTCCTCGAGGTCGTAGATCGTGCGCAGATACATCTCGGTGGTGTCGACCAGATCGTTCACTAGGGCACCCTTCGTTGCGTCGCGAGTCTACTTGCCTAGCTGCGGCGACGGCCTGCGAACGCGATGCGCGCAGTGCCCCTTGGACGGCTCTCCCCGGACTGGCCCGCTAAACCAGGGCGGTGTGCCCGCCGACACCGGCGGGCACACCGCGTCAATTCGGGTCCCGGGTCAGCTTGCGTACGACCGCAGCCTCTCGGCGCGATCGCCGTTACGCAGTTTGGCCATGACCTCACGCTCGATCTGACGCACCCGCTCCCGGGACAGACCGAACAGCTTGCCGATCTGGTCGAGGGTTCGCGGCTGGCCGTCGTCGAGGCCGAAGCGCAGGCGGATGACCTGCTGCTCACGCTCGTCGAGGGTGGCGAGAACGTGGCGGATGTCGGTGTGCAGCAGTTCGGCGATCACCGCGTTCTCCGCCGACATCGCCTCGGCGTCTTCGATGAAGTCGCCCAGCGGCGCCTCCTCGTCGCTGCCGACCGGCATGTCGAGGCTGACCGGGTCGCGACTGTGCTCGAGCAGATCGTTGATCTTCTCCACCGGAATGCCCGACTCCTCGGCGAGCTCTTCATCGGTGGCCTCCCGGCCGAGGTTCTGGTGCATCTCCCGCTTGATCCGGGAGAGTTTGTTCACCTGCTCCACCAG
>JAGQTO010000436.1 GCA_020439025.1 Mycobacterium sp. | reverse complement strand
GCCAGGCCGAGCAACTCGGTGTTCACGCGGTCAGGACGTCAGGGCACGCACCCGGTCGGTGAGCTCCTGCTGTGACATCGCCGAGGTCGGGTTGTTGACGAAGGTCGAGGAGCCGTCCGGTCGCAGGAACACGTACGCGGGCTGCCACGGCACCTTGAACTTCGCCCAGATGGACCCGTCGGCGTCGTTGAGGTTGGTGAAGTTCAGGTTGTATTTGGAGACGAAGCCCTGCATGGCGGCTACGTCGGCACGCGTTGCCACCCCGACGAAAGTCACCCCCGGGTTGGCGGCCGCGACCGCGCTGACGCTGGGCGCCTCCTGATTGCAGAACGGGCACCACGGCGTCCAGAACCAGAGCACCGCGGGCTTACCCTGCAGGCTCTCCCCATTGAACGGCGCCCCGCTCAGCGTGGTCCCGGTGAAATTCAGGTCGTCGGCTACCGCCGTGGCCGGTCGCGACAGGCCCAGCGCGGAAAGACCCAGCGTCACCGCCAGGATTGCCAGCACCAGCGTTATTGACTTCTTCATGGCCGCACCTCCAGACCCGTACGTCACTACGACTCGAGGTTATTGAGCCGGCCCGGCCGGCGCCACGGCCGAAGACCGGGGGTCAGAATTGCGTAAGACCGCGCGGGCCCCGCGCAGTCGCGCCAACCGTCCGAGCCGGACCCGGTCGACCAGCACGCAGCCGTGGACTTCGGCCAGTTGCGTGGCGGCCCGGGTGTAAGAGTGGTTGGTCACCACCATCGTCGCGGTGCAGTCGTGGACGGCGGCGCCGGCGACCACCTGCTGAATCGCCGCACCGCTGACCGCCCGGGACTGACGCTTGCACTGCACCGCGGTCCGCACACCGTCGCGAGCGGCGATCAGATCCACCCCGAAATCCCCGGTGGCCCTCGTCACTTCCACGGTGAAACCGGCTCCACGCAGCACAGCGGCGACGTAATGCTCGAAATCCACCCCGTCCATCGCATCGACGGCCGCCTGCCCGCTGGCCCGGTAGAGCGCATCGCGCCGGGCCTCGTGGCGCTGTCGCAACCAGGCCGAGAAGCACCGCCGCGAGGAGACAAGAAGGGCCGGCAAGCTCAGCGCGACGGGCACCCACCACTGCGCCCCGCTGACCCAGCCCAGGTAGGCCAGCAAAGCCGTCGCCGCACACCAGACGCCCACCCACTTGAGGGCCAGGGCCGCCGAATCGGATTCCTCCCGCACGACCACACCGTAGGAGAACGGTCGGACATCACCGCCGCAGCAGGACCACACGGCAACCAAACCGAGATGATCGCCCCGACCCCTGATCGGCGCAAATTCATTCTCACCAGAGATTTAAACACCACACCCGGGCGCCTTAGAGTTCCGTCATAGCGTCGATGGTGTGGCCGTTACCCGGCGGTCAGCGGTCGGAACAGTCGACATGAGGGGCGGACACCATGACCAGCTTCACCTCGCGCTACGGCAATCCCGCGGCGGACTATCAGGGCGCGCATATTCGCGGTCACAGTCGGCACGGCGCCACGGTGGTGACTGTCAGCGGCCGGATCGACGCCCGCAACCTCGGCCCCATCTCCGACTACGTGGCACGCTTCGTGCTGTCCGACACCCTTTTCGTCCTCGATCTCAGCGGCGTGACGGCGTTCACCCCGAAGGCCGCCGATCTGCTGGAGTCCGTGGATGACCGTTGCGAGGCGGCCGGCGTGAGTTGGGCACTGGTTCCCGGTGAGGTCGTCACCCGGCGGTTGGGCCGTCGCATCGAGACCCTGCCCGT
>JAGQTO010000156.1 GCA_020439025.1 Mycobacterium sp. | reverse complement strand
TCCACGGTGGTGGCGATCTTGTCGAAGTAGCCGGCACCGACCTCGCGCTGGTGCTTGGTGGCGGTGTACCCGCGCTCCTCGGCGGCGAACTCGCGCTCCTGCAGCTCGACGTAGGCGCTCATCTGGTTGCGGGCGTAGCCGTAGGCCAGGTCGAACATCGAGTAGTTCAGCGCGTGGAAGCCGGCCAGCGTGATGAACTGGAACTTGAACCCCATGGCGCCCAGCTCCTTCTGGAACTTGGCGATGGTGGCGTCGTCGAGGTGCTTCTTCCAGTTGAACGACGGCGAGCAGTTGTAGGCCAGCAGCTGGTCGGGGAACTCCGACTTGACGCCCTCGGCGAACTTCTTCGCGAGCTCCAGGTCCGGCGTGCCGGTCTCCATCCAGATCAGGTCGGCGAAGGGCGCGTAGGCCTTGGCGCGGGCGATGCAGGGCTCCAGACCGTTCTTGACGTGATAGAAGCCCTCGGAAGTGCGCTCACCGGTGACAAACGGCTTGTCGCGCTCGTCGACATCGGAGGTGATCAGGGTGGCGGCCTCGGCGTCGGTGCGGGCGATGACGACGGTCGGGACGTCGGCCACGTCGGCCGCGAGCCGGGCGGAGGTCAGGGTGCGGATGTGCTGCTGGGTCGGGATGAGCACCTTGCCGCCGAGGTGGCCGCACTTCTTCTCCGAGGCCAGCTGGTCCTCCCAGTGCGAACCGCCGACACCGGCGGCGATCATCGCCTTCTGCAGCTCGTAAACATTCAGGGCGCCGCCGAAACCGGCCTCACCGTCGGCGACGATCGGAACCAGCCAGTTGTCGATCGAGGTGTCGCCCTCGACCTTGGCGATCTCGTCGGCGCGCAGCAGCGCGTTGTTGATGCGGCGCACCACCTGCGGCACCGAGTTGGCCGGGTAGAGGCTCTGGTCGGGGTAAGTGTGGCCGGAGAGGTTGGCGTCGCCGGCGACCTGCCAGCCTGACAGGTAGATGGCCTTGAGGCCGGCGCGGACCTGCTGGACGGCCATGTTGCCGGTCAGCGCGCCCAGGGCGTTGACGAACTCCATGTTGTTGACCTGATCCCAGAGGATCTCCGCGCCGCGGCGGGCCAGGGTGTGCTCCTCGACGACGGTGCCCTGCAGGGCGACGACGTCATCGGCGGAGTAGGTCCGGGTGAGGCCCTTCCAGCGGGGGTTGGTGTCCCAGTCGCGCTGGATCTCGGCGGCGCTCTTGGGCTTACCGACGTTGGAAACGGTCATGTCGACTCTCCTTCGTTGTCACCACCGGACGCAGATCGTGGCAGCCACTGCTAACGCTCCGGCTTTATTCGCTTGTGCGTTGACATGACGATCGCACAGTCGATATCAGCAGGTCCAATCCGTGCTGATGCCAATTTCGGCAACATAACGGCCGCCAATTTGCGAAGTTTGCGAAGCAAAGCCCCCGAGGAAACTGCGCGTTACCGGCAGGTTAATTGAATTCGCAGGTCAATCGGGGTCCAGCGGGACCGGCGCAGGTCAGATCGGATGGATCGCCGCGACGGCCTTGACCTCGTCCCCCACGAGGTATGTGAGCGTTCTCACCGTGCGGTCGGTCAACTCCGGGCCGAACTTGTCGGTCGAGCCGGGCGGGTAGACGTGCAGCAAAACCTCCAGCTTGTCCCCGTAGCTCACCGGTGCGTCGTGCTCGATGGTCACCCGCAGCGGAGCCTCGAGCAGCGCGGGATGCGGCGCGAGGAACTCCTCGACGACCTTCCAGTAGACCGAGTTGTTGACGTGGTCGAACAGGTCGATGTCGCTGACCCGGATCGGGAACTCCCGGACCTCGGCGGCGTCCTCCCGCGAGCCGGCGACCACATAGGACTTCCACCGCAGCCGGTTGACATCGGTGGTCTTCATGAGGCTTTCCATGAAGTCGTCGGCGATACGGGCCGGCCCCTGGGTCTCTCTGCTGAAGTTGATCCAGAACGCCTCGGTCTCGACCAGGCCGCCCTTGCGGCCGTCGATGCGCACCCGCATCTCGCACCACCGGTTGGACGTCCCCGAACACCACCGCCGCAGTCGCAGGGTGTCCTGGAACTCGATCGGGCGGATCAAGTCGACCATGGTTCGGCGCACGATCCACAACGGATGGGTGTCGTTGTGGCCGTACTCGCGCAGGTGGTCCTGACCGACATCCATGATGTGGCGCACGGCGGCGTCCATCCGAAGCCGGCCCAGCCGGTCGACGTCGGCGGGGCGCAACGGCCACTGCCGGTCGAAGACGTCCGGGTGCGGATCCGGGACCGGCATGAGCACCTTCGCCAGTCCGCCGCCAGCCCCCGCCTTTCCGCTCGCCATAGCTCCGGATCATGCCAAACGCCGCGCTGCTGACCAACACGCCGCCGGTAGGCTGGTCCGATGGCGAAGACCTTCGTCGGGTCGCGGGTGCGTCAGCTGCGCAGCGAACGCGGGTTCAGCCAGGCCGCGCTGGCCCAGATGCTGGAGATCTCACCGAGCTACCTCAACCAGATCGAGCACGACGTGCGACCCCTGACCGTCGCGGTTCTGCTGCGCATCACCGAGGTGTTCGGCGTGGACGCGACGTTCTTCTCCACCCACGACGACACCCGCCTGGTGGCCGAGCTGCGGGAGGTCATCCACGACCGCGACCTCGATGCCGAGGTCGACCCCACCGAGGTGGTCGAGATGGTCGCCGCGCACCCCGCGATCGCCCGCGCGATGGTCAACCTGCACCGGCGGTACCAGATCACCAACGCCCAGCTCGCCGAGGCCACCGAGGACAGGTTCAACCTCAACACCGGGGGCAGCGGCACCGGGGCCATCACGATGCCGCACGAAGAGGTGCGCGACTACTTCTACCAACGGCAGAACTACCTGCACGAACTCGACACCGCGGCCGAGGATCTCACCGTTCGGATGCGGATGCACCGCGGGGATCTGGCCGGGGAGTTGTCGCGTCGCCTGACCGAGGTGCACGGGGTGCGCATCGTCAAGCGCATCGACCTCGGCGAGACGGTGCTGCACCAATACCACCCCGCATCACGGACCCTGGAGATCTCCACCCAGCTGTCCCGGGGACAGCAGGTGTTCAAGATGGCCGCGGAGTTGGCCTACCTAGAGGTGGGCGACCTCATCGACAGCATGGTCACCGACGGCAGGTTCACCAGCGAGGAGTCCGCCCGACTGGCCCGGTTGGGCCTGGCCAACTACTTCGCCGCCGCCACCGTGCTGCCCTACCGGCAGTTCCATGACGTCAGCGAGAACTTCGGCTACGACATCGAACGGCTGTCGGCGTTCTACCAGGTGAGCTACGAGACGGTCTGCCACCGGCTCTCCACCCTGCAGCGCCCGTCGATGCGCGGCGTGCCGTTCTCCTTCGTCCGGGTGGACAAGGCGGGAAACATGTCGAAACGGCAGTCCGCCACCGGTTTTCACTTCTCGTCCTCGGGCGGGACCTGCCCGTTGTGGAATGTCTACGAGACGTTCTCCAACCCGGGAAAGATCCTGGTGCAGATCGCCCAGATGCCGGACGGGCGCAATTACATGTGGGTGGCGCGCACCGTGGAGCGCCGGGCGCACCGCTACGGACAGCCCGGCAAGACCTTCGCGATCGGGCTGGGTTGCGAGGTGCGCCACGCCAACCGGCTGGTGTACTCACGGGGCCTGGACCTGTCCTGCGACAGCGCGACCCCGATCGGAGCGGGATGCCGGGTCTGCGAGCGCGACAACTGCCCGCAGCGAGCCTTCCCGGCACTGGGCCGCGCCCTGGACCTCGACGAGCACCGTTCCACCGTCTCGCCCTATCTGGTGAAGGAGAACCCGTGAGTGAACTGCAGCGGATCCCGGCCGGCGGACGCCGGGAACTGGGCCTGCTGAACTGGGCCATCGCCCGCGTGGCGGCACGGTCCATCCGGGCCCCGCAGATGCACCTGTTCACCACGCTGGGCCAGCACAGGCTGCTGTTCCTGTCCTTTCTGCCGTATTCCGGCGTGCTCTTGAACTGGGGCAAGCTGCCCAAACGGGACAAGGAACTGGTGATCCTGCGGGTGGGTCATCTGCGCGGCTCGGAGTACGAGCTGCAGCAGCACCGCCGCCTGGCACGCTCCCGCGGTGTGAGCCCGGACCTGCAGGAGAAGATCTTCGCCGGCCCGGACGCCGCGGTGCTGACCGACCGGGAACGAACCCTGCTCACCGCGGTCGACGAGTTCGTCACCGACCGGGACCTCTCCGACGAGACCTTCGCGGCGCTCTCAGCCCACCTCAGCCGCCAGCAGATCATCGAATTCTGCGCTCTGACAGGACATTACGATGCCATCGCCGGGATTCTCGCCGCCTTGCGGGTACCGATGGACTTCCCGGACTGATCAACGCCCCCGGAGGGGGCCAGCACGAGTGGAGGACCGATGGTCGACGGACCGGCAGATCCGAGGAACCGCCTCGCCGCCGAACGCACCCGGCTGGCGAGCGAACGGACGCTGATGGCGTGGATCCGCACGGCGACCTCGCTGATCGCCTTCGGCTTCACGATCTTCAAGTTCTTCCAGTACCTGGCCGAGGCCGACCAGGTCCGGCGCCCCGTCCTGAGTCCGTGGATCGTCGGGATGACGCTGATCGTGCTCGGCCTGATCGCGTTGACGATGGCCTGGTTCCAGCACCGCGCCGAGCTGCGGGCTCTCGAGCCCGAACTCGGGACCATGCCCGTCTCGATATCCAGCCTGATGGCGGGGTTGATCCTGGTGATGGGCCTGATCGCCCTGGTGGTCGTCATCTGGCGCTTGTAGCGGCCCGGACCGCACCACTACCCGACTACAGGTAAGTCACCCCGAGGACGATGGTCGTGAAAATCATCGGCGCGACCGGCAGCGCGGCCAGAAAAGCCGCCGACACGTACCGCTTCTGCTGGTAGCGCTGCCACGCGTAGTACAGCGTCGCGGCGCCGCCGACGACGACCAGCGCCGAGATCCCCAGAACCCACGAACTCACCGACGCCGAGCGCGTCGCCACCGTGATACCGATCAGCCACAGGACGTGGCCGAGAACCAGACCGCCGATTCCGGCGACGACGATCGATCTGCGCGCCGAGGTCAAAGGCGGCGGGGTCAAAAGTTGATCATGTGGCCGGCGAGGCCGTGGAAGCATTCCTGCAACGCCTCCGACAGCGTCGGGTGGATGTGCACGTTGCGGGCCAGCTCGTTGACGGTCAGGTCCCACTTCTGGGCCAGGGTCAGCTCCGGCACCAACTCCGAGACGTCCGGCCCGATGAGATGGGCACCGAGCAGTTCCCCGTACTTCGCGTCGGCGATCACCTTGACGAACCCGACCGGGTCGGCCAGTCCGTGGGCCTTGCCGTTGGCGCTGAACGGGAACTTCGAGACCTTGACGTCGTAGCCCTCGTCGCGCGCCTGCTGCTCGGTGAGCCCGAAGCTGGCCACCTGCGGCTGGCAGAACGTCGCCCGCGGCATCATCCGGTAGTCGCCCAGGGTCAGCGTCTCCGCACCGCCGATCGTCTCGGCCGCGACGACCGCCATCGCCTCGGCCACGTGGGCCAGCTGCAGCTTGGCGGTGACGTCGCCGATGGCGTAGATGTGCGGCACATTGGTGCGCATGTAGTCGTCGATGGCGATGGCGCCGCGGTCGGTCAGCGCCACACCGGTGGTCTCCAGGCCGTACCCGGTGATATTGGGCGCGAACCCGATGGCCTGCATCACCTTGTCGGCCTTGAGCTCCTGGCTGACACCGTCCTTGCTGACCACGACGGTGACCTGCGAACCGTCATCGGTGATCGACTCGACCTTGGTGCCGGTGAGGATCTTCACCCCGAGCTTCTTGTACTGCTTCTCGATCTCCTTGGAGACCTCGGCATCCTCGTTGGGCAGCGCCCGCGGCAGGAACTCGACGATGGTGACGTCGACGCCGTAGTTGGTCATGACGTAGGCGAACTCCATGCCGATCGCGCCGGCACCGGCGATGACGATCGAACCGGGCAGGTCGCGGTCGAGGATCTGTTCCTCGTAGGTCACCACGTTCTTCGACAACGAGGTGCCCGGGATGAGCCGGGTGCTGCTGCCGGTGGCGATGATCGCGTTGTCGCAGGTGACCGTCTCGGTGCCGCCCTCGTTGAGTTCGACCGAGATCGTGGCGGCGTCGGTGAATCGGCCGTACCCGTGGATCTCGGTGATCTTGTTCTTCTTCATCAGGTAGTGCACGCCGGCAACCCGGCCGTCGGCCACCTTGCGGCTGCGGTCGAAGGCCGCGCCGAAGTCCGCGGTGACCTGACCGGTGAAGCCGAACGTCGCGGCTTCCTTGGTGACGATGTGGGTCAGCTCGGCGTTGCGCAGCAACGCCTTCGACGGGATACAGCCCACGTTGAGGCACACCCCGCCCCAGTATTTCGGTTCGATGATGGCGGTGTTCAGGCCGAGTTGGGCGCAGCGGATGGCCGCAACGTATCCACCGGGACCGGCACCGAGGACGACGACGTCAAAATGGGTCACGCCGCTACCCTATTACCGGACGGGCGATCCATTCGAAGTAATACGCACCGTGAAGCGCAGCGGCCGCCACCATCGACGCCAGCGGCGCCGCCATCAGGGCAAGGGCCAGCGCGGTGACCTGGGGCCGTTCGGGCACCAGCGAGACCAGCACGCTGCCGACCATGCAGGCGATGAGGTAGATCAGGATGCCGAACACCGGGGCGGTCTTGTCCAGCGCGGTGTACCACCAGAAATAGCAGCCCAGGCCGGCAGCGGCAGCGAGCACCCACACACCGGCCACGATGAGGGCGAACTTCCAGCGCTTGACGAACTGGTAGGCGCCGGGCACGACGACCGGCTGCGCCGGGACGGCCATCGGCGGCATGTGCCCGTTGACCGCGCGGCGGAAGGCGTCGGTGTCGTCGTTGTCCAAGGCGCTGAACGCGTGGGGCGCGCCGGTGTCGCCATCGAGGTGGGGCACGGGGGCTAACTCCGGTTCCAGGACGAACTCGGGTTGAGCGGTGACCCCGGATGAGTCGATGCCCCCGGATGCGTTGGGCACGGCCGCGGGTTCGCGGGCTGCCGCGGGTTCGCGGACTGCCGCGGGTTCCGGGACGGCCGGTGATTCGGGGGCGAGCGCAGCTGCGGGCGGGTTCTCGGACACGGGTTCCGCCTCGGGCTCGCTGGAGACCTCCGCTTCCGGAGCCGCCGGATTCGACTCAGGGGCAGCAACCTGGAATTCGGAACTCGTCTGCGGCTCGGCAACCGCCCCCGGGCCGGAACCCGGCTCAGGATCCGCAGCGGTCTCGACGTCTGCAGCGGTCTTGACGTCCGCAGCGGGCACGGAAGCCGACGGGGGCAGGGCCTGGGAGGCGGCCCCCTGGTCGGGGCCGGCATCGGCGACAGGTCCGGGCTCGGGCGTGGGCGTGGGCTCGGGCGTGGGCGTGGGCGTGGGCGAAGATTGGGACACAGGGGCCGGTTTGGCGGTGCGCCCGGTGGTGCGCAGCGGGTTGGGATGCGGGCCGGTATCGAAGATCGGCGCCGGGTGCGGTTCGGTGTTCGGCGCGGCGACCGGCTGCGCGCCGGTGGCGAACATCGGCGTCAGGTGGGGTTCAGTGATCGGCGAAACGGTGTCAGTCACGCGCTGACCACCTGCAGAAGCAACAGTACCGACAGCCAGCCCGGCCCGATGGCAAGGATGAACGCGCCCACGGTGGTAACCCAGCGGCGGCCCGACACCAGGATCGCCAGTATCCCGATCACGCTCGGAATGCCGATGACCAGCGCGACCACAAGATCGGGACGGATGGTCGTGTGAACGGACAACTTGGCAGCGACTGCGGCGATCTGACCCGCGACGCAGCCGAGGAGTAACGCGCTTGTGAGCAGCCATGCCCGAGGCAGGGGTATCACGACGGTTGACGATACCGAGCACCGAGCCCGCAATCGTGGACCTGCTTCGGCGTGCCGACCTGCTAATTTCGGCGGCTCGCCCCAGTGACCAACGGTTCGTCGGCCAACTGCGCGTTCTCCTCGGGCGTGAAGGCCCGCCCCCGGATGAGAAACCGCACGCCCTCGGGGGCTTCCAGGCTGAACCCGCCACCCCGTCCGGCAACGACGTCGAGGATCACCTGGGTGTGTCTCCAGGTCTGGAACTGCGGCCCGGAGATCCACACCGGGGCTCCGTGTAATTCACCGAGCAGTACGTCGCGGTCACCGACGATGAACTCCCCCTGCGGGTAGCACATCGGCGAGGAACCGTCGCAGCACCCGCCGGACTGGTGGAACATCACCGGTCCGTGCTGTTCCTGCAGCCGGCGCAGCAGATCGGCGGCGGCGTCGGTGATCAGAACCCGGGGCGGCGCGCTCAGAAGAACCCCTGGGGGTTGCTGCTGTAGGAGACCAGCAGGTTCTTGGTCTGCTGGTAGTGGTCGAGCATCATCTTGTGGTTCTCCCGGCCGATGCCGGACTGCTTGTACCCGCCGAAGGCCGCGTGCGCCGGGTAGTGGTGGTAGCAGTTGGTCCACACCCGGCCCGCCTTGATGTCGCGGCCGGCCCGGTAGGCCACATTGCCGTTGCGGCTCCACACCCCGGCGCCGAGACCGTAGAGGGTGTCGTTGGCGATCCGGATGGCCTCGTCGTAGTCGCCAAACGCCGTCACCGAGACGACCGGGCCGAAGATCTCCTCCTGGAAGATCCGCATCGAGTTGTTCCCGGCGAAGATCGTCGGCTGGACGTAGTAGCCGCCGGAGAGGTGGCCGCCCAGATCGGCGCGCTCGCCGCCGGTGATGACCGTCGCCCC
Source organism: Mycobacterium sp. (assembly GCA_020439025.1). GTDB lineage: Bacteria > Actinomycetota > Actinomycetes > Mycobacteriales > Mycobacteriaceae > Mycobacterium. Next base: position 24 of record JAGQTO010000156.1, on the reverse strand, counting down.
CTCGCTGCGGCCGATGTCGATATA
>JAGQTO010000155.1:23943-25394 GCA_020439025.1 Mycobacterium sp. | reverse complement strand
CCCAACTCGGCGACGTGGAAGTCGGTGACCAGTTTGTAGTCGCGGTAGTTGCGGATCGGGGTGGGTGACCACGTCACCGCACCCTTCACACCGAAACCGACGGTGTGGGCAGGAAGTTCGTACTCGCGGATGATGGTGTCCATGGCTTCCATGGCGTTGTCGTTGACCTGTTCGGCGGCGGCCAGCGCCTGCTCGGTGGCCACCTCGTCGACCGCGAGGGCCGCGGCCATGCACAGCGGGTTGCCGTTGTAGGTGCCGAAGTGGGCCATCCGGTTGTCGACGACGACCTGCATGACCTCTTCGGTGCCGCCGAAGGCGGCCAGCGGCAGGCCTCCGCCGATGGACTTGGCCAGCGTGATCAGGTCGGGCTTGACGCCGAGGCGCGCGGCCGCGCCGTGGGCGCCGGCGGTCAGGCCGGTCTTGACCTCGTCGAAGATCAGCAACACGTTGTGGTCATCGCACAGTTTGCGCACCCCGGCGACGTAGCCAGCGTCGGGCAGCACGATGCCCAGGTTCTCGATGACCGGCTCCATGACCACGCAGGCGACGTCCTTGGCGTGGGCGGCGAGCTTGCGTTCCATCTGGCCGAGGTCGTTGTAGGCGACCGTGTGCACCACGCCGGCCTCGACGTCGAAGGGCACCTGCGGGATCGGGTCGTCGGCGGGACCGATTTCGTCGATGCCCGGCTTGACCGACACCGACAGACCGTCGTAGCCGCCGTGGTAGCCGCCCTCGATTTTGATGATCTGCTTGCGCCCCGTGTAGGCGCGGGCGGCGCGTACCGCGTACATCGTCGACTCGGTGCCGGAGTTGGTGAACCGCAGCATGTCGACCCCGAAGCGCGCCTTGAACCGCTCGGCGACGTCGGTCGAGATCGGCGACGGGGTCACGAACAGCGTGCCGATGTCATCGAGGAAGTCCTTGACCTTGGCCACCACCGTGGGGTTGAGGTGGCCGACGAGCATCGCGCCGAAGCCCATCGACAGGTCCAGCACCTGGCGGCCGTCACAGTCGGTGACGTAGGCGCCACGTGCGGACTGCACTCCCATTGGATACGGATCCCAGTACTGGAAGCTGCTGGTCACCCCCAGTGGCAGGGTCTTCACCGACCGTGCCGCATGGTCGGCCGAGCCGGGAGTGGTCTTGGCGTAGCGCTCCCACTCCTTGGCCATGAGCGCCGAAACCCGGGCGGGGTCCAACGGGGTGTACGACTTTGGAAGCTGCCGCCAACCGGCGGGATCATGCGCAGGAAACGTGACCGGCACGCCTGTCCCTAGGCTCATCGAGACCACCTTCACCCAATCGGAGTACCCCCAGGTGGAGCCTAACCCGCCCGCGGCCACTTCGAGCTGCGAAATCCAGCGGACGGCCGCGACGGCGTCGTCCCGAGTCGAGTGCCGCGAGAACCGAGGCCCCGCGGCCGCGCTGATCCAGCCCGAACGGCCACCACA
>JAGQTO010000155.1:0-23825 GCA_020439025.1 Mycobacterium sp. | reverse complement strand
GGGCGACAAGCTCCATCAGCGAGTGATTGCCGCAGCCGGCCGCCACCTGGAGTCCGGCGGCATCGAACGGTCCGAGTATCGCCACATCGCAAATCGGGCCGGACTCGCCTCTGCGCGCCGACGAACGCGGCGACCTGCGTGACGGTGTCAGCCCGGATCACGCCACTCGGGTGGTGGGGTCGCTGCGAGCACCACCGTCGCAGATGCCAAGTGGACAGGTCCCCCTGCTACAGTCCGAAGGGAGGCTTTGAACCAAAGCAGACGTCATGGCCCAAAACAGTTCGAACTAGTACATCGGTCGCCTGCGGGCTGTTGTCGCTCGTGAAGCGCTTTTTCGGTGGGCGGAACTGTAGTAGCCCTTGAGGTGGATAACTCTTGCGCAACAAGTTATTTGATTCCCCGTCCGAAGCTGAAGGCGTGCGTCAGAACACGTCAGATCCAACCGCGGTGGATAAGCATCGGCTCCCTTCCCGCGGAAAGGTCATCGAGGTCTACGGCATTGCCACGCTGCTGGCGCTTGTGCTGTTCTACCTCCACGTGATGGTGATTTTCGATGTGCTCGGCGAGCTGCTGCAGCACAAAACATGGATGCTCGAGCATCTGGGGCTCAATCACACCGGCAAGACCATCCTGCTCGTCAGCTTCTGCACTCTCATGCTGGCGCACGTCGCGGAGTCCGCGGTGTGGGGCGTGTTTTTCCGCTGGAAACTGCTGATGCCCAGTGTCACCGAGGGCGTGTATTTCACCGCTGCGTCGATCACCACACTGGGCTACGGCGACATACTGCTGAAGCACCCCTGGAGACATCTCGGAACGCTGATCGCGATTACCGGGGTGCTGATGTTCGGCTGTTCGGCGGCATTTTTGTTCTCAGTCATGCAGGCGGTCTGGCAGAGCTACTAACAGCCCGTTCCTGAAGTCATTCGACGAACATCCTGCTTCTGCATCTCGTCGACAAACATCGCGCAGTGCCCATTGCGAGTCCCAGCGCGGGCTGTCGTCGCCGTCGGGCCCATAAGCAGTTGGTCTCCGGAAGGGTGAACGGCTCTATGCGATCGGGACTTCGGCGAAGGTTGCATTGGCGTTCGGCCGGTATTCCGGATCAACGGCTCCGAGTCGGCCGTACGCTCTGGACTCTGCCCCCTGAGCGAGAAAGCGATTGGCTGCATGACGACGGTTCGCGACGCCATACTCGACTTATGCCGCACCCACGGTTTGACCACGTGGTTCGGCAATCCCGGATCCTCGGAACTCTCTCTGCTACAGGACTTCCCGGCTGATTTCCGCTACCTGCTGGGTTTGCAGGAAATGGTTCCGGTCGGGATGGCCGACGCCTACGCGCAGGTGACGGGTCGGCCGGCGCTGGTGAACCTGCACACCGCCCCGGGCATGGGAAACGCCCAGGGCCAGCTGTACAACGCCTACGTCAACAAAACCCCGTTGATCGTGACCGCCGGTAATCAGCGCCGGTTCATGCAGAACCAGTACTGCCTGCTGACCAACCTCGAAGCCACCACCGTGCCGAAGCCCTTCGTGAAATGGGCCGCCGAGCCGGCGATCGCCAGCGAGGCGCCGGCGGTGTTGGCCCACGCCATCCATCTGGCCACCACCCCACCGATGGGACCGGTGTTCGTGTCGCTGCCGATGGACGATCTCCCAGTCGAGTTGACCGACACACAGGCGTCCGATGTCGCGGTCGTGGCCAACCGGACGGTGACCCGCGCATCCGGTTTTCCACCGGAGCTGGCCCAGCAGATCTGTCAGCGGATCCAGTCGGCGGCCTCGCCCGTCCTCGTCGTCGGGGGCGACGTGGAACGCTATGACGCCTGGGACAGCGTGGTCGCCCTCGCCGAACGCAACCACCTGCCGGTCTGGACCGCGCCGTTGACCGGCTGGAGCGGATTTCCCGAGAACCATCCGCTGTACCAGGGCATGTTGCCGCCCGGAGCCGGCTGGATTTCCCAGATACTCAAGGGCCACGACTTGGTCGTGGTGATCGGAGCGCCGGTCTTCCGCTACTACCCGATGATTCCGGGCCCCTACCTGCCCGAGGGGACATCGCTGGTCCACATCACCAACGACCCCGACGAAGCCGCGCGGGCACCCATGGGCGACGCCATCATCGCCGACCTTGTCAGCGCCGCACGAGCGCTGGCCGACGCGTCCACCCCGACTCAGCGGCCGGCCCCGGCACCCCGTCCCCAAGCCCCGGCGGTCCAACCCGCGTCCACACCCCTCGCGCCGGCGAACCTCTGGAGCGCGGTCGCCAAGGCCGCCCCGCCGAACGCCCTGTGGGTGAGCGAGGGCGGCAGCAACGAGACCGTGATCGTCGATTGCATCCGGCCCGGTCAACGACTCTCCCACCTGTCGGCCGCCGGAGGCGGTCTGGGATACGGCCTGCCTGCCGCTGTCGGGGCTCAGCTCGCCGCCCCGGACCGGCCCGTCGTCGCAGCCATGGGTGACGGGTCGATGCACTACGCCATCACCGCCCTGTGGACCGCCGCCAGGTATGAGATCCCGATCACCGTGGTCGTCGCCTCCAATGCCGAGTACGGCGTGCTCAAGGAGTTCGGGTTCATCGAGCAGACGCCCGGGGTTCCCGGCCTCGACCTACCCGGACTCGACGTCGTGGGCACCGCGGCCAGCTACGGGGTCGACGCCCACGAGGCGCACAGCGCAGACGAGGTCACCGAACTTGTTCGAGCCGGTATCGCCGATCGCCAACGGCCCACCCTGATCAACTGCGCCACCGAAACCGTCGAAGCGGCGGCGCGCACCTCATAGAGCCGACACCGAACGGCGCATCTTCCCCGGCTGAGGTGTGCTCTGACGGGCACCCGCGTGAGCCGACATTCCTGGTTGATCCGGCCCGCCCGGTAGGAGCTGTCAAGTTGGCGCTAAGCCTGGTCTGAGGTCGAGCTTCCGTAATCCCAGGACACTGTTCTGACGGGCGTCATGCGGATGTATGCGGTGCCCGGTCGAGACGCGGTGGGCCATTCGGACTCTGGCACGCCTCGCGCCCGGGCGCCTTCCCTCGCGAGCTCAAGCGCTTCGCTGGGTTCGCGGACGATGCGGGCGCGACCTTGGAACATCACTCCCCGGATATCCGCCATGCTCGAGCCGTCCTCGAGCAGGACACTCACGTTCGGGTTGCCTTCGACGTTGGCGACTTTGCGCGTCCCGTCACGCACGCCCATGACGATGTCGCGGCCGAGGCGGAAGTACCCCAGGGGAACCGTGTGCGGGAAACCGTCCTTGTCGATGGTGCTCAGTATCGCCCAGCATGGGCGACTATCGAGATACGCCTCAACTTCTTCGTCACTGAGTTTTCGCGGCACCCGAAAAGGCTAACAAGGTTCTGCACAAGCCAGGCTTCCCCCATTTGTCGGCGAGAGTGCCCGCGAGGGCAGGCGGCATCACGGTGACTTCCTCGATCCGTCCGGTCTGTGTGGCCTTCTCGATCGGAACAGGCAAAGCGGCTTCGATCCGATTTGCTTGTAGCGGGGAAGACCGCACCGGCCACGCGACCGCTCAATGAATCTTTCTGGAGTTGGAGGCCGCGGCGATCGAAGGCACCTGATGTTCGCGCTAGGTGCCCATGATCGCCAGGCCCCATTTGAGATGCTCGCTCCAAACCGATGCGATCCGCCCGCCCTGCACGGCTGGCTTGGGGTCGGATACCGGTCCACCGCAGAGGCGGATCTGCACCACCGTGGCATCCAGATCCGGCGCCTTCAGTGCCAGCCCGATGAGTGCGGGTTCCCGACCCGTCGCGACGACCTCGATGAACGCCTCGCCGACACGATAGAAAGCCATCTCGGGACCCTGTGGACCTCGTGGGTGAAAGCGCCTGCGCGGCGATGTCCCCAGCACCGCGTTGAGCGTCTCGACCGCTGAGTCCAGATTCGGGACCGTGTAGACGATGTGGTCGGCGGAGGTAACCCCACAGGGGTGCTTGGTCGGGACAGCCGAGGGACACGTGATGGTCCGCACGCCGAGAGCTGATGGATCCGAATGAATCTCGTCGAATCCCCATCCGCTGCCGCCGATGCTGCAACGGACCCTACCGATGGTGAAACCTCCACCTTCGACAACGAACCCGAGTGCCATCCATGCCCGCTCATCACCGGGCACACCTAACCACGTGAGAGTAGACATAGGCACCATCGTGGCAGCAACATCCGTCACCTGTTCGGCGTGCAACGGTCGCCGCGGCGAATGCCCACGGCGGCAGCGCCATCGCTGCCGGGATTCCCGCAGTTCCCGGCGGCTACAACCAGCGCAGAGTATCGGCCACCTCGGTGGTTAGCCCGCGGCCCCGCGCTGCAGCCGGCTCCTGTCCACCGGCCGGATATGGCGCGAACTATGCCATCTCGAGGGTGCCGGCCGGATCACCCGCAATGAGTTGTTCAAGACCCGCGACACCAGGAGCTACGACTACACCGACTCGTTGTCGGGTACTCCTCGGCACACGGGCACTGAGGAATTGCCACGGGCCGCCGGAGGAGTTCCATCAGTCAGCTTCGTCAACGAGCAGCAACTCTGTGCGGTCTGAAATCCCCTGGCGCGCGCGGCCTTACGCCCTGCGCGTCTCGCATTCGTCCCACGCCCGTTAGCATGCGGTTGGCCTCACAGGCTGTCTCGCTTCCCGGCCGGTTCGGACTGAAGAGATGGGTTTGCGGGTTGGCCGACAGTGGGCAGGCGCCGTCGCCCTCGAGATCAGAGCGGGCCGTGCGGGCCGGTCACGCCGTACTCGTAGACCCGGGTGGGCGTTAGCGAAAATTCTGCGCCCAGGACAGGATCGTCCCGGCCGCGGCTTCAGGCTGCTCGGGGAACAGCGCGTGCCCCGCGCCCGCCAGCACCGCAGTGGTGACGCGCTCACCGAAATCCTCCCGCATCTGACCCCAGTACTTCCTCGGCTTGAAGGCATCGTGGTCGGGGATCACCTCCAGCAGAGGGACCGAACCGCAGCGCCAATACTTCTGCAACGGCAAGCTCTCCACCGCCGCACGTTGCATGGCCAGAGTCTCCGGGTACCAGCCTTCTAGCCACACTCGGGCGTCGTTGCCCGGCGCGAAGAAAGCTTCCTGCAAGACCGCGAGCCGTTCGGAGGTGGGTCTGGTCGGGTCACCGACAATGAAGGGTGCCCGAGCGATTCGCTCCGGCACCTCTTTCGACTGCGAGGCGACAATTGCCACTGCCCTGATCAGATCGGGATATGCGGTCGTCACCATCCGGGAGACCAGGTTGCCGAAAGCATGGCCGACCAGGACGGCGGGACCGTCGGCCAACGCGCCGATGACACCTGCCACGTCGTCGGCCAGGTCGCGAAAGGTCACACCCTCCATCGGACCCACAGAGCCCAAGACACCGCGCGGCTGCGGCCGCATCACACGCCAACCGTCTAAGGCGGCGCGAGTGGCGAAGTCGTCGTAGTCTGCGCCCCCGTCACGGCCATAGGACGGCAACACCACCATGGCCGGGCCGACGCCGTTCACAAGCGTCACGATTGAACTGTCGCCCACCGCAGTGTTCACCCGCTCGGTGCTGACACTTTCCACGTCCGATCTCCCTCCGCGAGTTCAGCCCCGGTATCCGGGGGTTATTTGCGATCCGCTGATCGGTTTCTTGTCGAATCCGAGAAAGGCGCCAGCCGGCCTGCGGAATCACACCGGCGTCGCAGCCCGTGGAAGACGGCAACACCCGCGTTGCTTCGCCAAGCCGAACGCCGTAATCGTCTCAACGAGTTGGACAAGATCGGGGTGCCGGCGGATTCGCACGCCGGGCAATGCAAGCCACAACTCAGAGGCATCGGCCTGCGGTACGCACTGCAGGCGCAGAGACCGCACCGGCTCGGAGAATACGGGCCTCCTGGAGGCGAAGCCGCCCACGCGCTGGTGGACGATCTGGGCTTGCAGCCCCCTGCCGTCGGTGCGGCGGACCACCATGGCCGACGGCGTTTTGGCCACCTCGATGGTCCCGGTGGCCAACGGGCCGACGGCGCCCACTTGTATGACGTCATCCAGGAGGGGAACGCTGAGAAGGACAGTTCCGGTACGCAGCTCGGAGACCGAACTTGCTACTTGCGCGGGCAATCCGATCATCCATTGGAACCCACGTCCGGCTTCAGCCGTGGATTCCATCGGCGGCCCTCCCAATCTTGAGTGCGCCGGCGCGGCCGCCGGCCTCAAAGCGCGATTAATGACAATGGTTGTCATTGTATCTAATCTTGCCCGCCCGGTAGGGAAGTTGGTTCTGAAGCAGAATCATTGCTGCGCGACGGGGCGCATTGACATGCGCGATTACGGATGAGACAGTTCTGCCCGAGCTGGAAACCGTTTCCATTTGGGAAGGGTCCCCGCAGCTTGCTGATGACCTCAGGAGGACCATGAAGTCCGCCACTTCCGAAGCCGCACTGTCGGCGTTGAACCCCGATCGGCAGTGGCATGCGATGCCGCGCGCCTCAGTCAGCCAGCACTCGCGGGTGTTGAGGGCGGCCGGCGCGGTAACCGGCGGTCGCGTGGGGTGCGAAGTGCGTTATCGCCTGGCCGACAAACATATTGGGCATCTCGTCTTGGCTGCAGTCGCGCACGCGGAAGACGGCCCGTGATGGGCGCCAGGGGAGATTGGAGCCCGCCCAGCATTCCCGGCACCCGCGCGACCCGGCAGGGTGCAGCCGTCTGGGATCTGCTGGAGAACCTCGAGGAGTTCCGTTCAGCTCAGGAACTTCACGACGAATTGCGCCGCCGAGGCGAGGGCATCGGACTGACCACCGTGTACCGCAGGTTGCAATCCATGGCCGCCTCCGGCCTGGTCGACACGCTCCGAACGGAGAACGGCGAGTCGGTCTACCGACGGTGCTCCCAACAACACCACCACCATCTGGTGTGCCGGCAATGCGGCGCGACCGTCGAAGTGCAAGGCGCCAAAGTCGAAACATGGGCCGCCGAAGTCGCGAGGGAAAACGGGTTTACCGAGGTCAGTCACACGATCGAGATCTTCGGGCTCTGCCCGGAATGTTCGGCAAGGAAGTGACACTGGTTCACGCCGTAACGGCGTGCGTACCGTCTGGACCCGCCGCCTGAGATGGCGCTACTACCTTTCGCAGGTCATTAGCGGAACTCTGTCAGTACGCGTAGGGGTTCTGGGGCGCCTCGATAGGGGTCACCGCTGAGACCGTCAGAGTCGGGGTCGGCAACCCGGCGGTATCGGAGGGCTTGGGGACCACGGTGCCCTCCACCCGCAGCCAGGTCTCCTCCGGAAAGGCGGCCGCTGCCGCCGCGGCCGGCCCCCCGAGATGGAGCCGAGCCAGCTGTCCATCGGCTGCACAGCAGATGATGACGACCCTCCCCAGATCGACTGCGTTGCCCTCCTTGATGGTGAAGCCCGTGACGGTGATGAGCCGATCCTCAAGGGTGTACGCCGAGTCCCGATTCGCGCGGACCACCACCTCCGGAAGCGCAAGCTCCGGGGCGCGACTGGCGGGCAACGGCGGAAAGGGACGCAACATCGCCAGACGTGGTAAGCGGGTAGTCGTGGGCTCGGCGGTCCGCGCGCCCAGCGCCGGCGGGACCACGAAGCCCAGCAGCGCTACGGGCAGCACCAGCAACCACACCACCGCGGACCGGTGCGCGTGTTCGAGATCGCCGTCGGGTTGATCGGCATCGTCTCCACGGCCTCCGCGGGCCCGGACATCCCGGATGGCCGCGGACAGTGCCAGCACCACGAGCAACACGGCGGTGGCGGCCAACCACGGCATCACGGCGGGCTTGACATACCGGGTGAAGGTACCGGTGACGACGATCGCGGCAATGCAGGTACCTAATAGGAACAGGATCACATTCTCGGTGGTCCGGCTCACCGGGCACCTCCCAGGAAGAACAGGCCAACCACCGTGGCGACCACTGTGGCGACGACGAACGTGGCCGGGGCGAACCGGCTGGCGAACGGGCGGCCGAACACCCCCGCCTGCATGGCGAGCAGCTTGGCGTCCACTGCGGGTCCCACGACCAGAAACACCAGCCGCGGTAGCAACGGCAACATGGTCAGGCTCGCGGCCACGAAGGCGTCGGCCTCCGAGCACAACGCCAGAACGAAGGCCAATATCGCCATCGTGAGGATGCCGAGCAGCAGGTGGCCCGCCAGGTGTTCATACACCGTCGGTGGCATCAGAACGTTCAGTGCGGCGGCGGTGGCAGCACCCACGACCAGATAAGACGCCGCCTGGAGAAAGTCGTGGCGCGCCGCCTCGCTGAACACGGTCCACCTCGACCCGCCGCTGCGCGGCGGTCGCGGCAGGCGCCGGGTGATCCATTCGGCGCGGCCCCATCGTGACCACAGAAGGCCCATGGTCAGTGCCGTCAGCAGCGAAGCGGTAAACCGGGCGCCGACCATGGCCGGCTCGCCGGGGAAGGCCACAGCCGTCGACACCAAGACCACCGGGTTGATGGCCGGCGCGGCGAGCATGAAGGTCAAGGCGGCCGCGCCCTGCCGATCCCTCGACCGGCCGTCACCGAACAACCTGCGTGCCGCCGGAACTGCTCCGCACTCGCAGCCCGGCAAGGCCGCGCCTCCGACCCCGGCGGTCAAGATCGCCACGCCCGTCCGCCTTGGCAGCCAGCGAGCCAATCGGTCCGGGGAGAGATACGTCGCGATCAAGCCGCTGATCACCACGCCGAAGGCCAGGAAGGGCAATGCTTGGACAAAGACGCCACAGAACACCGTGGCAGCTCTCGCCATGTCCGGCCGACCCACCAAGAAAGCACGGACCGTGCCGGCGAACAAGGCCAGCCCAATCAGACCTGCGAAAAGGAGTTGCATCGACCCCGCAATACGCGGGCGGGTGCGCCCGGCAAGCGTCACAGGCTCACCCTGCCAGCCATCCTGCCCTCACCGATCGTCGCTCGGCCGATCACGCCGGTGACGGACGCCGTGTCGCACGATGCCGCTCATCGGTGGCTGTGGTCGCCGCCAACCACGTGCGGCTGTTGATCCGCCCTGAACTCCGTGGATAACCGTTGCGCCGTCGTTGATCGTGGCCGGACATGACGTTCGAGAGTCCACACGACCAACCACACCCCGCATGCGATGGTGACGATGACGAAGCTCGGCGGCAGGTTGAACATCGCCGACATCGCCACACCCAACCACACCGAAATCACGCTGATCACTGCGGAAATGACCATCGCGCCGGGCGGCTTCGGGGTCAGCATGATGGCGGTGGCGGCGGGGGTGACGACCAGCGCGAAGAGCAGCAGCGTGCCGACCGCCTGCACCGCCATCGTGACGGCGAAGCCGAGCAGCGCCAGGAAGACCATCGACAACAAGCGCACCGGCAGCCCCTTGGCCTGGGCTACCTCGACGTTGACCGAGGTGTAGAGCAAGGGTCGGTAGATGAAGCCGATGCACGCCGCCAACAGCACCAGCAGCACCGCGAAAGTCACCAACTGCTCGCGTGAGATCGCCAGCAGATTGCCGAACAGCACGTTCGTCATCGTGCTCGACGATTTGGTTGCCAGCGAATTGAAAAACAATCCGAAGCCGGTTGCCAGTGCCAGAACGGTGCCAGTGGCCACTTCACGGTCGGATCGGCGGTTACCGAGGACCCCGATGACCAGCGCCCCGCCGACACAGAACACACCGAGACCCAGCGCGACGGGCAGACCGAGCAGCACCGCGCCGGTCGCGCCAGGCAGTCCGATGTGCGCCAATGCGTGGGCCGCGAACGCGGTGTTGCGCACGACGACGAAGTACCCGATCAAGCCCGCCGCGAGGGCGACGATCGTGCCACCGGCCAATGCGCTGCGCATGAACGGCGAGGTCAGGATCGGCCACCAGTTGTCCTGGTAGCCGAAAGCCATCAGCTGCGCCGTCACGGAGTGCTCCTCATGTACAACTCGCCCTGCGGTGTCCGGACGACCTGAATCGGGGTTCCATAGAGGTGACTGAGCAAGTCTTCCTCGACCACCCCGTCGAGCGCGTCGAAGTGCGCATGCCCATCCAGGAGATAGATCGCACCACTCAGCACACTCAGCAGCGGGTTCAAATCATGGGCCACGACCAGAATCGTCACCCCGAGCTGTCTATTGAGGCGATCAAGGAGTTGAACGATTTCGCGCTGATTCCGTAGGTCCAAAGATGCCAGCGGCTCATCGAGAATGAGGATCTTCGGGCGGGCGGCCAGCGCCTCGGCGATCGCGACGCGCTGGCGCTGCCCGCCGGAAAGCTCCGAGAGTCTCCGGCCGGCCAACGCCCCGGCATCGACGGCGTCCAACACCTCGGCGACCCGCCGCCGCTCCTCGCGGGTGGGGCGTCCGAACGCCCACCGAGTTCCGTTGAGACCCAACATCACCGCATCGCAAACGCGGATGGCGTCCCCCGGCGACGACGCGTAGTTCTGCGGCACATAGCCGATGAACTCGTTGACCTCGCCCGGCGACTTTCCCAGCACACGAACGTGACCCGACGCAGGAGGTATCAGTCCCAGAACCACTTTGAGCAGGCTGGTCTTGCCTGACCCATTTGATCCAATGACCGCGACAATGCCGCCGACGGGAACCTCAAAGGTGCCCTCCGACCAGAGCAGATGCCCCCCGCGCACCACACTGACATCGTCGAACGCCAGTGCAGGGGCGGTGGACTCCGGCTCACCCGGCGACACCGAGCGCCTTCGCCAGGTCGGTGAGCTGGGCAACCTGCCAGGTCTCGAACGACGTTGTTCCCGGCGGCACCGTCTCGGTCACCTCGACCACCGGCACGCCGGCAGCTTCGGCGGCCGAACGGAGCTGCTCCGGGACCGAGCCCTCCGTCTGCGTGTTGTAGATCAGAACATCGATCTTGCGATCCGCCAGCGCGCGACGGAACGCCTGAAGATCCGCCGGCGAAGGGTCGGAGTCGTTTGCCGACGCCGTTCTGTAGCCCTCCGGTGTCGCGTTCACCAGGCCGACATCCTCTGCTGTGTAGTCGAAGACGCTCTCGGTGGCCCCATAGGTCTTGCCCGCGGCGCCTGCCTTGATATCGGCGAGCAACTTATCGTACGGCTGCAGGCCTGTGCTGAATGCCGCACGCCGGTCGGCGAAATAGCTCTTCCCCTCGGGCGCCAGCTTCACGAGTGCGGCGGTGACGGCATCGGCAACCGCAACCACCGCGGACGGGCTGTACCAGAGGTGCGGATTGGAGCCCGCCGCGGTCTTGGTCACCACACCCGCATCCACCACCGGCGCATCTGGAGCCGATGTCGCCGCGAATTTCGTTGCCCAGGAGTCGTAGTCCACTCCGTTGACGACGACAAGCTGCGCCTTTGTGAAGGTCACGGCGTCAGCCGGGGAGGGTTCGAAGTCATGAGGGTCGATTGACGAACTGGCCAGCACCGTCGTCACCTGGGCGCAATCACCGCCCAAGTCCTTCACGACATCGCCCCACTGATCCACGCTGACCACAACGTTGACCGGCGTGGTGGGGCATACACCACTCGCTGCGGCGTTGGTGGAGGACGCGGCGGGCTCCTCTCCGTCACGCGAGGAACACCCCGACAGACCGAGGGGCGCGATCAAGGCGATGGCCGCGGCCGTGACGCCGATCATTCGCAGACGGTAGAGTTTCATAAACGAAAATAGTAACCGTTTTCATTCGGACGGGGACGCTCGGCCTCCCGTCAGCGCTGAGGAGGAGACGCAGGATTCGACTGTGACAATGTTTTGGTGGCCGCAGTGAAAACCGCCCGGGTGACGGAATCGGCGTCCATGCCGGTCTTGGTTGCGGCGGTGGTGGCCTGCGCGTTGCTGGGCAGCACCCTGCGGGCCGCGGTCTATGACAGCGCGGCGTTGTCGACAGCCGGCACGGTGTTCAGCGGCATCTTCGTCCAAGCCCTGCCCTTCCTGGCGCTGGGAGTCGTGCTGAGTGCGCTGATCGCGGTGTTCGTGACTGCCGAGCGGCTGTCCCGATGGTTGCCCCGCCGGCCGGCGGCAGCGGTGCTCACCGCAGCCGCTAGCGGTGCCGCACTGCCCGGCTGCGAATGCGGCTCGGTTCCAATAGCCCGTCGGCTATTCGGTGAAGATGCGGTGGGCGCAGCCGCCCTGACGTTCATGCTGGCCGCCCCTGCGATCAACCCCGTAGTCGTCGTCTCCACCGTCGTGGCGTTCCCCGGCCAACCTCAGATGGTGTTCGCCCGCGTCGGCGCATCCTTGATCACCGCGATCGTCATGGGCCTGGCTTGGTCCCGCTGGGGGCGCGCGGAATGGATCACCCGACGGCTACCGCGCACCATCGAGGGCCGGGGTTCCCGCTGGCACACCTTTACCGAAGCAGCCCGTCATGACTTCATCCAGGCCGCGTCCTATCTCGTGATCGGAGCTGCCGCTGCGGCCGCGTTGCACGTGATAGTCCCGGACTGGTTGATGGAGCATCTGGCGGGCCAACTTCTGCTCGGCGTGCTGGTGATGGCTGTGCTCGCGGTGGTGCTCTCCTTGTGCTCGGAAGCCGACGCGTTCGTGGCCGCCAGCCTGACCATGGTTCCCCTGGTTCCGCGCCTGGTCTTCCTCGTCGTCGGCCCGGCCATCGACGTCAAGCTCTTCGCAATGCAGTCGGGAATGTTCGGTCGGGCCTTCGCGATCCGTTTCGCCCCCGCAACGTTCGTGGTGGCCACCGTGGCGGCAACAGCCATCGGCTTACTGGTGCTGGGCCGCGGCGCATGAGCCGAGAAGCCGAGAACACGCTGTTGTTACTGGTCGGGATCGCGACCGCCATGATCGCCATCGGCGGTGCCTACACCCGTTACGTCAAAGCCTCGCTGCTGCCCTGGCTGATTCTGACCGCGGTGATCGTCATCGCGTTGGCACTGGTTTCGATGGCCGCCGACATCCGGCGCGGGTCCGGACCCGACGACGATCACGGCGGCCACTCGCATAGAGGATCCATCGCCTGGCTAATGATGGTTCCGATCGTCGTGCTCATCTTCGTGACGCCGCCCGCCCTGCGCCCGGAGGCCGCCGCATCGAAGGTCACCGCCGTGTCGACCGAGGTGCTTCGCCGCCCTTTCCCTGCCCTGCCGGACGAGCGCGCGCCCGAAGTGGCGATTCCCGAGGTGATGATCCGCGCGGCCCAGGACACCGCCGGAACGTTGGATGATCGCCTCATCACCGTCATCGGCTTCACTCTCCCGGAGGCCGACGGCGTGGACCTGGGCAGGGTGGTGATCATCTGCTGTGCCGCCGACGCGCAACTTGCCCGCATCCACCTGCGCGGGCAGACGACCCCCGAGCTGAGGAATTACCCCGAACAGACCTGGCTAAGGGTCGAAGGCACCGTCGTCCCCGACAAGGCCGACGGGGATTCGACGTCGATACCCACCCTGCTCGTCCATTCCACCAACCGGATCGAAGCCCCAGCCAACCCATACGCATGACGCCGGGGTCCGCCGAGATCCCGCGATCTGTGCCATCCGAAATGCGCTCGCCGTTCGCCGTGAACATGGCCGCGCCGAGTAGGGAGTCTCAGTCGTGTGGTGCAGAAGTCCCGCGAGCTTTTCACCCTCCTTCCCGGCAGCCTGGGGGCTCAATCGCCACCACTCCCCCGCCGGCGCCTGCAGGGGTGGTGGCCTGCTGCTGCGGACCTTGAGGTTCCGCGCTCCGACGGCGAAAGGCGCTCCCCGCTGAGCTTCTATCTCCCTTTACAACAGGGCATTTCGCGTCTTTGACTCACGATCAACACCCCCGTCGGGCGGAGCAAGCGCGGTCGCTTCACCCGATGCCGGTTAACCGCCGGATCGTGCTGAGCAGCAGCCACCGCGGCGTGTGCCGGCCGATCAAGCGGGTGACGACGTTGGCCGCGCCGGGAACGACGATCCCATTGCCGCTCTCGACGCCGCGGACACCGGCCTCGGCGACCTCAGCCGGGTCCAGCCACATCGGCTTGGGTAGCGCCGATGCGCTCTCCTCCATGCCCGGCTCGTCCATGAATTCCGTCTTAACCGGCCCGGGGCACAGCGCCGTGGCAGTAACGCCGGTCCCGTGCAGCTCGGTGTGCAGTGCCTGGGTGAAGGACAGCACGTACGCTTTCGTCGCTGCATAACCGGCCTGGCCGGGCATCGGTTGGAAGGCAATCGTTGAGGCGACGTTGAGTACCGCTCCACGGCCGCGGTCCACCATGGGGGGAACAAACGCGCTGCACAACGCGACGACTGCCTCGATGTTGACGCGGACCATGCCGACCTCGCGTTCGGGGTTGAGCTCGACGAACTTGCCCGCCGTGCCGTAACCCGCGTTGTTGACCAGCAGCTCGACCGTGAGACCGAGCTGGGCGACACGGTCGGGCACCTCGGCGCGCGCTGCCGGGTCGCTGATATCGCAACCGAGTACCTCGACGCGGACACCGAACTCGTCGGACAGCTCGGACGCAAGGATTTCGAGCCGGTCGACGCGCCGAGCGATCAGAACAAGGTTCTGGCCACGCTTGGCGAGCGCACGAGCGATCTCGGCGCCGATCCCCGATGACGCGCCGGTGATCAAGCAGGTCGATTCCGGTGATGGTTCAGGCAGAGCCATGGTCGCTCCCATCAGCTAATACTCGCGGCATGGGTCATGTAACAACTACTCAGCCATCGCCTGCCATACCTTAGCCCGATTGCAAGATTCGGTAGCTGGTATCTGCGTCGGGCTGGATCGGATCGGCGTGCACCGCCTGAATCTGTTGCTCGGTTATTCAACTGGGGCGTTGTCCGGATTCTCCATCGCCCGATCAGCCTGTCGTCTCAAAGTGCGCTGCAGTTCCTAGCGCCCGCGGGCGAGCGCGGCGCGGACCCCGAGAGCCGCTTGAAAATCGCAGCTCGTGTCTCCGCCCTGGTACCCCGATAGCCCGGCACATGTCGACCGATGCGAATTGATCTGGTGCGCTTCGACTGCCTCTTACTTCTGTTGGCTGCGTCGGGCCTACTGCTGCTGCTGCGTCTTGCACAGCTAACCTGCTGATTGCCGTGGCAGAATCTAATTGGAGCGACGAGCACCAGAAGGAGCGATGAGACGCGCCAAGCGCAAGCCGCGAAGACCCCGGCCCGGCCTTGAGAGCCCCGCCTCCGCGCTTCGGAGACGCTGGTCGTGACCGGACTGGGTATCGGTCTCGGAGTTCTCGTCGTCGTGGCGATTACCGCTCTCACCGGTTATTTCGTTGCTCAGGAATTCGCCTACATGGCCGTCGACCGGTCGCGGCTGAAGGTACTCGCCGAAGCGGGTGACGCCGCGGCGGGCCGGGCCTTGCAGATCACCCGTCGCACATCGTTCATGCTCTCCGGTGCGCAACTGGGCATCACCGTCACCGGTCTGCTAGTCGGGTACATCGCCGAACCACTCATCGGCGACGGTGTCGGCGGCCTCCTGGGCGGCGTGGGAGTTCCGACGGGTATGGGAGTGGCCATCGGCGCAGTGCTGGGGGTGCTGTTCTCAACGGTCGTCCAGATGGTGTTCGGCGAGCTGTTTCCCAAGAATCTTGCGATCGCCCGCCCCGAACCGGTAGCCCGGCGGTTGTCTCGATCCACAACAATCTATTTGGCGCTGTTCGGCTGGCTGATCAAGCTTTTCGATGCATCGTCGAACCTTTTGCTGCGCGCGCTACGTATCGAGCCAGTCCATGACGTGGAGCACTCTGCAACCGCACGCGATCTCCAGCACATCGTCGCCGAATCGCGCCAGACCGGCGAGTTGCCGGCCGAGCTGTCCACCCTGCTCGATCGGATCCTCGACTTCCCCACCCGCACGGCGGAACACGCGATGATTCCTCGTGCGCAGGTCGATGTCGTCAGCGCCGACGAGTCGATCACGACCATGCTGGCGAAGATGGCCGGCGGCCACACCCGCTACCCGGTGATCGACACCTCGCCCGATGAACTACTCGGCGTGGTGCACCTCCAAGACCTTCTGAAGGCAAGCCGGTCCGGCACCGCGCGATCGGTGTGCCGACAGCCCGTCATCGTGCCGACGACTTTGCCGTTGCCCTCGGTCCTCGCCCGACTGGCCAACGCCAAGGAAGAGATGGCCCTGGTCATCGACGAGTACGGCGGTTTCGCCGGTGTCCTCACCGTCGAGGACATGGCCGAGGAACTCGTCGGCGAGATCGCAGACGAGCACGATCCAGTCGATGTTGAGATTGTTCGGCTCCAGGACGGTTGGCTGCTTCGCGGCGACGTGCACCTAGACGAGGTGGCCCGCACAGTGGGGCATGCAATGCCCGAAGGTGCCTACGAGACCCTTGCTGGCTTGGTCATCTCCGAGTTCGGCGGTCTACCAGGCGTCGGCGACTCCGTCGACATCGCGTTGGACCCCCGCCCCGCTGAGCTGGCGCAGGGGATCGCGCCGGTCCGACGTTTCCTGCGCGCGGAGGTCCGGGGCATCGAGCGCCGCGTCCCGTGCTCTGTCTTCGTGGCTGTGCTCGACGACGCCGACACCGATATCGAGGCGACGGAATGAATAGTCCATGGATCTTCCTCCTGGTGACCACCGGACTGATCGCCGCGAGTGCGTTCTTCGTCGCCGTGGAGTTCGCCCTCATCGCCGCCCGCCGTTCCCGCTTGGAGGATGCGGCTCCTCATAGCCGCGCTGCGCGGGCAGCACTGCGCAGCGCCTCGGAGTTGTCGGTTCTGCTCGCCGGTTCCCAACTCGGCATCACCGTATGCACCCTGGCCCTCGGCGCAGTGACCAAACCGGCGGTGCATCACTGGCTCACTCCCGCCTTCCGGCTGTGGGGGGCCCCACCATGGCTGGCTGACCTCGCAGGGTTCGTCCTGGCCTTGATCATCGTGACGTTCCTGCATTTGGTGGTTGGCGAGATGGCCCCGAAGTCCTGGGCGATCGCCCACCCGGAGAAGTCCGCGACGATGCTGGCGATCCCGATGCGCGCCTTCATGTGGGTGAGCCGCCCACTGATCGTTCAGCTCAATCGGCTGGCGAACTGGTGTCTGCGCAAGGTAGGCGTCGAACCCGTCGATCAAGTCAACACTGGACAGGATCCCGATGCCCTCCGCCAACTTGTTGAGCACTCCGCCACCGTGGGGACTCTCGACGAGCGCTACCACGGCCACCTCAGCAGAGCCCTCGCACTGCAAGCCCTCACCGTCGGTGACGTGGTCAGCCCCAACGCACAACCCAGCAGCGTTGAGCCGCAAGCTAACTGCCTGACCATTCAAGACACAGCCAAGCGAACCGGCCACCTGCGGCTACTCGTTCGGGGCAACGGCCTCGTCGATGGTGTCGTTCATGTCCGCGACAGCCTGCAGGTACCACCAGAAACCATCGCACGCGACCTGATGCGGCCCGCCGTGACCCTTGATGTCTCGGTCCCTGTCTATGAGGCGCTCAAGACGATGCGCGAGACACGTAGCCACCTCTGCACCGTCACCGAATCCGGAGAAGTCATCGGAGTGATCACCCTCAACGACGTCCTCGAACGGCTACTCCAATCCAGCAAAGACGAAGCAGCCTGACCCGGACTTGGGAAACGGCCAGGCCGTCGTCGTCGTACGTACGTACGTAGTAGTAGTGACAGTTGCTCCGGCCAGTCGCCAGGTTCGTGGCCTGGCCGGGAATGGATTTGATGTATTGGGCCGGTGCCTGACTCGGCCCGAAAGGGCTGTTCGACGTGGACGCCCGGGGGTATATTCCGCTGGATTACTAGGGGCGACGGGGGACTGCAATGAGAATCGGCAAATTTCTACCGGGCAGAACGTTGTGCGCTGCTGCCACCGCGACCGCTGTGGCGTTCGGGACGCTTGGGCTGCCATCCGATTGGACGGCAGCGACCGCCCGCCACGCCGAGTCGCGGGTGGTTCAGCTTGAGGTCGCCTTGACGGCCGCGAATCCCTTGTCGGACTGGTACGGCTTCCTCGCTGACGTGGCCGACACGATCGGCGGTGGCTACGACCTGATCAACGGTGCGGCGACCCTAGCGGGGATCGCGTTGATCCCGTTGTCGTGGGTAGCGTTGCCAATCCTGATCCCAGCCGGCCTGCTGATTGCTACTGACGCGTACGCGAAGATGCAGCCCAATTTCGCTTTGGTCAACGAGATCAGTGCGCTCATGCTTTTCGCCGGTGTCACCTTTTTCGCCCCCGTGGTCGTCAGTAACCTCGTCGTCCCGAGTCGGGAAGTTCTTCGAGATTTCCGCGCCGCCCCGCCGCTGGCGGATGAATTCGTTGATGAACCGTCAGCGGCGGCAGTCGAAGCCGTCCGGGCTCGCGTGACCCCCTCGGCGGTTGGGCGCAGTGTCGAAGCACAGCCCGACGAGCCGGTCGTTGCCGAGGCACCTGTTGGCTCGGCAAGAACCGACTCTGTCGCGGTTCAGCCGGCAGCAGCCGAGCGGATCGCGGGTGAGTCGGCAGCTACTGACCCGCAAGCGGTTGAACCGGTGGAGGATTCGTTACGCACACACCGCCGGCCGCTACTCGAGTCGAAGCCGGTATCGGCAGCCTCTGCTGCTACGAAAAGCTCCCCGGCCAAGGCCGATTCAACTCGGCGGGCATCGCGGCACGCGCTACGGCCGACCTCGTAGCTAGGTTGGCGCGGCTGGCTGGTTTTTTCAGAAGCCGTTTCATTTCCTAGCGGGAACCGATCGGTGTGGCGTCGACCGCGGTTTGGCCCTGGTTGTGGGTCGCTGATCGCTGAGCCGCTGGCCGGTGAGCACCGCCGTTTCCTAGGGTGCAAGTCGATTCTTAGCGCTAGATCGTGCCTCGGTCGGTTCGGTGAGGTCCGCATGTAGCGCTGATGGGGTGTCGTGCCGGTGTGAGCACTGGCCCATTAGGTCGCCGCCGGGTGTCCTCGGGCTCGCCGAAAGGGTTCGTGAGCAACGAAATTCGAGGACGTGGCTTGGATGATCTTCGTCGGCGATGACTGGGCCGAAGACCATCACGACGTGTATCTAGTGGATGAGGCCGGCGCTCGGCCGGCTTCTCGGCGACTGCCCGAGGGGATGACCGGAATCCCAGCGCTGCATGAGTTGATTCCCGCGCACTTGCGAGGATCCCGCGCAGGTGGCGGGCGGGATCCAGACCGACCGCGGGCTGTGGGTGACCGCGTTGGCCGCGGCGGGCTATGGGGTGTGGGCGATCAATCCGACGGCCCCGGCGCGGTACCGCGACCGCCACCACGTCTCGGGGGCCAAATCGGATTGCTCTGATGCCAAGCGCTGCTGGCCGATCTGGTGCGCACCGACGGCCACAACCACCGCCAGGTCGCCGGAGACATTCCCAACGCCGATCGCGACGGCCTTGGGGTGCTCGGGCTAGCGCCGACGCCGGAACAAGGCGCCCGGCTGAGCCTGGCCAAGATCAGTGCCGCACTCAAAGCCGCTGGGCGCCAACGCAATATCGACACCCGTGCCCGCGAGATCCACGCCGCGCTGCACGCCGAGAACCGGGTCGCACCCGAGGCGGTCGCCGCCGCGTTCGGGGCCACCACCACCGCGGCGGTGCATGTCATCGCCGAGCTCAACGATCAGATCGTTGAGCTCGAGGCCGCGCTGGCACTGGCCGCCCATTTTGCGACGCACCCAGACGCCGACATCTACCGCTCCCTGCCAGGACTTGGTGTCGTCCTCGGCACCCTGGTGCTTGATGAGTTCGGGACGACCCGAACCGTTACACCGCCGCCAAGTCTCGCAAGAACTACGCCGGAACCTTCCCCATTGACCGTCGCCTCGGGCAAGAAACACGCCGTGCTTATCCGCTTTTCGTGGCGAATCCACGAACCTTACGGTTGTGCGGGTTTGGCGCAGCCCCGAACTGCGGCGGCACCGTCGGGCCGTCGGTGACCGACCGACCAGACTTCTTGGCCACTGCAGGGCCTCAGTCGAGGTGCCGGTCGGCATCCATCCGTTGGTGGAGTACACGCACTACGTCGATCACGTCGTCGCTGCCAACCCGGTAGTACAGCGTGTGCGATCCGACAGCGTGCTTGCGGTAGCCCGAGCGGACATCATTGCAGGCCCGTCCGATCGTCGGATTGGAACCAACACGTTCGATAGCATGCTGGACTTCGCGCAGGCACGCCTCGGCCTGATGGTAATCCGACCGCTCAGAGCTGTAATCCCAAATCTGTTCGAGATCGTCGCGTGCAGCTGGTGAGAGCACATACCGGCTCACCGGTGGCGAGACTCCTCGGCTCGCTTACGGGCAACGAACTCGTCGAAGTCGAACGGCGTCGACTCACCACTTTGCTCGCCGGCGATGAGGGACTGTCTCAACGCCCGCAGGCGGGTTTCACGATCCTCAAGCAACCGTAGGGCGGACCGCACAACGTCGCTGGCCGAGCCGGAACGGCCAGAAGCAACCTCATTCTCGATGAACGCGCTGAAATGTTCGTCGAGGCTGAACGACGTATTCCTACCCACATGCATGAGGGTAGGAATTCTTGGTACTGGGCTAGATCCGCCGGTTCGCAAGATCCCGCCGGGTTCTTCGGAAACCTACAACACCATCTACAGTCGTCGATCGTGGTCGTCGTCGTTGTTGTCGTGTAGGTCTTCACGGCCAGCTGCACTCGGACGCTGCCCTGCACTGCACGTTCGCGATTCCCCTCCCGGGACTGCAGCCGCCGTTTGTCTCATGGAACACGGCATTTCCTACTGCCGTCACCAGCTACCTGCCCAAAGTTCGGGACAGTCCGAGCGTCGACGCGCCGAGGGCCCGAGATTATTCGGCAGAACCACGGTTCCTAGAGGCGAAGAATCTCCTCGTAGGAACGGAACGTTTCCTCTTGCAGGCGCATCATCTGCTCAAAGGTGGCATCGTCTTCTGCCTTTGTGGTCACCGGTGAACCGGTTCCGACGAGGGCTTGGACTACGGTGGAAGAGCAACCGGTGTTGGTCTTCGAGCCGTCGGGGCAGGTGGTGTTGTCCCAGATGACGTTGGACAGGTTGGCGCCGGTCAAATCGGCCCCCGCCAGATTTGTGCTCGTGAAGTTCGCGTAATTGAAGAACTTGCCCGACAGGTCCAGCCCGCTGAGGTTGGCGTAGCTGAGGTCGCTGTTCATGAAACGCTTCACTCCGTTCAGGTTCGCACCGGTGAAGATGACCCAGGAGAGATCTCTCGCCGACAAATCCTGGCCGCTCAGATCGGCACCGCTGAGATCCGCGCCGGACAGCGTGACCCCGGCCAGATTCGCGCCGGTCAGCTTCGCTCCCGCCAAGCTGGCTTCGTAGAAGTTCGCGCCGGTGAGTTCCTTTCCGGAGAGGTCCTGCCCGGTCAGTTCGGCCTGGCTGAAGTTCGCCCAGACGAGTGCCGTGCCGGTCAGGTTCGCTCCGACGAGGAGTGCACCCGTTAGGTCCTTGCCGGTCAGATCGACGCCGCTCAGGTTAGCGCCGATGAGGTTGGCGCCCTTCAGCACCGTCCCGGTGAGGTCCTTGCCGGACAGGTTGACACCACTCAGGTTGGCCCGGTTGAGGTTCGCCCCGGCCAGGGTCGCACTAGTCAGGTTCGCGGCAGTGAGGTTTGCGCCGGTCAAGTCCAAGCCGGTCAAGATGACGTCGGTGAGATTCGCCGAGGGCAGCCGCGCCCCGGCAAGTGAGACGTTGCGCAGAGTCGCGGCGGTCAGATTCGCTTTTCCCAAATCGGCGGACGTAATCACCGCGCCGGTCAGGTCTGCGCCTGTGAGATTCGCGCTCGTGAGATTCGCGCCGTTCAGCTTGGCACCCGTTAGATTGGTGCCAGTTAGGTCGGCATTCGTGAGATTCGCATTGGTCAGGCTTGCCCCAGTCAGGTTCGCTCCCCCAAATGCCGAGCCTGTGAGGTCGATTCCGCTCAGGTCCGAGCCAACCAAACTAGCGTTGGTCATGGTGGCGGTAGCCAGACCCGAAACGAATTGAAAACCGGTGACATTGACCAGACTTGCTCCGGTCAGATTCGCGCCAGTCAGATTCGCGCCGACATCGATACTTTCCCCGGCGTAGTAAAACCCAAGTTCCACATTCTCCAATGTGGCACCGGTGAGGTCCGCCCCTGTGAATTTGGCGATGTAGGGGCTATCAGGGTCAAAGCGGGTGAAATTAACGATGTTAAGGACAGGCGCGTCCATATGGGCGCCGGACAAGTTTGCATTGGTGAAATCTGTTCCTGCCGCGATTGTTCCAACAAGCTCGGCGTTGGAAAGATTTGCCCCATTCAAGTAGGCAAACAACAGTTTAGCCTTGTTCAGGATCGCGCCAGAAAGGTTCGCGTTGATCAAGTTGGCCTGCGTAAGGTCAGCCCCTGTCAAGTCCGCCCCCTCCCAGTTCACCCCGGGGCCGGGACGGGGAATGGTAGCGAGTAGCGTTGCCCCACTTGATGATGTGGGGACGGTGCCGGAGATCTCTTGGAGATCGGCATAAGAAACATCGGCTCCGGAGAAGTTGGTATCCACGACCTGCTCGCCGTTGATGTCGGCTTGGACCAGGTTCGCGCCTGTGAAGTCGGTTCTGGTCAGGTTCGACTCATGCAGCAGGGTGTACTTGAGGTTGGCCCCAGAGAGGTTGGCGTCGGTGAAGTTCACCCGGACCAGGTTCAGTCCGCTGAGGTTCTGCCCTGACAGATCCTGGCCGGAACAGTCCCCGGTGGACACACACGCCGGGGGCTTCGTCCAGCCGCTGAACGGCAACACCAGCAGGCGGCGCACCAGCAGCAGTCCGCCCTCCAACACGTTGGAGATCGGTCCGCCCGGCAGGTAACCGATTAGTTTGGAGAGCTCGTCGAAGACGGTGTTGACCAGCACCACCGGCCGCAAGACCGGCACGCTCGGCGCTTTCACCGCCGCGGCGGCGGTGACCGTCGGTGAGACCGCAGCCACCGACGCTGACGCGACCTGTGGTTTGACGGCGCCCGCCGCCGCAGCCACCACGGGTGTCACCGAAACGGCGGCGGCCGGGGCGCGCACCGTCGTCGGTGCGTCCGCCGCCGCTGCTGATGGCCGAACACCAGCAGCCGGGCGCGGCACGGCACGGTGCGGCGCGTCATTGCGGGTCGCGCCCGTCACGACAGCGTCGACCAACATGGCGGCCCCGAGGTCCGCAACCGGTGCGGTGATGCCACGAGTGCGCCGGGCAGGGCCGGCATCTGCAGGGATCCGCCCGGTGTCGGCCACAGCACTCGCCGGACCCAGGGTGACCGGCTCAGCCGGCCCACGCCCTTCCCCGGAGCGACTCCCCGAGCCGGACCGCCCAGTCGCCACGTCGCGCGGAGCCCGCGTCGCCGAAGACTGAACTCCCCCGCCGGCTTGCTGCGTATCAGTCCTCGGCCCTGCCGAGGCAGCGCTGCCGTCCCCCGAGCCACCATCGGCGCGGGCCACACCCATCGCCTGCGGAGCGGCCAGCGACAACCCCAGCACGATCACCGCCGCCCCCGCACGCGCACCACTGCGCACCACCCGCGTCGAGTCCAAGACCCACGATGCCGTCATTAGACACTCCTCGCAGCGAATGCACGCGCAACAGACCGATCGTCGAAAGATACTCTGTCCCCACCTGAGGTGCGCCCAGTTTCCGATGGCGGGCGTCACCACAGTCCGCGGGCGTTCCACGCCGCCGCACGCCGTCGTAGTCGTCGCGCGCTTCGCGCGCGGGCAATCTGGTGCGGTGGCGGTGCGGCGGAGTCGTCACGGCAACATCCCAAAACTTGGATGCGCAGCCGACGTCCCGATTTCGCTTCACAAACGAATCGCTTATGAAACCAGGCCCGGAATTATGAAATCAAAATCGTGAACCTACAGGCTGGCATTCTATTCTTCTCTCTTGTCGAGATGCAGGAAAGATTGACAAGAATCGCCGGGGTACTTTGACAAGAATTCGGCGTTTGTCGGCTCTTCGAAGTTAACCGGGCA
>JAGQTO010000154.1 GCA_020439025.1 Mycobacterium sp. | reverse complement strand
CCACCCTGGCCGGGCGCTGGTCGGCGCTGCCCGCCGCCGAGCCGGACTCCACCCTGCGGGCGCACTTCACCGCGGAGCTGCTGCTGGCCCGCCACGGTGTGCTGACCCGCAACGCGGTCGCCGCCGAAGGGGTGCCGGGCGGCTTCGCGATGCTCTACAAGGTCCTGACCGCCTTCGAGGAGGCCGGCCGCTGCCAACGCGGCTACTTCGTCGAATCCCTGGGTGGCGCCCAGTTCGCGCTCGCCTCGACGGTGGACCGGCTGCGCGGCTACGCCGACGGCCTCGACGCCGAGCGGCCCGGGTACGACGCCGTGGTGCTGGCCGCCGCCGACCCGGCCAATCCGTACGGCGCCGCGTTGCCCTGGCCCCGCCCCGCCGAAGGCCATCAGGGCCACCGGCCAGGCCGCAAGGCCGGCGCGCTGGTCGTCCTGGTGGACGGGGCAGCCGTGTGGTTCTCCGAACGCGGCGGGCGGTCCCTGCTCAATTTCAGCACCGACCCCGAGGCCCAGCGCGCCGCCGCGGGGGCACTGGCCGAACTGGTGGCCGGCGGCCGGGTCGACGGGATCCTCGTCGAACGTATCGACGGCGTCCCGACGCTGGAATCCGCCGGCCATCCCGGCGCGCACCTGGCCGCCGGAGCCCTGCTGGAAGCCGGCTTCACCCGCACACCGCGCGGCTTCCGGCTGCGCCGCGGCGGCCGGTAGCCTGGCCGGGTGCTGGAACGGCTGGGAGTGCTGGTGTTGGCCGCCCCACTGGTCGGCGGGTGCATGACCGTGACCGTGAACGAGGAATCCCGGCCCGCCGGGTGCGCCACCTTCGACCGGATCGCCGTGACGATCGAGGCCGAAGGGCCGGGGGCGGACGTCGCCGAACCGCTGCAGCAGATCGAACGGGAGGCCCGTTCCGGGGGCGATACCGACGTCGCCGACGCGGCCGCCGCCCTGCTGGCAGCCCACAGCGGCAAGACCGGGAATTGGTACTCCGCACTGGGCGATATGGAGGCCGCCTGCCGCGGCCAGCGGTGACCTATGCCCGAGGGCGACACTGTCTTTCATACCGCGGAGAAGCTGCGTGAGGCGCTGGCCGGCCGGACGCTGACCCGCTGCGATATCAGGGTGCCCCGCTATGCCACCGTCGATCTCAGCGGCCACCGGATCGACGAGGTGCTCAGCCGTGGCAAACACCTGTTCATCCGGATCGGGCCGGCCAGTGTTCACTCCCACCTGAAGATGGACGGCAGCTGGCGGGTGACCGCCCCGGGCGCCAAACACCGGCAACCCCACAAGATTCGGATCCTGCTGGAAACCGAGGACACCGCCGCGGCCGGCATCGACCTCGGCGTGCTGGAGGTCCTCGAGCGCGACCGTGACCAGGACGCCGTCGCCCACCTCGGCCCAGACCTGCTCGGCCCGGACTGGGATCCGCGCCGCGCTGCGGCCAACTTCTCAGCCGACCCGCGGCGCGGAGTCGCGAACGCGTTGCTCGACCAGCGGGTCATGGCCGGGGTCGGCAACGTGTACTGCAACGAGTTGTGCTTCCTGTTCGGCCGGCGGCCGACCACCACCGTCGACACCCTCGACGATCCGCTCCGCGTCGTCACCCGAGCGCGGGAGATGTTGTGGGCCAACAGGTTACGGTGGAACCGCACCACCACCGGCGACACCCGGCCCGGCCGGCAGCTGTGGGTCTACGGCCGCGCCGGATTACCGTGCCGCCGCTGCGGCACCCGCATCGAGCGCGCCGAGCAGTCCGGCCTGACCGGCGAACGGGTCAGCTACTGGTGTCCGTCTTGTCAGCGTTGAGCGAGCCGTCGGCCTGATAGCCGATCTCCCGCATCGCCTCGGCCACGGCGGAATCCAGGGTGTTGATCGTCGCGCGGTCCAGACGCAGTTCCCGGTAGGTGGTCGCATGGGTCAGGGTGTTCTCCAGCGGCTCGCGCCCGTTCGGGTAGACAACCGCGATGATCACCCCGGTACCGGACTTCAGCGCATCCCCGATCTCATGGTGCAGACCGGATCGCAGTTCGTGTTCGGCGAAGGATGCCGCCAGTCCCCCGGCCGCGGCGCCGACGAGCAGCGACAGGCTCAGCGGCGGGGCGAACAGGCCGAACAGCAGACCGATACCGGCACCCATCCCGGCCCCGAGCCGACCGTGCTTGTTGGATGCCTCGAGCACCTCCGGCTTGCCTTCGGCGTTCTTGGTGACCAGGGCGGCCGCCCGCAACTCCAGACTGTGCTTGCGTGCGCGCTCGACATCCTCGAAGTCACTGCGCGCGGCCTCCAGATCGCCGTACGCGGCCAGCACAATCAGTTCGTGGTCGTCTTTCATCCGGCCCTCCCAGGGTGTCACCCCAATCCTAGGCCGGGTGTCCACCATTGCCGACCCGCTGCCGCAGGAACGGGACGACCAGGTCCGCCACATCGTCGGTCGCCTCCAACCAGCACCAGTGCCCCACCCCGGGCAGCAGATGGATTTCGGCGCGGGGAAAGACCTCAACCTGCCGACGGGCCTGCTCGACGGGGATGTAGGCGTCGGCATCCCCGAACACCACCAGGGCGTCGTGGTCATGCTCACGCAGCCTGGCCGCCATCTGGGCGGAGTCGCCGACCCGGGTGGACCGGTACAGCCGCAGCACGGCGCGGCGGGTCTTGGGCGGAACCAGGTGCCCGGCGATGGTGTCGGCCCACCGGGCGGATAGGCCCGGGTTAACCCGGGCGAGTTCGCGGGCGGCCAGCCGCCGGTCCAGGGTCCGCATCGAGAGCTCACCGAGAATCGGGGTCCGCCAGATCCGGGCCATCCGGTGCCAGCGGTAGCCCAGCAGCACGCCGGTGTTGAGGAATGTCACGCTGGCGACGTTGCTGGGATGGTCGGCCGCCCACGCCGCGGCGAACGGCCCGCCGAAATCGTGGGCCACCAGGTGAATTCGCCGCAGCCCGAGTTGGCGGATCACGCCGTCGAGGAAACGGGCGTAGCTGTAGACGGTGTAGTCGCGGTCGCGACGCTCGTCGGCACCCCCGAACCCGGGAAGGTCCGGGGCCACCACGGTGGCGAAGTCGGCCACCCGGGTCATCAGCGGCATCCAGTCCGACCCGGCGTCGGGATTACCGTGCACGAACACCACCGCCTCCCCCGGCTCGCCGTTCCCGCCGACCAGCACCGACGTCCGGATTCCCTCGACCGTCATCCGACGGGTCTCGATCGTGGTCGTCATCAGACCTCCCTCGTACTCTCGCAGCCCCTCGCACTTTCAAAGCAACGCCGAACGCCGGCGACCGGATCATCGAACTCCAACCGGTGCGCCACCAGCCGAAGCGGCGCGGAGAAATCGTCGGGATCGACGTCGCGCACCCGCGGGTAGAGGGGATCGTTGTCGATCGGCAGGCCGATCGCGGCCATCTGCACCCGCAGCTGATGGGTACGCCCGGTTTGCGGCGTCAGCCGGTAAAGGCACCGCCCCAGCGGCTCGACGACGGTGTGCGCGTTCGGCTCCCCGGGCTCGATCCGCGCCTGCAGAACACCGCGCTGCTTGACGATCCGGCTGGACACGACGCGCCGCTCCGCCAGACCCGGCCGGGCCGCGGACCTGGCGAGATAGGTCTTGTCCACCTGCCCGCGCGCGAACAGGGTCTGATAGGCGCCGCGTACCTCGCGCCGAACGGTCAGCAGCAACACTCCCCCGGTCAGCCGGTCCAGGCGGTGGGCGGGACTCAACTCAGGCAGCCCGAGGTCGCGGCGCAGCCGCACCAGTGCAGTCTGGGCTACGTGCCGACCACGGGGCATGGTCGCCAGGAAGTGCGGCTTGTCCACCACGACGATGTTCTCGTCGCGGAAGATGACCGGAACGTCGAAGGGCACCGGGACCTCGTCAGGAAGGTCACGATAGAGGTAAACGTGCGCGCCGGGGGGCATCGCGGTATCGGCGTCGATCGGGTCACCGTGCGCGTCGACCACCTCGCCGGCCAGCACCTTGACCGCGCTGTCGGCGCCGAACCGGCGGGTGAACTCGGCCAGTACGTTGCCGCCCTGCAGCCGCAGCCGCGCCGGCCCCAGCCCGTCCCGGACCGGCAACGGGGTCACGTCAGCGCCACATCAGGTCAGGGGCACCGGCTCGAGGATCTCCGCCCGCGCCTCCGGCGCGGCCACCCGCAGCGCGTCGGCGGAGGCGTCGTCGAGCTGGCTCTGGGACAGCACCTCGGCCTCGACCCGCGCGATGTAGGTGGCCACCTCTCGGTCGACGTCCTCGGGTCCCCAGCCCAGGATCGGGGCTACCACCTCAGCGACCTCGCGGGCGCAGTCGACGCCGCGGTGCGGGTACTCGATCGAGACCCGCATCCGCCGGGCCAGGATGTCCTCAAGATGCAGTGCACCTTCGGCCGCTGCCGCGTAGGCGGCCTCCACCCGCAGGTATACCGGCGCCTCGGCGATCGGCTCGAGCAGGTCCGGGCGGCCACTGGCCAGGTCCAGCACCTCGCCGATCAGCGAGCCGTACCGGTCCAGCAGGTGACGCACCCGGTAGGGGTGCAGGCCGTACTCCGCACCCACGTGGTCGGTCTGGTTGATAAGGGCGAAGTAGCCGTCGGCACCCAGCAGCGGCACCTTCTCGGTGATCGACGGCGCCACCCGGGACGGCACAAACTCCGCGGCCGCGTCCACGGCGTCGGCGCCCATCACCCGATAGGTGGTGTACTTGCCGCCCGCGATGGCGACCAGGCCCGGGGTCGGCACCGCGACCGCGTGTTCGCGGGACAGTTTCGAGGTCTCCTCGCTCTCACCGGCCAGCAACGGCCGCAGTCCGGCGTAGACACCGTCGATGTCGTCATGGGTCAGCGGCGTGGCCAGCACGGTGTTGACGTGGTCAAGGATGTAGTCGATGTCGGCCTTGGTCGCCGCCGGGTGCGCCAGGTCGAGATTCCAGTCGGTGTCGGTGGTGCCGATGATCCAGTGCGTGCCCCACGGGATGATGAACAGCACCGATTTCTCGGTGCGCAGGATGATCGCGACCTCGCTGACGATTCGGTCGCGCGGCACCACGACATGCACGCCCTTGGACGCCCGCACCCGGAACCGGCCGCGCTGGCGGGACAGCGCCTGGATCTCGTCGGTCCAGACACCGGTGGCGTTGATGACGACGTGGCCACGCACGTCGGTCAGTGCCCCGGTCTCGGAGTCGCGCACCGTCACCCCGACCACCCGGTCACCCTCGGTCAGCAGCGAGACCACCTGTGTGGAGGTGCGCACCACCGCCCCGTAATGGGCCGCGGTGCGGGCCACCATCATGGTGTGCCGGGCGTCGTCGACCACCGTGTCGTAATAGCGGATGCCTCCGACGAGTGCCCCCCGCTTGAGGCTCGGGGCCAGCCGCAGCGCGCCGGCCCTGGTCAGATGCCGCTGCGCCGGAACGGATTTCGCCCCGCCCAGCTGGTCGTAAAGGAAGATGCCCGCAGCGATGTAAGGCCGCTCCCACACCCGGTGGGTCAACGGGAACAGAAACGGCAACGGCTTGACCAGGTGCGGCGCCAGGGTGGTCAGCGACAACTCGCGCTCGTGCAGCGCCTCGCGCACCAGGCCGAACTCCAACTGCTCCAGGTAGCGCAGGCCGCCGTGGAACATCTTGGAGCTGCGACTCGAGGTGCCCGAAGCGAAATCGCGGGCCTCCACCTGCGCCACCTTCAGCCCGCGGGTGGCGGCGTCGAGTGCGGCCCCGGACCCCACCACGCCGCCGCCGATCACCACGACGTCGAACTGTTCGCTGCCCAGCCGCTCCCAGGCTTCGGCGCGCTGGGCCGGGCCGAGGAAGGTCTGGCAGCCGCCCGGACGCAGGATCGGGTCGCTCAAGGCCACTCCTCAAAGTTGCTGAACTCGCTGGCGGGTACCGCAGGCCAGGTTAGTCGAGATCGTCGTGCGCCATCAGGCGACGGGCCGCTTCGATCACCGATCCCGACAATGACGGGTACACCGACAACGTCTGGGCGAGGTCGGTCACCGAAATGCGGTTCTGCACCGCCAGCGCGATCGGAAGAATCAATTCGGAAGCGATCGGGGCCACCACGACGCCGCCGATCACCACCCCGGTGGCCGGCCGGCAGAAGATCTTGACGAAGCCGCGGCGCAGCAGCGACATCTTGGCCCGGGCGTTGGTGGTCAGCGGCAAGATCAGCGTCCGGGCCGGCACCGCGCCGCTGTCGATGGAGGTCTGCGGAACACCGACCGCCGCGATCTCGGGTCGGGTGAAGGTGGCCGAGGCCACCGTGCGCAGCCGGATCGGCGCCACCCCCTCGCCCAGTGCGTGGTACATCGCGATCCGGCCCTGCATGGCCGCGACCGAGGCCAGCGGCATCAGTCCGGTGCAATCCCCCGCGGCGTAGATGCCCGCCGCGGAGGTCCGCGATACCCGGTCGACCGGGATGTAGCCGCCGCGGCCCAGTTCGACGCCGACCCGTTCCAGACCGAGCCCCGCCGTGTTGGGTACCGAACCGACGGTCATCAGGGCGTGGCTGCCCTCCACGGTGCGGCCGTCGGCCATGGTCACCCGGACACCTTCGGCGGTGCGCAGCACCGAATCGGCGCGGGCGTTCTTGATCAGGGTCACGCCACGCTCGGCGAACACCTCTTCGAGGACGGCGGCGGCGTCGCCGTCCTCGTGCGGCAGGATCTGGTCCCGGCTGGCCACCACCGTCACGGTGACCCCCAACTCGGTGTAGGCGTTGCAGAACTCCGCGCCGGTCACCCCGGAACCGACGATCACCAGGTGCTCGGGAAGCTCGGTGAGGTCGTAGAGCTGGCGCCAGTTGAGAATCCACTCGCCGTCGGGTTCGGCGCCGGGCAATACCCGGGGGCTGGCCCCGGTGGCGATAAGCACCACATCGGCCTCCAGCAGCATGCTCTGGCCGTCCGGCGTGCTCACCCGAACCCGGTGGTGCGCCATGCCCGGAATGTCGTCGGTCAACTCGGCCCGCCCGGCCATCACCCGGACGCCCTCCCGCAGCAACTGGCCTCCGATATCGGCCGATTGCGAGCGGGCCAGCGTCTTGACGCGGTTGTTGATCTGCGACAGCGAGATCTTCGCGTCCTCGATACCGATGTCGAAGCCCAGGCCGGAGGCCCGCCGCAACTCGGTGCGCACCCCGGTCGAGGCGATGAGGGTTTTCGACGGCACGCAGTCATAGAGCACGCAGGCCCCGCCGATCCCGTCGCTGTCCACCACGGTGACCTCGGCGACCTCCGGACCCCGGGCCGCGGCCACCAGCGCCGCCTCGTAGCCCGCCGGGCCGCCGCCGATGATGACGATCCGTGTAGTCACGCGACCAAGTTAACCTCTACGCTTCTCCGGTGCCTCTCTACGCCGCGTACGGATCCAATATGGATCCCGAACAGATGCTGCAGCGGGCACCGCATTCCCCGATGGCGGGCACCGGGTGGCTATACGGCTGGCGGCTGACCTTCGCCGGGGAGGACATCGGCTGGGAGGGAGCGCTGGCCACCCTGGTCGAGGACCCCGAGCAGCGGGTGTTCGTGGTGCTCTACGACGTCACCGCGGCCGACGAGCAGAACATGGACCGCTGGGAGGGCTCGGAGCTGGGTCTGCACAAGAAGATCCGGTGCCGGATCGACCGCGAGTCCTCCGACACCACGACCGATCCCACGCTGGCCTGGCTGTACGTGGTCGACGCCTGGGAGGGCGGGCTGCCGTCGGCCCGCTACCTCGGGGTGATGGCGGATGCCGCCGAGGTGGCCGGGGCCCCGGCGGACTATGTGCACCACATCCGCACCCGGCCGGCCCGCAATATCGGGCCTGGGCCCGCCGAGTAGTTCTTTGTTCTTTGGCGCGAGCGTGCGTGTCGGCACACCGACACGCCGCACAGTTGTGAGCTCAACGCACGCTCAGGCCGCGCGGGCGCGACCGAGGTGCCCGCCGATGCGCTCCACGAGCGCCGCGGGCCGACGCCGGACGTCCTCAGCGAGGATCGGGATGACCACCCAGCCGAGGTCCTGCAACGCCGCCAACCGCTCGCGGTCGCGCCGCAGGGCCTCCCTGCCGCCGTGCCAGTCGGCTCCGTCGTACTCGGCGGCCACCTTCAGATCAGGCCAGGCGAAGTCCAGGCGGCGCAGCCGGCCCATCGAGTCGACGATCTCGAACTGCAGGGCCGGACTGGGCAGCCCGCCGTCGAGCATCACCAAGCGGGTCTCACTCTCCATCGCCGACTCCGCCCGAGGGTCCGCCAACACCAACAGCTCCCGAACCTGCACGATCCCGCGCCGTCCGGCCTGCGCGACGGCGGCCCGAGCCAGTTCGGCCCGGTCGCATCGGCGTGAGCGCAGTGCCGCGTCGAGGGTCGCCAGCGCTCGGGGACGACGGAGTTCCCGCGCCACTTCGATCGCCGTCCACGCCGGCTCCACAGCCGGCCGGCCACCGACCGCGGTCAGCGGCGCGCCGTCCCGCCGGTGCACGACGAGTCCGTCGCAGGGGCGCAACTGGTGCCGAACAGGGTTGAGCACATGCAGATCGGCGCCCTCCTCGGTGTCGAAGCCATAGGCGCGGGCCGCTGTTCCCAGGCAGATCGGGACCATCTCGCCGACCGTCAGGTCTAGGCCTTTCAGCCGACGCTCGTCATCGGCGGTTCCCCAGCTCAGGACACCCCGCCAGACGGGCTCCACTGCAGTCGATTCCAGCAACCGCTGGAGATGACGGCGGCTGACGACGGAGAGCACCTGACCCGTCGTCGCAACCCCGCCCTGACGCTGGAAAATCTCGGCAAGTTCGGCATTCACACGGTGATGCTGACCCGGGCTTGGCCAGCGCGACAGTCACCTACCGCAGGGCTGTGGATGACGGCCGTGCGCGAACTGCACGCTGTCGCGGCGTGTCGAGTTACCGACACGCACGGTCGCGCCAGGAACGGGGCTCTTACTGGGACCGGGTGAACTCCCAGGCATCGGAGACGATCTCGTCGATACCGGTTCGACTGGGCCGCCAGCCGAGCTCAGCCATCGCCCGATCGCTGGAAGCGATCAGCACCGCAGGGTCACCGGCCCGGCGCTCGACGTCGCGCGCCGGAATCGGATGCCCGGTGACCCGTCGGCAGGAGTCGATCACTTCCCGCACGCTGAATCCGGTTCCGTTGCCCAGGTTGTAGATCCGGTGCACGCCGGGCCGGGCATGCTGCAGGGCCAGCAGGTGCGCGTCGGCCAGATCGCGGATGTGGATGTAATCCCGGATGCAGGTGCCGTCGGGCGTGGGCCAGTCGTCGCCGTAGACGAGGATCTCGGCGCGCCGGCCCGCCGCGACCTGCAGAACCAGCGGGATCAGGTGGGTCTCGACGGCGTGCCGCTCACCCAGACCGGCATAAGCCCCCGCGACGTTGAAGTAGCGCAGGCTCGTCGCGGACAGGCCGTATGCGTTCGCATAGGAGGTGATCGCATGGTCGATCGCGAGTTTCGTCGCGCCGTAGGGGTTGGTCGGCATGGTGGGCGCGTCCTCGGTGATGGGCACCGACTCCGGCTCGCCGTAGGTGGCCGCCGTCGAGGAGAACACCAGCCGCGGGGTGCCGGCTCCGCGCATCACCTCCAGCAGGTCCAGCGTCTTGACCACGTTGCCGTGCCAGTATTTTTCCGGCTTCTCGACCGACTCCCCCACCAGCGACATGGCCGCGAAGTGCAGCACACCGCCGAAGGAACCGCCCGGCAACAGTCTGCGCGCGACCTCGACCATGTCGCCGTCGACGAACTCCACCCCGGCCGGGATCCCGTCGGCCGAACCGGTGGACAGGTCGTCGACGACCACCACCTGATGCCCCTTTTCGGAAAGCACCTTGGCGCACACGCTGCCCACATATCCGGCTCCGCCGGTCACCAGGAGTTTCATTCGAAGGCCACCGACTGCTCGATGATGTTGACCAGCACCCGGACCCCGATCGCCAACGCCCGTTCGTCCAGATCGAAGTTGGGTTGGTGCAGGTCGAGTTGTTCGCCGCGGCCGTCCCACACGCCGAGCCGGGCCATCGCCCCGGGTACCTGCTCGAGGTACCAGGAGAAGTCCTCCCCGCCGCCGGACTGACGCGTGTCGGCCAGCGCCTCCGGTCCGACCGCCTCGATGGCGTGGGTCATGATCTGCGTGCTGCGTTCTTCATTGACCACCGGCGGGACACCGCGGCGGTATTGCAGCGAGTGCTCGATGCGCAGCGGGGCGAGTAGGCCTGAAATCGTCTCCTGCACAAGGGTTTCCATTTCCAGCCAGGCCTCCCGGCTGGCGGTCCGCACGGTCCCCGCCAGGGTTCCGATCTGCGGGATGGCGTTGGCCGCCACCCCGGCGTTGGCCGCTCCCCACACCATCACGGTGCCGTGCCGCGGGTCGATGCGCCGGGACAGCACCCCGGGAAGTCCGGTGATGACTGTTCCCATCCCGTAGACCAGGTCCGAGGTCAGGTGCGGACGGGAGGTGTGCCCGCCGGGCGAGTGCAGGGTGATCTCGACCGAATCGGCAGCCGAGGTGATCGGACCGGGTGTGATGGCGACCCGGCCGACGGCCAGCCGGGGGTCGCAGTGCAGCGCGAAGATCCGCGACACCCCGGCCAGTGCGCCGGCCGCGATCGCGTCGAGGGCGCCGCCGGGCATCAACTCCTCGGCGGGCTGGAAGATCAGCCGGACGCCCAGGGGAAGTTCCGGTGCCGACGCCAGGGCGGTCGCCGCACCCAACACCATCGCGGTGTGGGCGTCGTGGCCGCAGGCGTGCGCCACCCCGGGGACGGTGGACGCGTAGGGGGCACCGGTCCGCTCGGTCATGGGCAGCGCGTCCATATCGGCGCGCAACGCGATCCTGGGCGCGTAGTCGGGCCCGAAGTCACACGTCAGACCGGTTCCCTGGGGCAACACCTTGGGATTGAGACCCGCCTCGACCAATCGGTCGGCCACGAATTGCGTCGTCGCGAATTCCTGCCTCCCCAACTCGGGATGGCGGTGGATGTGCCGGCGCCAGGCGACGAGGTCGTCGTAGTGGCCGGCCAGCCACGACTCCGCGGTGTCGGCGAGGGGCATCGGGCAAGTATGGCACCGGCGTTAGGCTCACCGGCTGTGAGTCCAGACGCCGGTCCAGACGCCGCGGTAGCGGCCGCGGTCATCGCCGAGCGCACCGGCGCCGAACGCCACGATGTCGCCGTCGTGCTCGGCTCCGGCTGGCTATCGGCCGCCGCGGCGCTGGGCGAGCCCCTCGCCGAGATCCCGATGGCCGATCTCCCCGGCTTCACCACACCCAGCGCCGAGGGCCACGGCGGCGTGGCCCTCTCGGTCACCAACGGGCATCACCGGGTACTGGTTTTCCTGGGCCGGATCCACGCCTACGAGGGCCACGATGTCGCCCGGGTCGTGCATCCGGTCCGCACCGCCTGCGCCGCCGGCGCCGACGTCGTGATCCTGACCAACGCCGCCGGCGGACTTCACCCGGACTACCGGGTGGGCCGTCCGGTGCTGATCAGCGATCACCTCAACCTGACCGCGCGCTCCCCGCTGGTAGGCGCGCAGTTCGTCGACCTGGTCGACGCCTACTCGCCGCGGCTGCGCGCACTGGCCCGGGAGGTCGACCCGACGCTGGCCGAGGGCGTGTACGCGGCGATGCCCGGACCGCAGTACGAAACGCCCGCCGAGATCAGGATGCTGCGCACCCTCGGCGCCGACCTGGTCGGTATGTCCACCGTGCACGAGACGATCGCCGCGCGGGCCCTCGGCGCGGAGGTGCTCGGGGTTTCCCTGGTCACCAACCTGGCCGCCGGAATGACCGGCGAGCCGTTGAGCCACGACGAGGTGCTGGCCGCCGGGCGCGAGTCGGCCGCCGATCTCGGCGCGCTGCTCTCGGCGGTGATTTCCGGGCTCTAGCGCGGGCCGAACTGGCGGTCCCCGGCGTCACCGAGACCGGGCACGATGTAGGCCGCATCGTTGAGCCCGTCGTCGATCGCCGCCGTGAACAGCCTCACCTGGGGGGCGGCCTTCTCCAGTGCCGCCAACCCCTCGGGCGCGCACACCACGCACACCACCGTGATGTCGTGGGCGCCGCGAGCGGTCAGCAACTCGATGGTGTAGACCATCGAGCCGCCGGTGGCCAGCATGGGGTCGAGCACCATGACCGGCTGGGTCCGCAGGTCGGCCGGCAGCGATTCCAGATATGGAACGGGCTTGTGGGCGCCCTCGTCGCGGGCGACGCCGACGAATCCCACCCTGGCCTCCGGGATCAGCGAATGTGCCTGCTCGACCATTCCCAGACCGGCCCGCAGCACCGGGACCAGCAGCGGCGGTTTGGCCAGCCGGCTGCCGACGGTGTCGGCCAGGGGGGTGCGCACGGCGATCTCCTCCCTCGGCGCGTCCCGGGTGGCCTCGTAGACCAGCATGTGGGTGAGATCGCACAGCGCGTGCCGGAACACGGCGTTGTCGGTGCGCTCGTCACGCAGGGTGGCCAGCCGGGCAGCGGCCAGTGGGTGGTCGACGACATGCACATCCATGGGCACAGACTGTATGTCGTTAGGCTGTCCGGCATGTCTGCAGAGCTGGTACCGATCCGCCTCGGGGTGACCGCGGGCGACCTCTACACGTTGTGGGCCCCCGGATGGCGTGACGCCGGCGACGAATGGCAGGCGTTCCTCGGCAAGGGCGACGACATCTTCGCCTTCGAGTCGGTGGCCGATCTGGCCGCGTTCGTGCGGACCGACACCGACAACGACCTTTCCGACCACCCGGCCTGGGAGCGGCTGACCAAGACCAACGCCCACCGGCTGCAGCCCGCCGAGAACCGTCAGGCCGACCTGATCGGTGTGGAGGAACTGCTCGCCGGCAAGCCCAGCAAGGAGTCGGTGGACGCGCTGGCCAGCACGCTGGCGGTGGTCTCCTCGATCGGGTCGGTGTGCGAGCTGCCGACGGTCACCCGGTTCTTCAACGGCAATCCCAACCTCGGCCTGCTCATGGGCGGTATCGAGCAGTTCAGCGGCCGGGCCGGCCGCAAGCGCTGGAACGCCATCGGCGAGACCGTCGCCCGCGGCTGGGACGGTGTGATCTCGGCGATCGATGAGATCCTGACCACGCCGCCGGTCGACGAGGGCGCCGCCTCGGCCGCCGCCGCCGAACTCGACGAGCCGTACGACGAGGCCGAGGACGAGGGCGCCATCGCGGTGCCCACCGACGAGGACGGCGAGGACACCGACCAGGACACCGACGAGGGCATGTCCGGCCGCGGCCAGACTCCCCCGGTGATGCTCGGCGGCGACTCCCGGTTCTGGGAGCACGTGGGGATCGACCCGGTTCGCCTGATGACCAGCGCCGGCACGCTCTACACCCTGCGTTGCTACTTCGACGACAAGCCGATC
>JAGQTO010000435.1:767-2715 GCA_020439025.1 Mycobacterium sp. | reverse complement strand
GCGGTGGGCGTGGCCTTCGGCCTGCTCGGCGGGTGGCTGCTGGTGTTGCTGCTGCGCCGCAGCGACGACGCCGCCGCGCACGGCGCCGTGCTGCTCATGGCGCCGGTGCCGCTGTACCTCAGCGCCGAAACGGCGGGCGGATCGGGAATCCTGGCGGTCGTCCTGGCCGCGCTGATGGCCTCGCAGGCGACCTACGCCGATCCCGCCTACGAGGGCCGTCTCCAGGTGACGGCGCTGTGGCGGGCGATCACAGTGCTGCTGCAGGCGGCCGCCTTCTTCCTGCTGGGCCTGGAACTTCCCGAATCGCTGCGGCAGCTGCCGCCCGAGGACCGCGCGACGTTGTGGTGGGCCGTTCCCGCCATCGTCGCGGGCCTCATCGTGGTGCGCATGGTGGTGGTCTGGACGGGGTTCGGGCTCCGGCGGCTGACCGGTCTGGATGCACCACATCGCTGGCGCACCGCCACCCTGGTGGGCTGGGCCGGGTCACGCGGCCCGGTGTCGGCGCTGGCGGCCTTCTCGCTGCCCCTGGTCACCGCCGATGGACTGCCGCTTCCCGCCCGCGACATGGTGGTGGCGGCCACCCTGCTGGCGGTCGCGGTGACATTGGTGCTGTCGACCACCCTGACTCCGGTGGCGCGGATGCTGAAAATTCAGTCGCCGGACACCGGCGCGGTCGAGAGCCGACTGCGGCTGGCCATGGCACGGGCGGCTCTGGCGACCCTTGACGCCGCGACTGCCGAGGCCGACCAGCGAAACGAGCCGTTCCCGACCGCGGCCATCACGGCGTTGCGAACCGCCACCGTCCACCGCGTGGGGGCGTCCAGGGGCGGATCGGTCACCCGTCAGGACCAGGAACGCCTGCGGGCATTGCAGGTGGAGATGTTCGAGGCCGAGCAACACGAACTGCATCGGCTGCGTTCCGAGGAGGGGCTGCCTGACTCGGCGGTGCGACCGCTGCTTGCGGAAATCGACCGGCGTCTGGCGGCGGTGCGGAGCACCGGGTAACCGGGGCGGCTTGTCCGCGGTCGATCGCGTGCCGGCTTAACTTGCCGGCTCAGTCGGTGGCGAAGGCCGCCGCGGCGTCGCGTTGGAGATCGACGTAGGCCTCCTCGCTGACGTCGAACGCGACACCCTGGATCTCACCGCCGGTGAACCTGCCGGGAGTCGCGTACTGATCGGAGACGTTGTCCCCGCTGTCATAACCCACGCAGAGGCCGTCCCCGGAGAGGGTGAACTTGCCGATCTGTGCCCGCATCGGCCCCCTGGCGACCTCGTTGCCGTCGACGTACAACACGGTGGTGCCCAGCGATTCGCCGTATTCACCGGCTTTCTCCCGGGTGAACTCCATGCCCAGCGAATGCTTGCCGGGTGTCAGCGGCGGGGAGACGAAATCCTGTTCGGGCTTGATCCCCAGGAAGTTGTAGACGTAGTGCAGCCGGCCGTCCTTGATGAACAGGGTGTGCCCGCCGAACCGGGAACCGTGGGCGAAGATCACCCCGGCGGCGTCGGCCTGCAGATCGACGTTGGCGATGATCTTGTAGGAACGGCCCCTGATGCTGACCGCCACACCCTCCGGCACCGGCGCGGTGTCGGGGTAGTAGATGTAGCGGTCCCGCGGCGGCTCGGCCTGGGGCCTCGGGTTGGTCAGCACTTCGGTGGCGGACCGGTCATCCAGGGGCAGTACGAAATTATTCTTGGCCTCTTCGAACCAGACGTCGATGAGTTCCTTGAGCTTGTCGGGGTTCTGGTCGGCGAGGTTGGTCGATTCCGAACGGTCCTCCTCGACGTGGTAAAGCTCCCAACGGTCCTGATCGAAGTGGCCCTTGTTGCTGATCGGGGCGTGTAGCGCGGCGGCCTTCCAGCCGTCTTTCCAGATACCGCGGGTGCCCAGCATCGCGTAGTACTGCTGCTCGCGAGTGGTGGCTGCCTTGGGGTCGTCGAAGCTGTA
>JAGQTO010000435.1:0-625 GCA_020439025.1 Mycobacterium sp. | reverse complement strand
GTACTGATTGCGGACCTCGCCTTTTGCCTTGATCCCCTTGGGCCACGAGATGACCATGGGATCACACGTTCCCCCGGCGAACTGGCTGTAGCGCTTGAACATCTGGAACGGCGTGGAGAAGGCCACCGCCCAGCCGGTCGGGTAGTGGTTGTAGGTG
Organism: Mycobacterium sp.; assembly: GCA_020439025.1. GTDB lineage: Bacteria > Actinomycetota > Actinomycetes > Mycobacteriales > Mycobacteriaceae > Mycobacterium. Next base: position 468 of record JAGQTO010000435.1, on the reverse strand, counting down.
TCCGGGCTGCCCAGGGTGTTGAGGTACTTCATGTTCTCCGACAGTTCGTCGGGGTAGCCGTTGAAGAACTTGTTCTCGTTGACCGACCCGTTGGGCGAGCCCTCCCCGGAGGCGCCGTTGTCGGCGCAGTAGAACACGATGGTGTTCTCCAACTGCCCGGTCTGCTCCAAGTAGTCGATGATCCGGCCGACCTGGGCGTCGGTGTACTCCGAAAAGCCGGCGTACACCTCGGCCATCTTCGAGAACAGTTCCTTCTCCTCGGCGCTGAGCGTATTCCACGGCCGCACATCGTCATTGGCCACAGCAATGTCCTCGGGCAGCGGGTTGATCGGGGTCATCTTGGTGCCCGCGGGCAGCACGCCCTTTTCGATCATCCGCGGCAGCACCCACTCCCGGTAGGCCTCGTAGCCGTCGTCGAACTTGCCCTTGTATTTGTCGATGTACTCCTGCGGAGCATGATGCGGCGCG
>JAGQTO010000017.1 GCA_020439025.1 Mycobacterium sp. | reverse complement strand
GGACAGCACCAGATCCTTGTGCGCAACCGCGATCAGGTCGCGGAATGCGTCGAGGTTGCCGAATACGCCCGCTGCCTTCAAGCTGTGGCTCACCGAGAGCAGGAAGGCCTGCTGCCGGTGGGTGCGATCGAGATCGCCGTTCTCCAGTCCGTGGCGCTGACGGACGAAGGCCAACGCCTGAGAGGCGTTGAGGGTCTGAGGGCCCGCCGGGAAGTCAGCGCCTGAATATTCGTCATAGACATCGTGGTTGAGGCAGACCTCGATCCCCCCGAGGCTTTCGGCCAGATCGTAGAAGCCGGCCAGGTTCACCTCGGCGAAGTAGTCGATCGGTTGCCCGGTGAGCGAGCGGACGGCGCGAAGGGTGGCCTCCCGACCCGCTTCGCGGCCACGCGCCTCCAGTTCGGCCGGGTCGGTGACACCCTGGCTTTCGAGTTCGTCCTCGGTCTGCGCCTTGGTCAGCCCGTAGGCCTCCTTGATCTTGATGTGGTCGTATCCCGCAATGGCGCTCACCGCGACGTAGTCGTCTCGCGGGATGGAGAAGGCGGAGACCCTGTCGTCGGCCCCGATGTGCACGAGGATCAGCGTGTTGGTGTTGTAGCCGCCGGAGCTGGAGTCTCCGGCGTGCAACTTGTCGAGGATGCCCTGCGGCAGGTCGTTGCCGTACTGATCCTTCCGCGAATCCAGACCGATCAGAAGGATGTTCATGCTGCCCTTGTCCGACCGGGGTGCGTCACCCCCGAGGGCATGGGAGACCGTGAACCCGTCCAGAACGCCCTGCGCCTGCCAATATGCCAGGCCGGTTACCGTGAGCACCGCCGCTGCCAGCAGCGACAGGAGTGTTCGCCGCAGAACGACAACCAACCGCATGGAGGCAAGTATTGCGGCCTGAGTCGTTTCGCGTCGCGCATGCCGCGGAGTTGGACGACGGCCGTCGGCCCTAATCGGAGATCGCTACGTGCTGAAGAGGTGGCGCAACCCGGTCAGATCGTCAGCTGGCCGAGACGTTGTGCCGCGGTGGCAATTCGGATGGCCAGGCCCGGGTTGGCCAGCGGCAAGGAGAATGCGGGACGGCGCGGCATCGCCGTCGTGGCCGGGGTGAACAGCGCGATGCACGGCTGACCGGCGAAACGGCTGTTGTAGTGCAGGCCGTCGAGGGCGGGGAACGCCTCGGTGACGATGGTTCGGTACTCCTCGTCGCGGATTCCGATCGCGCGCAGGTCAGCAGCCGAGGGCGGCCCGGGCAGGCGTGCCGTCACGCGATGGACCAATCGACCGCGGCGGCCGCGGTGACGGCGCGGTCGATGTCGCCGCCGGCACGCAGCCACCCGATCGGGGTCATCGGGCGATCGTGGAACAGATCGGCCTGGGGGGTGCGCAGGCACCCGGCTACCGCGACGGGATGCAGATCGCGGGGAAGGGCCTTCAGCACCTGGTCGAGACCGCGGACCTGACGGGTGGGGCCGCCGTTGTCGCCGGTCTCGAACTGCAGGACGGGAAAGACCCAACTCTGCCCGTCCGGGATGGCCCACAGTTCGCCGGCGAGGCGCTTCTGGCGCACGCGTGGGGCGCCGATGCCCAGTCCGGTGGCGACCTGCGCGGCGGTGAACGCGGTGACAGCGAGGTGGGCGGCATGTCCGGCGATCTCGGCGGCGGACGCGACGAAGGACTCGCGGTCTTCGGTGAAGTCGGCGTCGTCGAGCAGGCGGGCTTCGGTTTCGGTGAGCTTTGCAGCCCAGGGCCGCGACGCCGGCAGATGCCTCAGCGCGGCGACGAAGGCGGCCGGCGTGATCTCGAAACGCTCGTGAAGTGGGGATCGGCCGCGCCTACGTCGCTAACGCAGACTCCAACACGGTCTCGGTGATCGACACCGATACCGACACGGTCGTCGAAACCATCCCGGGCGTCGGACCCAATCCGTCCACCAGCGCGATCAGCGCAGCGAGCCTGTATTTCGGAAATCAGGGCGGCAACACGGTGTCGGTGATCGGCCTGTGACGCTGAGTCGATCACCGTGGGGGTTTCGGTGAGGGCCTGAAGGACTTGCACCATCACCGTTGCGCCCGGCGACGCGGGCCCATGAAAACGGGCTGTCTGCCATCTGGCACTTCTGGGGCCGCGCCCTCAGCGAAGATCGCGCAGAGCGGCACCCGTCTCGACCCCCGCCTACGGCTCTACACGCTGTGGTCGTCGGAGAACACCGCCCGAACAAGCTCCCCGACAGCGGCGTCGGCGCTGGCCCGCCTACACATTTCCAGCCACTCAGTTCTGGTGAGATTCTCGCCTGTCGCCGGATCGGCCACCCCGTCGCATCGGTCGAATACGGCTGCACCAGCTGAGACGGTATCGGGATAAGACTCCAGGACCATCCCATGCCCGTCCTTGCCGAAGCGCTCAGAGAATCGGTCAACCATCTAGGCGACATCCTCGATGTTGACCGGCCCCGTTCCAGCCAGCAGCTTCTTCAGGTCCTCGGCGAGAGCCAAGAAGAAGGCTTGGTCTGCAGGGTCGGCTTGAGCAGCCGCTGCTGCCCACTCGACGGTCTGGTTCAGCGGCGGCCGCCACCGCCAAGCGTTGTCACTTGGTATCCGGCTCCTCGATGACAGCAGCTTGTTCGTCACCCTCCTCACGTGAAAACCGCCGGATCGCGTCGCGTGCCTTCTTGCGCCCCTCTCTGGCGAAGAAGTTGTAGGCCTTAGACACGCCCTCGCCGGCCACGTCAAGCGCGCGGTCGGTGTGATCACTTACGACCTCGTAGGCTCTCGCCGCAGCATCGCCCACGGTGGGTGTCTCGACTTCCTGCCACTCCTCGAGTTGATGCCGACGAGCATGCGCGAAGGCATCGAGATCGCTCTTCAGGCTGGTGCTGTGTTTGGCGATATCCCTTACCGACCAATATCGGAAGCCATCAATGGCGTTGGTGCGTCGGTAGCTTTCCAGGACTTTGGCTGCCCGTTGGTACAGCTTTCCGTCCGCTGCGACCTGGCTCGCCAGCAGATCGAAGGCGTCGTCGAGCACCTGCTGCTGATGTTCGGGTTCCACGTCCTGCACTCGCGCAATGCGGAGCCTTTGCCAGTTATTGAGCGACTCCTCGGCCAGGATCAACAGGTTGAGCGTCTCGCCGAGGCCCTTCTCCTCAACGGCACGAGTCAAGGTCGCGGCACGCTCCTGTACGGGCTCCGACTCGTCAAAGTCCTCCAACGTGCGTTCGACGTGCGCGCGCAGTTGCTCGATAACGACCATGAGTTCAGGGCCGAGCGGTGCGACCGACTCCCAGTCAGTCGTCGGCAGGGCACCCGTCCGATCCAGGTTGCGGGTCATTCGCGCCACCGTGGCGTACTGCCCTCTGACGTCCCCGATCCGCTCGGCGTGGGCCAGTTTCAGGACAGACTCGACCTTGCCCTCGACCCGTTTGACCGATTCGTCGACCTCGGCAATCGCCATCTTCAGCGCCATCTGCACCGCGATCATCTGCACCGACAGCATCTCGGTGGGTCCGAGAGACATCGGTCGCCACTGCAGCTGCTGTAAGAACTGACCAGCGCTATCAACGGTGGTCATCCGGTAGAAGCCCGGATCCCCGGGTATCAAGTTGCCCGACCGGATCGCCTCCATGCTTTTCGTCGACAACTGGACGAATTGACCGTGCTGGGCGAACGCCGACATCGCGCCCACCGCCACCCCGGCCAGGTTGCCGACAGCCCCCTTGCTGATGTTCGCCGTATCGACGACATGGCCTGCCGCGGCTTTGATCTTGTCGATGAAACCGTCAACGGCCTCGGGACTGCCGTCGACCAGCAGGCCTTCTTGGGTCACCGAGACGAGCAACTCCCCAGCACAGGCCGCCTTCACCGGCAGGTTCGGTGTTTTATCGTCAGACACGACATCGCCCCCCTAATGGCCCGTTCCCAACAACTCTGTTCGCTTGCCGCTCCAGGTCACCACCAGTGCGTCCCGGGCCCGACTACTGGCGGCATACAGCAAAGACCGCTCCCGCAGCAGAGCCTCAGCACGCTCCTCGTCGGGCAAGTTTCGCAGAGTGGCCGGCGACGGGACATGCTTATCATCGGTTCCCGACATGTGGTGGGGGCCGCGGTGAACTCCCTGACCCACTGGAGGTTGGCGGTGGTGCCGCATCCGGCGTACGCCAGTAACCGGCCGGGGCGCCACAGTGGAAAAAGCCCCGTCACCGATCACGATCATCTCGGACAGCTCAGTCCCGCATTAACCGCGACTCGCTCGGACGGCAGTGACTCAGATGAGACTTGTCCCCGAAACGTCTGTCGCCCAGTTGAGATAGGAGTGCGGCAACCTGCTTCCACCCCCGATTGCCCCACACGGGACTGCGCGCCCCCACGTCGTTGACGAGTTTCTCCAGTTGCTTCCGCAGAATGACCGTGGACTCCTCGTCAGCGAAGAGATCCTCGTAATCGGGATGCAGCAAGTAGGTACTTGCCGCCGGACCTTCGGTTGTGGCCGCCCAGGAGACCCGGTCGAGAAATATTTCGAGGATGCGCGCCGCCGACTGCTCGTCCGGATCTTCGAGCATTGAAACGACCTTGAAGCCAGCACGTGCCATGACCGCCTGCGGATGCAAGGCCAACACGGTGGCCACGTAGCGGGGATCTTGCTTCCCGGCTAGCGCGCGTACCGCGTCGACTCTCGTTGCTGCATCAAGAAAGTCCGCGTCGGCCATGCTGAACCCCACGAACATGAGGTGGCTCGTGAGCATGAGGGACTCCACGATGGACTGGAGCGCTCCGTGCTCATTCTGGAGTCTTCGGTAGTCCTCTCGGGTGATGACAATCGTATTCGGCTGGTTGATGCAGCCGTGATACTTCAACAGCCAAGGATTCGGTTGTAGAGCGAGTTGCCCCGTGAGAACGCGAAATTTGTCTTCACCTAGGGTCGTGTCGAGGGCCCGGTCGTAGGCGGTGTCGTAGTTGGTCGTTACGCTCTGGTCAACGGAGAGAGCGGCCAGCAGCATATGCGTCGGCGCAACACCGGATAGACCAACTTCTTTCACGACGCGTTGTTCCAATTCCGGCCTGCCGATTCTCCCTTCGATGTCGGAGGCGATGTCCCGTGGCTCCTTGGCTCCGAAGCCCTCTTTCGCTTCGGGGTCCATGCGCTCCAGGAGTGTCTTCCAGTCCGGCACCCCCAACGGGACGCTGACGCCGGATCCGAGGAAAAGGGACAGTTCCTTCCGCGCCGCTTTGCGACCGAGTTCGTCGGCGATGCCGAGTTGAACTGAATGGCCGGGACGCTCTCGTGAGAACTCATCCCAGTCCGTTGATTTTCGGACGGCCTGGACGGCGGCATGGTCGCGGTCATCGATCAGCACGAGCGCAATGTCGACGCCATGCTCACAGGCAGCCTTTCTCAGCGCAGGTACCAATGCGTGGATAAGAACGCCCCGCGCCCTCTGGAAGCCGCCGGCCCCGGTTCCGACCAGTGGGAGCCCGATGAGAGGCTTTATCCGGCCGGTCGGCTTGGGAAGCCCGCGCTCAGACCAGTCGGCGATCACCTCGACGACCCCGTCTGCCACCCAACTGGCCGTCTGCCTGGGACTGTCGTCAGTTCTGTCGTCGTCGGCAGTAACGACGAGACGGACCCTCTTGTCGCCAGTCGTGACTACGTCCGTGAAGCGCCCTTCGCCGCCCCGCATGAATGGGGCCCAACCCCAGCCATCAGCCCTCCCCAGGCAGCCTTCGGGAAGGAATCTGCCCCAGTGGTCTTCCACAACGCGCCACTCGCTGTCGCAGGGGATCAGGACCGCGCTGCAGTGAAGTTTTGTCAGGTCGCCCCGTAGGACAAAGAGATGCCCGCCCATGGGTACTCATTGAACACGGATGAGCGGCTTGCTGGTCCGGATGGCGTCGACATCCGGTGGAGCGGAACCAGCCCGGCATTGTCGGATATCCCCTGCATACTCGACCAGACACTGACCCCCATACCGCCCAAGACGGCCCGGGTGGTCAGTAAATTAACGGTGCAGACAGCAGCAAGGGGGTGGCTCAACGGTGAAGGACGGCCGCTGGGTCACGATTGCCGAGTCGCAGTTCGCCCACGAGAAGCAGGGCCTGGAGATCGTCAAGGCACTCCTACCCGACGCACCCCCGTTCCGGGCCTGGGCCAATTTCGAGTTCCGCGACAACCGGGGCCGCTGGCATGAGGTGGACCTGCTGGTCCTGGCCCGCGACACCCTGTATCTGATCGAGCTCAAGCACTACCGCGGGATCCTGACCGGCAACGACCACGTCTGGATGCGCACCGGCCACCGCGCCGAGGACTCCCCGCTGCTGCTGACCCGACGCAAGGCGCAGTATTTCTCCTCCCTGCTCAAAGACTCCCTCAGGCAGCTCACCGGAAGCGCACCCAAGGGCGCGATCCCCTACGTCCAGGAACTGGTCTTCCTGCACCACCCCGAGTTCGTCTGCGAACTCCCCGAGAGCTCGAAGATCAACCTCTACGGCTTGGACAACCAACCGCACACCGGTCTGCACGGCATCTCCGAACGCCTGCTCGCCCCCGCCCAGCGCCCCCCGGTCTCCGAGCAGGGCAGCCTGCTGGTCGCCGAGCTGATGAAGAAGATCGGCCTGGCTCCGCGCCGCCAGCGCGAGGTCGGCTCCTGGATCATCGACGAGAAGCCCCTCGCCGACGGCGAGGGCTGGCAGGACTGGCCGGCCTTCCACCACGTCGACACCGAACGCCACGCCCGCATCCGCTTCTACACCGTGGGCCAATCCGCCCCGTCCGCCGACAGCCAAGCCAGAAAGCAGGCGGTCACCAGCGAGTTCCATCTGCTCTCCCGGCTACGCCACGACGGCCTGCAGATCCCCGAGGATCTGGTCAACGAGCCGGAGTTGGGCATCGGCCTGGTCTTCCCCCAACCCAAGGGCGACACCCCGCTGGACCTCTGGCTGGCCGAGCACAAGGACACCCTGGCCCTCGAAGACCAACTGAAGCTCATCACCGACATCGCCGAGATCGTCCACTACGCCCACCGCAACCGGGTGGTGCACCGCAGCCTCAACCCCCGCTCGATCGCCATCCGCGAACGCGGCCAACAACTCAAGCCTCAGGTCACCGACTGGGACAGCGCCGGAATACTGCCCGCCAACCCCGACACCGCCGTCAGCCGGCTCTCCTCGGGCTCGCTGTCCTTGATGGCCTCAGCGCCCGGCGAGACGGCCCGACTGTTCGCCGCCCCCGAAGGCCTGCGCCCGCAGGAGCCGGTGCGCATCGACGTCTTCGGCCTGGGGGCGCTGGCCTTCTTCATCCTCACCGGCGGCCAGTTACCCGCGACCGCCCCCGGTGAGCTGATGGACCGGCTGCGCCGCGACCGCGGCCTGGACCTGGCCGCCGAACTCCCGCAAGTGCGCAGCCCGCTGAGAAAGCTGGTGCTGGAGGCTACCAACCCGAGCCCGGCCGACCGGACGCCCGACATCGCCACCTTCCTGGAAAACCTGGAGGACGCCCGCACCGCAGTGCTGGAGGTCTCCACCGACACCGACCCCCTGGAAGCCGGCCCCGGCGCCGAACTGGACGGCGGGCGCTTCCTCTACAAGCGCCGCCTCGGTGCCGGTTCCACCGCCGTCGGCATCCTCGTCGAAGACCGAAAAGTCGGCTCGGCTGAGCGAGTCCTGAAAGTGTCCAAGGACAACGATGCCGCCGAACGGCTGCGCGCCGAGAAGGCGGTGTTAGCCCGGTTGGAGAACGACGAGCGGATCGTGACCCTGCACGACGAGGTTGACGTCGGAGGCCGCACCGCGCTGCTGCTCAAGTACGCCGGGCGCACCACCCTGGCCGAGGAACTCAACAACCGCAGCCGGTTGTCCATCGACGTCCTGCAACGCTGGGGCACCGACCTGCTCACCGCGCTGATCGCCCTGGAACGCAACGGCATCACCCACCGCGACATCAAGCCGTCGAATCTGGCGGTCTTCCAATCCAACCCGCGTGCCGACTCGCATCTGGTGATGTTCGACTTCTCGATGGCCGGCGTCGACGCCAAGGATCTCGACGCCGGGACACCGCCGTACCTGGACCCGTTCCTGGGCACCGGTGAGCGACGCCAGTACGACACCGCCGCCGAACGCTACGGCGCCGCGGTGGTGCTCTTCGAGATGGCCACCGGGACGACGCCGCAGTACGGGCCCGATCCCGGCGCCCACCCGGCCACCGTCGACGCCGACGTCACCTTGGAACCGGGACTGTTCGAGTCGACGATCGCCGCGGCGATGATCGAGTTCTTCACCACGGCGCTGTCCCGCGACGCAACCAGACGACCCGACACCGCCGAGGACATGCTGCGCGCATGGCAGCGGGCGTTTACGGCCACCGCCCCCGCGCCCACACCGGAAGCCAGTGACGAAGCCGCCGCCGACGCTACGGCCACGACGTCCTTGGCCTCGGCGGGGCTCACCCCGCGCGCGGTGTCGGCGCTGGCCGGCGCCCAGGTCGCCACCGTCGGCGAACTGATGGCCCTGGACTCCACTCTGCTCAACCGGCTGGTCGCCCGCGAGGCCAAGGAGACCCGCAAGGAGATCACCACCCGCTACCGCGACTGGGCCAAACGCCTCGGAAAGAAGCGCCGCCCGGCCGGCTCCGCGGACCTTATACGTGTCGACGATGCCGTCGCCCTGCTGCTCTCGACGGTGACCGGCCGGGGCTCGACCCGCCGCGACGCCGCCGAACTCCTGCTCGGAGTCACCCCCGGACTGGACGCCTTCGCCAGCAGCACCGAACTCGCCGAGAAACTCGGCAAAGTCCCCCTGCGCGGCTCCCAGCTGGTCAAGGAGCTCCAACAGGATTGGGCCGCCCGCGAAGACACCGCCGCACTGCTCGACGGCATCATCGACATGGCCCGCGAGGTGATCGCCGATTACGGCGGCGTGGCCGCGGTCAGCACGTTGACCGCCGAGATCCGCGCCCGACTGCCCGAAGCGGTCACCGCGACCACCGACCCCGCCGCCCAAGACCAGGCCGACCGCACCGCCGGCGGACTGCTGCGGGTGGCACTGGACCGCCTCACCGAACACGAGACCGCTACCGCCGACAAGGAATTCGTCCGACGCCGCCACGGACGACGCCTGGCACTGCTGGCCGGCGACGAACTGTTGCTCACCGCAGCCGAAGCCACCGCCGCCCGCGCCGACGAATTGGTCGGCGCCGACCGGGATGCCGTCATCGCCGCACCGACCGCCGCCCGCGAACTGCGGGCCGCGTTCGAGAAGGGCTACACCTCCGTCAGCGACACCGCAGCCCGGGTGACCCCACCGGCAGACCAGCGCCTCGTGCGACTGGCCGCCGCCATCTCTCAGCACGCCGCGGTGTCCGGGCGCGGTGAGCTGCACGACCGCGACATCTCCCCCACCGCGGCCGCCGAGGTCGCCCTGCGCGGCCTGTCCCAGACCGAGTCGCTGTCCCCGTCCCAGATCCGCAGCCGCATCGCGGCACGCTTTCCCGAACTGGGCCGGATTCCGCAGCGCCCCCAACTCGACACCGTCATCGAACGGACAAGCCTGGGGCTGACGTGGGACGGCGAGAAGAACGCCTACCGCTTCGCCGACAGCCAGCCCGCCAGCCTCACCACCTGGCACACCCGCAAGCCCACCGCTCCGCCGACGATGACCGGCGGTGGAACTACCGTCGAACCAGCCGCCGACACCAACCACGCTGCGGTGCTGCTGAATTCGATCAACGAGCGCGGCTTCCTGGCCATCGGGGTGCCCATCCCCCCGGACCGCCCCGGCGAGCACGAACGGGTGGCGGCCGCCCTCGCCGAGATCTACGACGGACACATCCACGACCTCACCGCCGCACTCATCGCCGGAATGCGCGACCTCGCTCAACGCCAGGGCGTGTCATGGGATCTGATCCGCGGCGCCGACGCCGCCGACGCCGGCCCCCGCGACGCCCAAGGCCTCCGGACGGTTGTGGACCGTGTCATTCCTCAACTATGGAGCGATTTGGAACAGAAGGTCTTCACTGATTCCGGCGAGACGGGTCCGCTGATCCTCACCGAAGCCTCCCCGTTGGCCCGCTACGACCACCTCAACCTCCTCACCAAACTCGGCGACCTCTCCGCACCTCGGCGCCGCCCAGTGTGGCTGATCCTTCCGCAACTGCGCGGCCAACACGGCCCACTGGTCGACCGCAAGCCCATCCAACTCGGCTCCCCCAGCCAGTTCCTGATGTGGACACAGAACCCCGACCTGGCCGCCCTGGCCGCGAAAGGCAGCCGGTAATGGCCTGGAGTTCTTCGGATTTGGTGTCGGCGTTGCGCCGGCAGGTGCTCGAACTCGAGACCGACCTGCGGGCGCGGGTCGACGGTGAGGACCATGCGGCACGCCAGCCCGGGGTGTGGCAGGCATGGGAATCCGACTACAACGCCGCCTCCACCGCACAACGCACCGCGGCCACGTGGGCGCAGTGGCGCAACGAACGTGTCACCCAGGCGGCAGTCGCCTGGGTGCTGATGACGGTGTTCGCCCGCTACTGCGAAGACAACGCCCTGGTATCACCGCGCTGGATCAGCGGCGCCGACGCCGACCAGCACACCCAGGCCCTGGATGCCCGCCGCGCCTACTTCCAGGCCCACCCGGAGGACACCGACCGCGAATGGCTGGGCCAGGTCATCGCGCACTTCGCCAGGTACCCGGCCACCGCCGCCCTGGTGGACAGCTTCTCCCCGCTGCATCTGGTGGCCCCGTCCGGTGACGCCGCCCGCGCATTGCTGGAGTTCTGGTGGCAGCAAGGCGACGACGGACAACCGCTCTACGGCTTCCACGGAATCGACACCCGGTTCCTCGGCGATACGTATCAGGATCTGTCGGAGTACGCCAAGAAGACCTACGCCCTGCTGCAAACCCCGGACTTCGTAGAGGAGTTCATCCTCGACCAAACCCTGGAACCCGCCCTGGCCGACCGACCACTGGATGGCTTCACCGTCATCGACCCCACCTGCGGCTCAGGGCATTTCCTACTCGGCGCCTTCCACCGCCTGCATGACCGCTGGCAGCGCCACGCCCCAGCACTCGGCGCGCGGGAACTCGTCAGCAAGGCCCTCGACAGCGTCTACGGCGTCGACATCAACCCCTTCGCCGTCGCCATCGCCCGCTTTCGATTATTGGTCGCCGCGCTGCGCGCCGCAGGGGACACCAGCATCGAACAGAGGATCGGCTATAGCCCACACCTCGCCGCCGGTGACAGCCTGCTTTGGGGAGCCCCGCAGCAGGCGCTTGATGACGACCTGCTCATGCTCGGCACAACAATGCTGGCTGATGCGACCGAAAACGCGGAGGCCTTGAAAGAAATACTGCAGCGGCACCACGACGTGGTCGTCGGCAACCCGCCGTTCCGTAAAATGTCGGTGTGTTGT
>JAGQTO010000153.1 GCA_020439025.1 Mycobacterium sp. | reverse complement strand
ACGGGCTCGGAGCCCTCGGTGCCGTCGAAGGTCCACAACCCGACGACCGCTCCGGGCGGCAGCGCGGCGATGCGGCCCTCCAGGGCCCCCGTCACGCCGCTGAGGTTCTGGTCGAGCATGACCGTCGTCACCGCGCCTGCCGCGGGGGCGACCGCGCCGGCCAGAGCGCTGCGCAGCGCGTCGTCGCCGACCGCCAGCGATTCGCCGAGTTCCGGGAAGCCGACCACGTCGTTGCCCTCCATGACCGCTCCGGGGGCGCGGAAACCCGCGTCGTTGAGCTTGGCGACCTGGTCGGGCTTGCGCAGGAAACGGGCGAACTGGCTGGCCGCGTCGACCTGCTCCTCGGTCAGCCACGGCCCGGAGAGCAGGACGGTGGGGTAATCGGCCTGGGCGACCGGCCCGGCGGGAAGCCAGGACGCGACGGGGCTGGCGTCATCGGGCATCGTGGTGGACCGGGCGAACACCTGCTGCTCAGTCATGACCACGCCATGCACCGGTGCCAACGCGGGGTCGCCCGGGGCGATCAGGGCGTTCCACGCCGTCTCGGCGGTGTTGTCGGCCAGTTGCGGCTGGCCGGCCAGCAGGGTGCTGACCGCGCCCAGTCCGTCGGTCGGCGACCCGTCCGGGGCCGATGCGGTCGCCACGGCCTCGGCGGCCAGGTAGGTGGCGTCGGCACCGCCCACCGTCGGCAGGGCCAGTCGCAGTGAGCCCCAGCCCGGCAGATCACGGCCGTCCAGGGCGCTCGGGTCGGTCTGCAGGCCCGGCAGCGCCGCCCAGCCGTCCTGGCCCAGGGCGTTCTTGACCTGCGGCGCGACCGCCAGCACCACCGGGGTGGTCACCAGGGAGCGGGCGTCGATCACCGCCTGCTTGCCGTTAGCGACCTGAAGCCGGGCCGGCTGAACCGAACTGGCCGGAATCCACAGCGCCGGAATCGCGCCCAACTCGCCCGGCCAGGATCCGGTCAGCCCGTTGTACACAGTGTCCGAACCGGCTTCCCGCACCGCGACCTTGACGCACACATCGCCCACCGGCGTGGTCTGGGAGTTGAACTCCTCGGCGAAGGAGGCGATGTTCTCGACGATCGAGGGGTCGGCGACCACGGCGACCTCCGCGGTGCCCTCCAGACACTGCTGGGCGGCGTCGGCGGACCTTTTGGAGAGCACGCCGCCGAAGAACCGCCACAGGAAAACCCCGGCGACCAGGACCACGACCGTTATCAGCGCCGCGATCACCCCGACACTCACGCCGCGGCGGCCGCCGTCGGTGCGGCGTCGCCGACCCTGCCAGCCGCCGTCGGCCCGCGGGATCCGGCCGGAGGGTTCGTCACCGCCGCCGTGGTCGGCGGGCCCGGACGCGGAGTCCCCGGAACCGGGGAGGCTGTGCCTGCCCATCGCTCAGAGCCCCAGACTGGCCTTGTACTCGCGACGGCGGCGATGCAGGATCGGCTCGGTGTAGCCGCTGGGCTGACTGGCCCCGGACAGGATCAGCTCCTGGGCGGCCTGGAAAGCGATGCTGGCCTCCGGGTCCGGCGCCATTGGTCGGTAGCCGGGATCGCCCGCGTTCTGCTCGTCGACGACCGCGGCCATCCGCCGCAGGCTGGTCTTGACGTCGTCCTCGGTGATGACCCCGTGGTGCAGCCAGTTGGCCAGCAGCTGGCTGGAGATGCGCAGGGTGGCGCGGTCCTCCATCAACGCAACGTCGTGGATGTCGGGGACCTTCGAACACCCGACTCCGGCGTCGATCCAGCGCACCACGTAGCCGAGGATCGACTGGCAGTTGTTGTCGACCTCCTCGTGGATCTCGCCCGTGGACCAGGCCAGCTCGCCGGCCAGGGGGATGGTCAGCAGCTCATCGATGGTGGTGCGGGTCTCGCCGGCCAGTTCGCGGTGCACCGCGTAGACGTCGACGTAGTGATAGTGCATCGCGTGCAGGGTCGCCGCGGTCGGCGAGGGGACCCACGCCGTGGTGGCCCCGGCGCGGGGCTGGCCGATCTTCTGCTCCACCATGTCGGCCATCAGCTCGGTCATCGCCCACATGCCCTTGCCGATCTGGGCCCGCCCGGAGAATCCGGTCGCTAGGCCCACGTCGACGTTCTGGTCCTCGTAGGCCAGGATCCACGGCTGGGTCTTCATAGCGCCCTTGCGGATCATCGGGCCGGCCTCCATCGAGGTGTGGATCTCGTCGCCGGTGCGGTCGAGGAACCCGGTGTTGATAAAGACCACGCGGTCCGCGGCGGCCTTCACGCAGGCCTTGAGGTTCAGCGTGGTGCGCCGCTCCTCATCCATGATGCCGACCTTGAGGGTGCCCTGCGGCAAGCCGAGCACGTCCTCGACGCGGCTGAACAACTCGCAGGTGAAGGCGACCTCCTCCGGGCCGTGCATCTTGGGTTTGACGATGTAGATCGAGCCGGTGCGGCTGTTCTGCCCGTTGAGGCCGTGCAGCGCGATCAGGCTGGTGAACAGGGCGTCCTGAATGCCTTCGAAAACTTCGCGACCCTCGGACTCGCCCTTGCCGAACACGATCGCGTCGTTGGTCATCAGGTGACCGACGTTGCGGACGAACAGCAGGCTGCGGCCGGGCAGGGTGATGGTCTGCCCGTCGGGTCCGGTGTAGGTGCGGTCGTCGTTGAGCACCCGGGTGAAAGTGGTGCCGCCCTTGGCGACCTCCTCGGCGAGGTCGCCCTTGTTCAGGCCCAGCCAATTGCGGTAGCCCACGATCTTGTCCGCCGCGTCCACGGCGGCCACCGAATCCTCGAAGTCCATGATGGTGGTGACCGCGGATTCGAGCACGACATCCTTGATGCCGGCCGGGTCGGTCGACCCGATCGGCGAATCGCGGTCGATGAGGATCTCGATGTGCAGTCCGTGATGGACCAGCAGCACCGATTCCGGTGCCGCGGGGTCCCCCGTGTAGCCGGCGAACTGACCGGGATCGGCCAGCCCGACCACGCTGGAGTCGCCCAGTTCGACCTGTAACTGACCGTCCTCCACCAGGAAGGAGCTGGCGGCGTTGTAACTGCCGGAACTCAGCGGGACCACGTCGTCGAGAAAGCGCCTCGCGTAGGCGATGACCTTGTCGCCACGCACCCTGTTGTAACCGGAGCCCTTCTCGGAGCCGCCCTCCTCGCTGATCACATCGGTGCCATACAGCGCGTCATACAGCGAGCCCCAGCGGGCGTTGGCGGCGTTGAGGGCGAAGCGCGCGTTGAGGATCGGCACGACCAGCTGCGGGCCGGCCGTGGAGGTGATCTCGGCGTCGACGCCGGAGGTGGTGATGGTGAAGTCGGCCGGCTCGGGCAGCAGATAACCGATATCGGTCAGGAACTGCCGGTAGTCGTCGAGCTCGAAGCCGCCGATGATGCGCTGGCGGTGCCACTTGTCGATCTGGGCCTGCAGGTCCTCGCGCCGCGCCAGCAATTCCTCGTTGCGCGGGGTCAGGTCGGCGACCACCTTGTCCACACCCGACCAGAAACTCTCGGGATCGACCCCGGTGCCGGGCAGGGCCTCGTCGTTGATGAAATTGTACAGGCTGCGTGCCACCCGCAGATTGCCCACGGACACCCGATCGGATTTCGACTTCTTCATTGGTTCCTCCCTGCGGGAAAGTCGTCTGATCCTATCGGCCGTTCACTGCCGACCCGACGCCGCCGCTATGTCACCCGCGATGAGCAGCAGGTTTTCACAGCGCCGGAGCAGTGCCGCGCGCAGCCGGGCGGCCCGCTCGGCGATCTCGCCCTGCCGTCGCACGTACTCGGCGCGGCCGCCGGGTTCCTCGACGGCGATCGGTGAGAACCCGTGCTCGCGCAGATCGTAGGGACTGGCCCGCATGTCCAATTCCCGGGCGTCCGCGGCGAGGTCCAGGCAGTTCATCAGCAGTGCGGAGTCCACCAGCGGTCCGAGCTTGTAGGACCATTTGTAGAGGTCCATGTTCGCGTGCAGACAGCCGGGCTGCTCCCATTGGGCCTGGGTGGCACGGGTGGGGGTGCCATCGTTGCGGGCCGCGGCGGCCGGGGTGAAGAACCGGTAGGCGTCGACGTGGCTGCACCGCAGCGGTATCGACTCCAACAC
>JAGQTO010000152.1 GCA_020439025.1 Mycobacterium sp. | reverse complement strand
GACCACCGACTGACGGCGATGGTCAGACCGGAACGCCGCACCAGGGGGGACCTCATCGCCGCGGCGGCAATCGCCGCTGTGGTGGTCGCGGTCATCGGCCTGTTCTGGTGGCGCAGTTCCGAGCGCGCCACCATCAGCCGGCCGTCGGCGCAGCCGGCTCCCGCCACCACTGCCGCCACGGCCGTGCCATCGGCCCTGCAGCAGCGGTGGACCGCGACCAGCACCCGCACCCTGGCCCCGGTGTCCCTCGGAGGCGTGGTGATCACCGGCGACGGCCGGACCGTGGCGGGACTGGATCCGCAGAGCGGTGAGCAGCTGTGGAGCTACGCCCGCGACGCCGAGTTGTGCGCGGTGTCCTATGTCTACGACCTTGCCGTCGCGGTCTATCCCGACCAACGCGGTTGCGGCCAGGTCAGCGGCCTGAAAGCCGCCACCGGCCAGCGCGGACCAACCCGCACCAGTTATGCCGACAAGGTCGTGGTGGTGACCTCCGACGGCAGTGCGGTGCTCTCGGCCGGGGCGACCCGCCTGGAGCTGTGGCGCACCGACCTGATCCGGATGCTGTCCTACGGAGAGATCGACGCCCCGGTGAAACCGGTCAACACAAAGCTGGGCACCGGGTGCGCGCTGATGTCGGCCGCCGGCAGTGAGAGCGGGGTCGGCGTCCTGGAGGCCTGCCCGGGCAAGCAAGACCTGCGCCTGACGCTGCTCAAGCCGGCCAAGGAGGAGGACGAGCCGGACACCAAGCACGTCGAGTTGCCCGGGGTGGCGATCGACGCGGAGGCCCGGGTGCTGGCCTCGGCGACCACCACCACCGCGGTGTACCTGCCGACGCCGGAACCGCGGGTGGTGGTGTACGACGAGACCGGCACCACGGTTTCCGAGACGCCGTTGCCCGGCCCGCCCGTCCTGAGCGGTACGGCCCCGGCCGTCACCCGGGCCGGCGACATGATCACCTGGTGGACCGGCAACTCGGTGCTGGTGTTCGACAGCAAGCTGGGCTACCGCTACACCGTCGAGGGCACCGGCGCGCAGGCACCCCTGGGTCCGGCGACGATGATGACGGGCCGGCTGCTGATCCCGGTCGCCGACGGGCTGGCAGTCTGCGACCCGGCCGACGGCTCCCTGGAGCGGGTAATCCCGCTGGCGCATCCGTCCGGGACCGGTGCGGTGATGCCCGCGGTCAGCGGGCCGATGGTCATCGAGCAGCGCGGATCGGAACTGGCCGCGTTCGGACCGGCCGCGGGCTGAGCCGGGCGGTTAAGCCGAAGCCTCGAAGTTCGGCAGCTTCTTACCCGAGCGCCAGTGCTGGAGCAGGGCCTTGGCCAGCTCCCGATAGGCGATGGCGCCCTTGTTCTTCCGGCCGGCCAGCGCCGACGAGCCTGAGGCGCTGGCCTCGGCGAACCGCACGGTGCGCGGGATCGGCGGAGAGAGCACCGGCAGGTCGTAGCGGTCGGAGACGTCGAACAGCACGTCGCGGCTGTGAGTGGTGCGCGAGTCGTACAGCGTGGGCAGAGCGCCGAGCAGCTTCAGATCCGGGTTGGTGATCTGCTGGACGTCGGCGACCGTGCGCAGGAACTGGCCCACGCCGCGGTGCGCCAGGGTCTCGCATTGCAGCGGCACGATCACCTCGCCGGCGGCGGTCAGCCCGTTGAGGGTGAGCACACCCAGCGACGGCGGGCAGTCGATGAGCACCACGTCGAACTCGTAGTCGGCCAGCTTGGCCAGGGCCCGCTTGAGCGCATACTCGCGCCCGGCCCGCATCAGCAGCATGGCCTCGGCCCCGGCCAGGTCGATATTGGCCGGCAGCAGGCTCATGCCCTCGGGGGTGGTCACCAGCGCCGCGCCGGGTTCGACCTCGCCGAGCAGCACCTCGTGCACCGACACCGGCAGCTTGTCCGGGTCGGTTCCCAGCGAGAACGTCAGACATCCCTGCGGGTCGAAGTCGACGAGCAGAACCTTGCTGCCCTCGGCCACCAACGCCGCCCCCAACGAGGCCACCGTGGTCGTCTTGGCCACCCCGCCCTTCTGGTTGGC
>JAGQTO010000151.1 GCA_020439025.1 Mycobacterium sp. | reverse complement strand
ATCCGGTTGTCGATCGCCATACCGAGATCGAGCGGGTCATCCACATCCTCTCGCGCCGGACCAAGAACAATCCCGCTCTGATCGGCGAACCCGGCGTCGGTAAGACCGCCATCGTCGAGGGCCTGGCCCAGCGCATCATCGACGGCGACGTCCCGGAGAGCCTGCGCGACAAGACCGTCATCTCCCTGGACCTCGGGTCGATGGTGGCCGGGGCGAAGTACCGCGGCGAGTTCGAAGAGCGGCTCAAGGCCGTCCTGGACGAGATCAAGGAATCCGCCGGGCAGATCATCACCTTCATCGATGAGCTGCACACCATCGTCGGCGCCGGCGCGACCGGCGAGGGCGCGATGGACGCCGGCAACATGATCAAACCGATGCTGGCCCGCGGTGAACTGCGACTGGTCGGGGCGACCACCCTCGACGAGTACCGCAAATACATCGAGAAGGACGCCGCCCTGGAACGGCGCTTCCAGCAGGTGTTCGTCGGCGAGCCCTCGGTGGAGGACACCGTCGGCATCCTGCGCGGTCTGAAGGACCGCTACGAGGTGCACCACGGCGTGCAGATCACCGACTCCGCACTGGTCGCGGCGGCCAGCCTCTCCGATCGCTACATCACCAGCCGGTTCCTGCCGGACAAGGCCATCGACCTGGTCGACGAGGCCGCGTCCCGGCTGCGCATGGAGATCGACTCCCGGCCCGTCGAGGTCGACGAGGTCGAGCGTCTGGTGCGCCGCCTGGAGATCGAGGAGATGGCGCTGGCCAAGGAGGAGGACGAGGCCTCCAAGGAACGGCTGGAGAAGCTGCGCGGCGAGCTGGCCGACCAGAAGGAGAAACTGGCCGAGCTGACCACCCGCTGGCAGAACGAGAAGAACGCCATCGACATCGTCCGCGAGTTCAAGGAGCAGTTGGAGGACCTGCGCGGCGAGGCCGACCGGGCCGAGCGCGACGGCGACCTGGCCAAGGCCGCCGAACTGCGCTACGGCCGCATCCCGGAGGTCGAGAAGAAACTCGACGCCGCGCTGCCGCAGGCGCAGGCCCGCGAGGCCGTCATGCTCAAGGAGCAGGTTGGCCCCGACGACATCGCCGACGTGGTGGCCTCCTGGACCGGCATCCCGGCCGGCCGGCTGCTCGAGGGCGAGACCGCCAAGCTGCTGCGCATGGAGGACGAGCTCGGCAAGCGGGTCATCGGGCAGAAGAAGGCGGTGGCTGCCGTTTCTGATGCGGTGCGTCGTACCCGGGCCGGGGTCGCCGACCCCAACCGGCCCACCGGCTCGTTCCTGTTCCTGGGGCCGACCGGTGTCGGCAAGACCGAGCTGGCCAAGGCGCTGGCCGACTTCCTGTTCGACGACGAGCGGGCCATGGTCCGCATCGACATGAGCGAGTACGGCGAGAAGCACTCGGTGGCCCGCCTGGTCGGCGCGCCTCCCGGCTACATCGGCTACGACCAGGGCGGTCAGCTGACCGAGGCGGTGCGGCGGCGGCCCTACACGGTGGTGCTCTTCGACGAGGTCGAAAAGGCCCACCCGGATGTCTTCGACGTGCTTCTGCAGGTGCTCGACGAGGGACGGCTCACCGACGGCCAGGGCCGCACGGTGGACTTCCGCAACACCATCCTCATCCTGACCTCCAACCTGGGGTCCGGCGGCACCGAGGAGCAGGTGATGGCGGCGGTGCGCGCGGCGTTCAAGCCGGAGTTCATCAACCGACTCGACGACGTGCTGATCTTCGACGCCCTCAACCCCGAGGAACTGGTCCAGATCGTCGACATCCAGTTGGCTCAGCTCAAGAAGCGGCTTTCCCAGCGGCGCCTGGAACTGCAGGTCTCGCTGCCGGCCAAGGAGTGGCTTGCCGAGCGCGGGTTCGACCCGGTCTACGGGGCCCGGCCGTTGCGCCGGCTGGTCCAGCAGGCCATCGGCGACCAGTTGGCCAAGATGCTGCTGGCCGGCGAGATCCACGACGGCGACACGGTCGAGGTCAATGTCTCCGAGGACGGGGATTCGCTGGTCTTGGCCGCTGGTTAGCCCTGCGAGCAGACGCAAAAGGCCCCGACACGCCCGGCGTGTCGGGGCCTTTTGCGTCTGCTCGGCAAAAACGGTGACCCTGTTGTTACCTGCGAGGACTCTCGGTGAACGGCGGGGAACGGTTACGCTACGACCGATGGTTCCCTTCTGGTTCACGCTGTCCGCACTCTGCTTCGTGGGTGCGGCGGTGCTGCTGTATGTCGACATCGGCCGTCGTCGTGGTCTGGGCCGGCGCCGCAAGTCCTGGGCGCGGGCGCACGGCTTCGACTACGAGCAGGAGTCCGGCGAGATCGTCGACCGCTGGAAGCGGGGCGTGATGTCCACCGTCGGCGACGTCACCGCGCGCAACGTCGTGCTCGGGCAGGTCCGCGGCGAGGCGGTCTACATCTTCGA
>JAGQTO010000150.1:11228-19255 GCA_020439025.1 Mycobacterium sp. | reverse complement strand
TCGGTGATCTCGAACTTACCCGTTGGGGCAGGGGCGGGTCCGTTCCCGAGGCCGGGCGCGTCGCCGGCCGGACGGTCCAAGGGCTGCTGAGGGTGGGTTACGGTCGCACCATGGTTTCCGCCGACGCAACCCCAGCCGACGCGCGGACCACGCGTTTGCTGGATCTCGCCGCGACGGTGACCGGGTTCATGCCGGAACACGAGGGGCGGGCGCTGTTCGAGGCCGCGGCCGGGTATCTCGACGGCGGCGTGGCGGTTGAGATCGGGACCTATTGCGGCAAGTCGACCCTGCTTCTGGGTGCCGCCGCCGCGGCCCGCAACGCTGTGCTCTACACCGTCGACCACCACCACGGATCCGAGGAACATCAGCCCGGCTGGGAATACCACGACACCACGCTGGTGGATCCGGTCAGCGGGCGCTTCGACACCCTGCCCGCGCTGCGGCGCACCCTCGACACCGCCGGTCTCGAGGACACCGTGGTGGCTGTGGTCGGCAACTCCGCGGTGGTGGCCCAGGGCTGGCGCACGCCCCTTAGGGTGCTGTTCATCGACGGCGGCCACAGCGCGGCGGCCGCCCACGCCGATTTCGACGGCTGGGCCCGGTGGGTCGAGGTCGGCGGGGCGCTAATCATCCACGACGTGTTTCCCGACCCACGCGACGGGGGCCGACCGCCCTTTGAGATCTACTGCCGGGCGCTGGCATCCGGGGCGTTCACCGAGGTCGGGCACACCGGTTCGCTGCGCGTTCTGCAACGGGTGGCGGGCGCGCCGGGCGATCAGCTCCGGACGCACTCGCAGTCGTAATCGCCTTCCAGGCCGCGCGGCAGGTCGTCGGCGCGGAAGATCCCGGCCCCGACTGTCGTCGCCGACAGGGCGTCGGCGGCCAGGATGACCGCGGCGCCAGTCCAGGTGGTGCGTTCCACCGGCCAGCGCTTGCCGTCGGCGTAGACCAGGCCGGTCCAGTACGAGCCGTCGGCCTCCCGGAGGTGCTGCATGGCGGCGAACTGCCGCATCGCGCGGCTCCGGTCGCCGATGGCCTCCAGTGCCATAACCAGCTCGCAGGTCTCGGCTCCGGTCACCCACGGCCGGTCGTTGACGCACCGGATGCCCAGACCTTCCACGGCGAACTCGTCCCAGCGCCGGGCGATCCGGTCGTGCGCGGCCGGCCCGCGGACCGCGCCGCCGAGGATCGGGTAGTACCAGTCCATCGAGTGCAGGGGTTTGGCGACGAAGGCCTGCGCGTGTTCGGCGATCGCGTGTCCGAGCCGGCCGAGGGCGACCTCCCACTCCGGCTGGGGCCGGCTGAGCCGCTCGGCCAGTGCCAGCGCGCAGCGGATGCTGTGGTACACGCTCGAACATCCGGTCAGCAGCGCCTCGGTCAGCGTTCCGGCCGGCCCGGTGGCCCAGTAGATCTCGCCGGTGCCGGCCTGTAGGCCCAGGACGAAGTCGATCGCGGCCCGGACCGTGGGCCACATCCGTTCGGCGAAGTCCCGGTCGCCGGTCACCGCACAGTGGTGCCATACCCCGGCGGCGATGTAGGCGCAGAAGTTCGAGTCGCTGTTGGCATCTTCGACCCTGCCGCGCAGGTACCGGATCGCCCAGGAACCGTCCGGGCGTTGTTCGCGCCGGGACCATTCGAAGGCGGCGCGGGCCTCCTCGATCAATCCGGCGGCGGTCAGAGCCATTGCGCACTCGACGTGGTCCCACGGATCGGTGTGCCCGGTCTCCGACCAGGGGATCTCACCGGAGGGCAGCTGCACGGCGGCGATGGACCGCGCGGTCTGGCGGCACTGCGCCGGGGTGATCACCCCGGTGACTCCCGGCACCCCGGAGAGGTCAGACTCCGCGCGCATCGGGTGCCCCTGTGCTGGTCTTCCCTGTGCTGGTCTGTTCTGGGCTGGTTCTACTTGGGCCGGGCTTCTCGAAGTACAGCGCCACACTCTTGCCGATCAGTGGGTTCAGCGCGGCCTCGGCGGCCCGGGTCAGGACCGGAGCGGACATCATGTCCCAGACCAGCATCCGGTGGTAGCTCCGAACCAGAACATTGTCGTTGTTGTCAACGCCCACAGCGCATTTCAGCCACCAGTACGGCGAGTGCAATGCGTGCGCGTGGTGGGAGTGGGTGAAGCGCAGGCCGCTGGTCTCCAGCATGGACCGCAGCCGTTCAGCCCGGTAGATCCGGACGTGGCCGCCCTCATTGGCGTGGTAGGCGTCCGAGAGCAGCCAGCAGATCCGTTCGGGCAGCCAGCGAGGGACCGTGACAGCCAGCGATCCGCCGGGTTTGAGTACCCGGGCGAGTTCGGCGACGGCCCGGCCGTCATCGGGAATGTGTTCGAGGATCTCCGAGGCGATCACGGTGTCGAAGGTGTCGTCCGAATAGGGCAGCGCCAGTGCGTCGCCGACCTGGGTCCGGGCCCTGGCCGATTCGGGTGCCTCGCCGGCCTGGCCCATGGCGGCCAGCATGGCCTCGACGTCGGCCAGTTCGGCTTCGTTCTGGTCGAACGCGATGACGTCGGCACCGCGGCGGTAGGCCTCGAAGGTGTGCCGGCCGGCACCGCAGCCGACGTCGATCACCGTCGTTCCGGCAACGATGTTCAGCCGGTTGTAGTCCACAGTCAGCATGCGCTGCCGCGGCTCCGCGCCGTGCGTTCGATCGCCCGCTGGTAGACGCGCACCGTCTGGGCCGCCACCGCCTCCCAGCTGAACATCTCCACCGCGCGCCGCCGACCGGCGGCCCCGAGTCGGTGCCGCCGGTCAGGTGAGTCCAGCAGACTTCCGATGGCCGCGGTGAGCGCACCCGGATCGCCCGGCGGTACCAGATCGGCGCACGCCCCGTCCTCGCCGAGCACCTCCGGTAGCGCCCCGGCGCGGCTGGCGACGGTCGGGGTCCCGCTGGCGATCGCCTCAACGGCGGGCAGCGAGAAACCCTCGTAGAGCGAAGGGATGCAAGCGATTTCAGCCGATCTGAGCAGGGCGGCGACCTCGGCGTCGGGAAGTTCGGCCGACACGTGGACGATATCGGACAGGCCGAGTTCGGCGATCAGCTTCTCGGTGGGGCCGTTGGGCTCGAGTTTGGCGACCAGCTGCAACTCGACATCGTGGGTGGCGCGCAGTGCGGCGATCGCCCGCAGCAGGTTGGCGATCCCCTTCAGGGGCCGGTCGGCCGAAGCGATGGCGATGACCCGACCGGGGACCCGCGGCCGCCCGGGCGGGGCGAACACCTCGGTGTCCACTCCCAGCGGAACGACGTGCACCTGATCGGGCCGTACCCCGAAGTCCTCGACGATGTGGGCGGCCGACGACGACGACACCGTCAGCAGGTCGGGAATCCTGCGGGCCACCCGCTTCTGCATGCCGAGGAACCCGTACCAACGGTGCACCAGGGGTTTGCGCCACCACGTCGCGGCCGCCAGATCGACGGTGCGGTCCCGGGTGATCGGGTGGTGAACCGTGGCTACGACCGGCAGGTGGCGGGCGATCTCAAGCAGTCCCGAGCCCAGGCACTGGTTGTCGTGGACCACGTCGAAGTCTCCCCGGCGCTGCGCGAGCAGGCGGGCGGCCCGCAGGCTGAAGGTGCGCGGCTCGGGAAAACCCGCGGTCCACATGGTGGCCACCTCGAGCAGGTCGATCCGGTCGCGGATCTCGCCGGGACGAGGGGTCCGGAACGGGTCGGGCTCGCGGTACAGGTCCAGGCTGGGCACCCGGGTCAACCGCACCCTGGAATCCAGCCGCTCGGGATAGGGCTGCCCGGAGAAGACCTCGACCCGGTGCCCGAGTTCAGCGAGGCCCCTGCTCAGGTGGCGTACATAGACGCCCTGGCCGCCACAGTGGGTCTTGCTCCGGTAGGACAGTAGCGCGATCCGCATGCTCACCGCCGCGCGGCGGCCATTCCGGACATGTGACCACACTATCTTCGCCGTTTCTGGCGCTGCAATCCGGACGTCGAACGGCGCCGGCGCCCGCCGATTACTGTCGGGATTCGATGAATCACGGCTGGGAAACGCTGGCGGACGGGGTGTACCGCTGTCGGTTGCCGTTCCTCGACGTCACCGTCGGTCTGGTGCGCGGGACCCGCTCGACGCTGCTGATCGACTGCGGCACAACCCTTTCCGAGGCTTCAGGGATCGGCGAGGACGTGCGAGCGCTGACCGGATCTGCGGTCGATCACCTGGTGATGACCCACTACCACTTCGACCATGTGCTCGGCTGCGGTGGCTTCCCCGGCGCCCGGATCCACGCCGCTCCGGCGGTGTCGGACGCGCTGGGCAGCCGGATCGAGGAGACCGGCGACGACGCGGTGCGCCATGGGGCCGATCCCGCCGAGGTCGCCGAGGCGATGCGCCGTGCCCGCCGGCCCGACCACCCGGTGGCGCGGAGCTCGCAGATCGACCTCGGCGGGCCCGTCGTCACGGTCGAACACCCGGGCCGCGGCCACACCGATCACGACCTCATCGTGGTCGTGCCGGGTGATCCGGCGGTGGTGTTCTGCGGCGATCTCGTCGAGGAGTCCGCCGAACCGGCGATCGACGACGGCTCGGACCTCCGCGCATGGCCGGCGACCCTTGACCGGGTGCTCCGGGCAGGCCGGCAGGACGGAATCTACGTGCCGGGCCACGGGGCCGTGGTCGATGCGGCCTTTGTTCGAGCCCAACGGGACTGGCTGGCGGCGCGGCCCTGAATTACCAGGCGGCCCTGACCCGCCCCTACCAGCCGGTGCGCAGCACCAGTTCGAGCATGTCGACGAAGTAGTCCGCCGACTCCAGGGTGATACACATCGGCGGTTTCATCTTCAGGACGTTCTGACGGTCACCGGTCGGCTGCACGATCACCCCCAGTTCGCGCATGCGCTCGCAGATCGCCGCGGTCTCCTCGGTCGCCGGCTCCAGTGTGGTGCGGTCACGCACCAGTTCGACGCCCAGATACAGCCCGCTGCCGTGGACCGTGCCGATCAGCGGGTGGCGGGTCGCCAGTTCGTTGATCCGGGCGATGAGATGGTCGCCGACGACGAGGGCGTTGCGCTGCAGTCCGTCGCGTTCCAGCACGTCCAGGACGGTCAGCCCGACAACGCAGGACACCGGGCTGCCGCCGGCCGAGGAGAAGAAATACCCCTGGCTGCGGTAGGCCTCGGCGATCGCCCTGGTGGTGATCACCGCGCCCAGTGGCTGGCCGTTGCCCATCGCCTTGGCCACGCACACGATGTCGGGCACCACGCCCTGCTGCTCGAATGCCCAGAACCAGCGACCGGTCCGGCCGTAGCCCACCTGGACCTCGTCGGCGATGGCCAGCCCGCCGGCCGCCCGCACCGCCGTGTACACCGCGGTGAGATAGCCGTCCGGCAGCGCCATCCCGCCGGCGTTGCCGTAGAACGGCTCGCAGATGAACGCCGCCGGCGGTGCTCCCCGGGCGGCGAGGTCGTCGATGACGGCGACGGCCTCGACCGCGTACCTCGAGGCGTCGGCTCCGCGGTGCTCGCCGCGGTAGGCGTTGGGGGAGGGGACGGTGTGCACCCACGCCGGACGGGTGGTCAGTGCGTTGGGATTGTCGGCGACGGAGGTCGAGATGGCGTCGGTGGCGTAGGTCCAGCCGTGGTACGCCTCGGCCACGGCGACGATGTCGTGACGGCCGGTGGCCGCCATCGCCAGGCGCAGCGCCAGGTCGTCGGCCTCGGAGCCGGAATTGACCAGGAACACCGTGTCCAGCGGATCGGGAAGGGTGGCGGCCAGCCGTTCCGACAATGCCACGACAGCGCCGTAGTTGAACCGCGAGTTGGTGTTGAGCCGCCGCCACTGGCGCGCCACCGCGTCGGCCAACCCGGGGTGGCCGTGGCCCAGGATCGCGACGTTGTTCACCATGTCCAGGTAGCTGCGGCCGTCGGTGTCGACGAGGTGCTCGCGCCAGCCCCGTTCCATCCGCGGCGGATGTTCGTAGTAATGCTCCTGGACTTCGGCGAAAGAGCGGGATCGCCGGTGGCGCAACGTGGCACCGTCGTCGACCAGCCCGGGCAGGTGCGGTAGTCCCAGCAGCACCCCGGGATCGCTGACCCGGCTCAGCCAGCCGGCGGCGTATTCCGGCCGGACGAACCGCGGGGCGTTCCCGCCGCCGCGACGAACCTGGATCCACACCGGGCCGTCGACGGTGGCCACCTCGGCACCCGCACCGACATCGCCACCGGCCACGGCGGGGTGAACGGCGCCATGGATCTCCACAGTGCCGTCGGCCCCGGCCAGGGCCAGCAGCCCGGGGGATGCCTGGACCGCTCCCGGCCACGGCGCGTGGACGGACAGCGCGGCGGCCGGCCACAGGTCGACACCGGTGGCCACGGTGGCGGGGGAGTCCGGGCTCAGCGTTGCCGACCGGGTCAGCCGCGGTCGGCCGAAGATGCCGATGGCGGCCGCCGCCCCGGCGTCGATCGCCCGGCGCGCCAGCTCGTCCTCGCAGCCGGGCTTTGTCCACGCGCCGCCGTCCATACCGTCGGAGTCCACCGACAGATCGAGCCGGGAGATGTCGCGAGGGTCCAGGCCGCCGATCAGCGCCGTCTCGCCGGCGATGTTGTCGCTGTCGAGTGGCATGCCGAGCGCGTGGCGGATCTGGGCCGTCATCACATCCAGTGGAATCTCGACGGCGCGCTGGAAGATTCGCCATTCGGGGCCGACCCGGGCGCTGGCGTAGGCGTTATCGGCGTCCAAGGTGCTCTGGTGGATTCCGCTGACCACGATCACCGCCGCCCGAAGAACGACGAGCGGCCAGAGCGCGTCCGCTTCGCCGGGACTCAGCGGCCGCACCGCGTGAAACGCCCGGATCGCGGGAATCGTCGCCGCCGGTTCGGCGCCGTCGTGGTGCAGCACGCCCGACACCGTCGCCGCCAATTCGCCGACGGTCCAGGACCGCATCAGGTCGCCGAAGTCGATGAGCCCGTCCGGCAGCCCGTCCGGGCCGACGACGACGTTGTCGTCGGTGATATCGCCGTGGATGACCTGGACCGGCAGGTCGTCGGCCAGATCGGCGACCGCTTGCCAGGCCTCGGCGGCCGCCCCCAGGACCGCCTCGCGGCGGTGCGGGTCGGTGACGTGGCCGGCCAGGGTCGCCACGGTGCGCTGGGCATGCCGAAGGTCCCACTGCAGCACCCGGTCCACGCCCGGATGGTCGAAGGAGGCCAGCGCGCGGCAGGTGCGCCCGGCCAGATCGCCGAGGGCGGCCACCCGGTGGGGGCGCAGATAGAAGTCCCCGCTCAGCGTCCCGCCCGCGAGATAGGCGATGACTCGCGCGAACAGGGGGTTCTCATCGGGGGTCTCCCCGCCGATCTGTGCGATCGTCGCGCTCCCGTTGATCGCGGTGCGGATGCCTTCGGCCGCGGCGAGGAACGCCGCCGCGGCGTCCTGGGCCTCCAGTTCCAGGCGGGTGAAGGCCGGGTTGGCGATCTTGAGCACCCCGATCGGCTCGGCGATGGGGGTGCGCAACAGGAAGTTCGCGTCCTGGTTGCTGCCCAAAGCGGTAGCGGTGGCCCGCAATCCGAAGTGTTCGGCGGCGATGGACTCGGCCTGCGCGGCGGTGATCGCCGGGACCGGCAACTCGGCGGCCTCGAAGAAATCGAACGGTCTTCCCATTGGCCCAGTTCCCATCAGCCGGTCTCAGCGCGCGGGCGCCGGTGATGTGTGGTTACGGTGGGGGAATGCGCGCCTTGCTCATCGTCGACGTTCAGAACGACTTCTGCTCGGGCGGGTCGCTGGCGGTCGCCGGGGGCGACGACGTCGTGCCGGCGATCAACGCTCTGCTGGCCGGGGACCACGGGTACGACCATGTCGTGGCGACCAAGGACTACCACGTAGATCCGGGGGACCACTTCTCCGAGCATCCCGACTATGTCTCGTCTTGGCCGCCGCATTGCGTGGCGCACAGTCCCGGAGCCGATTTCCACCCCGAACTGGACACCACTACGGTGGAGGCGGTCTTCCACAAGGGCGCCTACGCCGCCGCCTACAGCGGGTTCGAGGGCAGGCTCAACGGCGTCAGCCTGGCCGACTGGCTGCG